>JAHDGV010000013.1:0-29911 GCA_020631655.1 Chloroflexota bacterium | reverse complement strand
TGATTGTTATTCAGCCATAAGCTCTAGCTAAAGCTGCAAAATAAAAAGGCCCTTGAGTTCTAAAAACTCAAGGGCCTTTTCATTTACTTAATACGAGCGATTAATTAAATATTTTTAACAAGTCGCCAGTGGTTGCTTGTATCGCTAGAGCGGTACACCACTTCGTCTAAAAGCTGGCGCATTAAAAACAATCCATAACCATGGACTTGCGCGCCGTCTAAATCTGGGTCGTCCGCTTCCGTCGGATTAAAAGACGATCCTGTGTCGTGAAGGTCAACAATAAGCTGACGCTGTGGGTTGCAAATAACTGACATTGCTACCCGAATTCGGCCTTGTTGCTCAGAATATGCATGCTCAACTATGTTGGTACAAGTTTCATGCAATGCCAATTCAAGGTTATAGGCAAGCATTTCTTTGTCTGTAACTTGATCAACCCGTTCGAGTATCGCGTTCAGACAAGCGCCGATAACGTTCAAATGTTTATGCTCTGCTGGTAAATCTAATCGAATGACTGTTTGATCCATAAAACCCTCTTTGGGGGGCAAATACCTATAGATATAAAAGAATGTTGAATATAAAAATAAAAAAAATTATTAAACACCCTTGATCACGATCATAGTTTGATCGTCGTCTTGGGGGCGTCCGGCACTAAAGTTTTTGATGGTTTCATACAGTCCATCAAAAATGCCTTTAGCAGATTTCTTTGAAAGCATTTTGACAACCTTTAGCAAGCGATCATAGCCAAACAGCTCATCGTCATGATTACTGGCTTCACTGAAGCCATCGGTCATAACGACTAAAACATCGTCTTTTCTAAAAATTACTTCTTGGTCTTCAGCAAGGCTGGTAGGAAGAACGCCAATTGCTGTCCCATCTGCTTCAAATAAAACAGGCTCTCCATCATAGGGGCAAAATACGACCGGTGAATGTCCCGCATTTGCGTACATCAGCCGTCTTTCTTCGTGGTGATACTGACCCACAAACACAGTTGCAAACATGCTAACTTCGGTAAAGTCGTCGTACAACTCTGAATTACAGTCATCCAAAATGACTTCAGGTGTTGGGGTAGGGTCCACGGTAGTTTTGGTACGCATTACCGTTCGGCTCATTGCCATAAGTAGGGCGGCCGGCATCCCTTTACCAGAGACGTCACCTACACAGAATGTGAAGGGGCGATCCGGCCGAGATACAAATGCGTAATAGTCACCACCAACTTGTGATGCCGGTTCTGATCCGGCCCATAAATCAAGCCCTTCAACTTCTGGGAACTTGGTGGGGAGTAGTCTAAGTTGAACCCGTTTTGCCAAATCGGCTTCAACCTGTAGTTTTGATTGTTCGATGCTTTCTTGGAACAAAATAAGGTGTTCCATTCTGCTTCCCGCATGTTCAGCAATTACTTTGAGTAATTTGATGTCAGGGAATTCAAACTCAGCATCTTTTTTGTTAATTAGACCGATTGCGGCCGTAATTTGGTCCCGAATCACGATCGGATGAACCAGTAAGCCCCTTAAACCAGCTTTGCTGTATTCAGTGTCACCTAGGTTTAGAAGTAAATATTCAGACGTGTCTGCAACTTTCGTTAAGCACGACTGAATTAATTCATCGTCTAACTTGACCTCGGGGAAGTGTTCTACCTTCGAGGATCCGTCAGGTTGCTGAATGAGCACAAACGCCGCTTCACACGAAACCAACTCTGTGGCGATTTTAGCCACTTGGGTTAGCAGATCATCTAGCTCTAGATGATTGCGGGTTGCTTCTGTTAATCCGTAAACGGCTAAAAGTTGATCTTGGGTGTCGATCAACCGCTCGGTCATTCCGTTTAGCTCGTTTTCCATTCGAGCTAAACGAGAAATAAACCCTGCGTTTGCGATTAACGCTTTTTCGGCTGCCGGATTTCCAACTCCGTCTACAACCAGCTCTCCCACATCCTCTCCGTTGATCCGAATCGGAGCCGACATAGACGGGGTGATATCAATCACCCCTTTTGGCCAAGCTGCCAGCCGGGCACCATTGGCCCAAACTGACAGTGATGTCGCCCCGGCCGTTTGCCAAGCATCTGCTAGCGACCGGAATTGACTCCGTTGGCCCGAAATGACCGTAGAGATCATCCGAGCTTCGGGCGAGAGATTAGCTTTACTCATGGTGTTTTATCTAGATAGATTAGGCTGTAAATGCGCCAACTGCTTCTTCTTCTAGATTAAAGATTTCGAATGCACGATCTAAGCGAGTTAACTCAAAAATCATACGAACTGGTTGTTTTAGATTTGAAAGACGCAAATCCCCATCAAGCTGGCGGCAACGCTTCATTGCTTGTACCAACGTGGCAAGAGCGGTTGAGTCAACAAACACAACATTTTCAAGATTTACGATTACGTTGGGCGGCTTGCGGTTGGTCATAACTTCTTCAAGCCATTCGTTGGCTTTCGGTGCTGAATATGCGTCGAAACGACCTTCCAACTCCATGACAATGATGTCTCCGGCTTCGTGTGATTTAATTTCCATTGATTGATAACTCCTACTTCAAGAGAATGATAACTGGTTGATTTAGGCCAAGAATATTTATACCCTTGGCTTGATTATGAATTAAAGCCTTTTGAATTTTTATAATTCAATTAACTTTCAGAGGTAGGCTACCACTATTTTACTCTGCAAATTGTAACTTTTGACATAATTGGAACAAAAGTAATGGGTGAATTTTTCAGGAAAAGAGTAGGTTTTTCACCCATCTGGGGACAGTTTTAAGCAAAATCCGGCAATCCTCGTAAAAACTTCGCATAGCTACGTAGTAGACATCGTAGATTAATGCAGAGGTAACGCGGTTTGAATTTGACTGTTCTGTGTACCACAACCCTGTAAATCCGGCGCTGAAACTATACCGTTGGAATTGCCATTCTTCGTTCAACTGATCGGCCTCATCCAGGGACAGAGGTTTTACGCCAATGAGAGAAAGTTGTCCACTCATTACTCCGAACAGCTCTGGAATTCGGTACAGGCCGGTCACTCGAATCCATTTGGTTAAGAAGCTTGGATTGCCGTTTTTCTTTACAGTATTAAAGTGTTTTAGATTAATTCTAGAAGGGGAGACCACTGCACCAGAAATGATGTCTGATGGAATGACGCCGATGCGCTCAACATCGCGAAACATCCGGCCGGTTCCTAGAAAGGTCACCAGGCACATAAAGACAATCAGCGGCGAAAGCATGATCAAAAACAATAGTGCAACTGTTTTATCAAAAATCAGCCTAAACCCACTGTTGATAACAGGTGGCGAGGCGCTACTAATCAAAAATGGATCAGTGATGTAAGTCGATTGCCCAGTTGGAACGTCAATAATCAGATTGCTCGTGATAATTTTGTTTTCAACGTTGACTACTTTCCCGATATAGGTTTTTTCCGTAACCGTGCTGTGCCGAATACTCGCATCGTCATCAATGATTGAATTTGAACCTACTACCGTGTAAGGGCCAAGCTCCACATCTTTGCCGATCTGACAGTTATCACCAATCACAACCGGCGGAAAAATACGCACAGAGGGGTGAATAATGTTGTTTTTGCCTGCCCAGACGGTTGGTCCAAATTTGTTCCCCTTAATTGTGGGTAAATTCAAAAACGTTAATTCGTCCTTCGCAATTTGGCCTGAAAGCGCGTTGATAAAATTTACTTGAGCCCGCTGTAGCTCTTGGAAGGTATCTAACAGGCTCCAATACCCTTTGTGATTAAACGTATTTACCTGCTGATTTGCCTGAGCTAAAACAGGTAACAGATCAGACTGAATGTCAAAAAACTGTCGTTCTGGGATGTAATCCAAGATTTCTGGTTGAAATAGGTAACATTCGAGCGGCTGACTTACCCCTGCGGCTCTTGACTCACGTGAGTCATGGCAGAGAATCGAGGTGGCAATACAATTTGATTTTTGATGGGAGTCAATTAAGGCTGGCATATCAAGAGCTTGGTAGGTATCACCCTTGATGACTAAGAACGGCTCATCTAAAAACCCCCGCGCCCATTTGATTGACCCTGCATTGCCTAAGGCATCACGTTGTAACGAATACTCGAGGTGAACGCCCCAGCGTCGGCCGTTGCCGAACCAAGACTCAATTTGCCCCCCCATGTGCTGAATGCAAATGACAATTTCATTGATATCAGCGTGAGCCAACTGCTCAATTGTGTAGGACATGATCGGCTTTCCGGCAACCGGTAGTAGGGGGCTGGGTAGCTTATTTGTAAGTGGCGAAAGTTTTAAAGAATCACCCGTAGCTAAAATTAAAGCTTTCATTGGGATTGGGGTTTGGTGTGGAAGGTTTAATCGGTTTCGATAATTGGGTAGATTGCGTCAAATTTGACCAGATTTAGGATTCTTAGAACGTCTTCTGAGCAATTGGCTAAGAAGAATTCACCTTCTGGACAAACAACTTCTCTATTAATTCTAACTACGGCCGCGAGCCCTGCACTTGTTAACAACCGGGTGTTAGAAAAATCCAAAATGAGACTTTTTTCAGATTCATAATTGTCCATTGCTGTCTGGATTAATGAATCTGAAGTCGTTGCATCGAAAATTGAAGGAACTGGAATAGATACTGAATCTCGACGGACTTGAATAGTTTTTAGCTCTTTGATTGATGCTGATTGCGAAAGCTCACGCAGTTCAAAGAAGCGATCTAATTTGAGCAAATTGAGCGTTTTCATCAGCGGCCGCGGAACGTTAATTAAATTGACATCGCCCTTTCTGTCTCTAGCAATTCGGGTAAAAGCGAGAATAGTTCCGATAGCAACGCTATCAAGAAATGTGACGTGCTCCAGATCGAGTTCGATATGCTCAGTCTGTAGCAATGCGGCTTCGAGCAGTTCGGTTAAATGCCGATTGTTTGTCATGTCGATACGGCCGCGCAGATTTACAACAGCTTTGTTCTGGTTCATGATGATCTTTGATTCATCACTATCGGCCGTTGTGCCTTTGCCCGCTCGCATGTGCCACCACTGGCTTATAAAAAATCGACTAAACCCTGTTAAGTCGTTGTAGTAACGTTCAACCAAGCGCTTGGGGTCCGAGAACATGCGGAACATCCACTCAGTGCCCGTATTTTGCATCCAAATTGGCGCTCGGGTCTGTTTGCCCGCAATAAAGTCAAGCGTGCCGCCAATGCCGATAGCGACGGCCGCGCCAAGCTTGTTTTTATGCATGCTGATAAATTTTTCTTGTTTTGGGTTCCCCAACGCAACTAGCAAAATATCTGGCTTTTTTGCTCGAATATCCTCAACATACTTTGGATCCATATCGATCAAAGATGTGAATGGAGGCGAGGCGGTTCCAACGATGTTTAGGCCGGGGTTGTTGTCTTTTAAAATTTCAGCGGCTTTTTCAGCTACCCCATCGACACTGCCGAACAGATAGATCGATAGTCCATTTTCAGCCGCTTTGGTTGCCAGTGCTGGGATCATATCTGCTCCAGCAACACGTTCTTCAATGTCTACGCCTAGAGCTCTTGCTCCCCAAACCAGTGGCATTCCATCAGGCGTCGCAAGATCAGATTCTTGCAAAATGAATCTTAGCTCAGGATCTTCGGCCGCCTTCACAACAAAATCTGCATTAACTGTGGCGACTTGGCGTGTTCGGCCGTCAGCCCGCCCCATACGGATCAGCTCAATGATACGATCCAAAGACTCATCCATCGTTAAATTATCGATAGGCACACCGGCGATAATCAACAATTTGCGGATCAGAATGTTTTTATTTGATTTGGTCGAGTTACCCTTGGGGCTTGAGTTAGCCATATGGAAACCAGATTCTGCTAATGACATGTTTTCGATTGAGGTGGGTAATAAGTGAAATAGCTTTTCTGGGGAAGATAATGATCAATTTAGATAATTGATTTTTTGATGCAAGGTGCCTTGGTTATTACGGCTTTTGCCACCTTGCTAAATAATTTGGATATGGTGCTCAGCCCATTGCGTTAAGGATTAATATGCGCCACGGGCTAGCAAGACTGCAGGAATCGTTTTTAGCAAGATCTTGATGTCGGTTAACAAGCTTTGTTCTTCGATGTACTGCAGGTCCAATTCAATCCATCTTTGGAAGTCTAAATCACTCCGGCCAGAAACTTGCTGTAATCCGGTAATTCCGGGAATAGCATTTAATCGGCCTAAAGAAACATAATCGTATTCATCTACTTCTTGAGGAACCGCCGGCCGTGGGCCTACCAAGCTCATATCCCCACGAATCACGTTAAATAATTGGGGTAGTTCATCGATGCTGGTTTTGCGAAGGATTCGGCCGACTGGAGTAATGCGCGGATCTTTTTTCATTTTGAAAACGGGCCCATCTGCCTCATTTTCAGCCATCAATTCTTTTTTGCGTTGCTCAGCATCAATGTACATTGATCGAAACTTAAAGCAGTAGAAAGATTTACCCCATTTGCCCACCCGTTCTTGGTAAAAGAACACAGGGCCGGGAGAGGTAAATTTAACCAGTAGGGCGGTAACCAGCATGATGGGTGAAATCAAAATCAGAACGATCGATGAGATAGTAATATCGAACGCTCTTTTTAGGTTTTGAATTATTTTCCCGCGAATGACATAGAGTAGAAGGTTGATGCGCAAGCGGCTAGCCATTCTGTGACTACTAAATGTGCCTTTGGAGTAAATCTCCAGCATTTTAGCGGCCTTCTCGTCCATTATTCTGGAATTTGGTTCGATGTTCGCGATGATGGGTGTTGTGTATTGGTGATCGATTGCCATGTTTAAATAGTGTTTTGAAATCAAACTTTCACTTGAGCCAAAGTGAAGTGATTTCCTTTCTCCACAGCGGAGAACGGTTAATTAGGATTCGTTTCTTGCAGTTCGAATCCAATCGTCTTCTGTTTTGTTTGAGAAGATCCGAAAAACGAGCATGATTTTCCAAAGCACATAAAAAGGTGCTCGGAGTAGATTTTTATAAACGGCCGCTGGTGCTTTTGTTAAAATCAATCCGGAGAGCAGATAGACGATTTGAATCATCAAAATGGCTAATGCCACAAAGAAATTCTGCTGTGCCAGCGGTGCAGATCGATCTATAAAAAACAAAATCGATCCTACGACAATGAGGATCAAGCTGATCCCATTAAAAATTGCAAAAGGTGGAATGACATGTTCCATTACAGCATCAAGCTGTGGAATTGCATTTCTTTTTTGCCCCTGTTTTGGCAGAATCGCCGCCCGAATTAATTCAGGTACGTACTTCTTTGCCATTTCTAGCCTGCCAGATTCCCAACGCTCATTTTGGCTGTTGGCATCTTCGATTGAGTTAGGCATTTCGGCCCAAACAACCGCATCAGGGGCAAAGTGAACTTTTGTCCCTTCAAGAAGCAAGGACATATGAAATTCGATATCTTCTGTTAAAGATGAGGACCAGTTATGGTTTTTGATAATATCGGTGGCAAAAACCATGCCGTTGCCTTTCAGCCCGGCCGAACCACCGTATAAACTTCTGCCCTGCGGCCGCACAAAATGCAAAACCGACAAAGCTGCATATCTCAACCCTGCACTCCATGATTCAGTCGGATTTAAAACCGAATAAAACGACTGAATAACTTGATGCCCTTTACTGAACTGGTCGTCAATCGCATGTAGGAAATTGGCTGAAACAACTGTGTCAGCATCAAGGATAATGACCGCATCAGGCGATTTTCCTTGTGCCCAACATTGCTCCAACCCCCATTCAAGTGCATAACCTTTGCCTTTCAGCTGGTCATTATTGCGTTCAAGAACAGTTGCACCTAACGATCTAGAAATTTCAGCGGTCTTGTCTGCGCAATTATCTGCAATGACAATGACCTCAAATTTGCTCTTATCGTATTCAACTTCCTTTAACAGATTGTCGAGGGTTTTGTGAATCAGCTTTTCTTCGTTGTACGCTGGTATAACAAAGATGTACTCATTGTTTTCGTTTTGTCCCTTTTTTCTGGATATAAAAGTTACGATAACGGCCGATACTGTCAAAAACAGCAAATAAGCCGCCATGATAAATGGGACAACTAACAAAACCCGGAAGAAGATATGGAGAGCAAAGAACATTGAAATCGGTTTGTAATCCTGAGTAGTTTGTACAGTAAAGGCAACCAATCAAATATTCAATGGTCTTTTGGTTTTAGTCTTTCTGAAAACCTTCAAAAAGCATCAACCTTACATTTCCTCTGGACAATTTGATTATATGAATGAGAAATTACGAAGGCGCTTACGGCAAGAGGTGCTTCCACCAGTTAAAACACCAAATTAACGGTGATTAAATATGAGGAAATTTTCGGCATTGAAATAGCATTCGAATCCCACGATGTTCAAGTTTAAACCCTAAAAAAAATCAGAGATTATGATCAACATCTTAATTTAGCCTTCATTGCTTGTATATGGATACCTCTACGTATTTCCATTTGTTTTTTTGTGAACAATTTTCACCCATTTATGGGGTGATCAAAAAATGATACGATTTTAGGGACACGAGATAGCCCAAATAAAAAACGCTCAAGCAAAGGTATTTTGTCTGAGCGTTTTGTTTAGATTGTGCCTAGCCGTTGGGCCGGGTTTAGAAAAATTGAGCTTAGAGTGGTTTGCGCCAAGCGTAGACCAAATTTACGGTCAATAATTCGTCGAGCGTATAGTCTTTTAGCTCTTCGAGTAGCTCTGGGGTGAGCATTGGGCCATATTTTTCAGGATGTTCGTATTTATCGAGATACTCGGTGTGGCCTGGAGCTAACTCATTAAAGATGTCACGCCACTCTTCAAGGCGAATCTCGTTCAAATATGCACTTGGAAAAATGCTGTCTTTATGTTGTTCGCGCAAATGTCCCCAAAGCGGCAACTCATCAATCTGACCCGTAAAGCCGCGCATGTCATGGTGACCATTGTTAGACGTGTACAAGTGGAGGCTAATGTAGAACGCACCACCGGGTTTTAAGGCCTCGACCATGTTTTTTACTGATGTGCGAGGATCCGGTAGATGTTCAAAAACTGACCAGCTTGTAACCGCGTCGTATGTTCCGAAATTAGGGACCCGATCTGCTATTGAAGCGGAGCAGAAATCATCGTAGTAGATTTTTGGTTTATGAATTTTGTTGGCACCGGTAACCCGCATCCAAGCTCGGCTTTGACTTGGATTGATGAGCAAATTCCGGCCGAGGGTTTTTGCGAATCGGCCAAATCCGTTCACGCGCCACATGTTCAAGTATGGGCCGATTTGCCAGCCCGCTGGGATAACGTCTAAATCGATACCAACGACTTCGTTATTGATTCCGAAATAATGGGCACGCTCCATATTTTGGCCAGGTCCAATCTCAAGGATCTTTTTGCCTTTAACTTTATCAACCTCCAAAGCTTTTGCTAAGCGTTCATCATCCAGTTGAACATAAGGCAAAAAGTCTTTGGCCGCTTTCTCATGATCTTTGCTGATCAGGTGGGTTAGCTGTTGAAAAGAGCGAGTAATGCTGAAATCAGCATAACTTGTTTCAAATTGCCCATCATCTACATCTAAATTTGTTTCTTGCACGGGTAGTTTCTTCCTTAGGATATTTAGAGCGTTTTGAATTCGCTTTTGTCCAATAGTTGTAGCTCAGAATTTCGGAGCCTGCTTGTTGGGCGAGATCTAAACAATTTCCCTTCCACTCTAGAATCTTATATTGCTTGTAACACGAGAACAACTTTAAAAGATTTGAGTCTCATCCAATAAATTTTGTTCTCAAAAGTTTTTCTTTAAGTTGGAAAGAGTCTAGTTTACAAACCTTAACAATCACCTTTATTTTTGCGTGTATACGAATAAAAATAGTAAAAGTTTGGTTATAAAAAAATGTGTTGGAAGGCTGGTTTTGGTATCAGGACCAGAAGGGGAGTTTTAACTCACATCATCGATGTGTTTAGCCAAGCGAGTCACATATAGGTCAAGATTCATGTAGTCATCGATTAATTTACGGGCTTCTTGCCCCATTTTTTGTGCTTCGGCAGGATTGTCTAGTAGCTCAACAATCGATGCCCGCAGTTCGGCCGCATTGCCGGGGGCGACATAAAGGCCGTTTTTTCGATCTTCAATCACATCGATTTGCCCTTTTGTTTCTGAGCAGATAATCGTTTTGCCCAAAGACATCGCTTCTAGAATCGCTGTGATGCCGGCCTGAAAATCATTTTCTAGTAGGGGCATCACCACAAACTGGCTTTTGTGATACAGCTTACGCAATTCTTTTTGGGTAAAGCGTTTGACCGTCACATTTTCAGGGATCTCGGCCGAGGTGGTTTGGTCTTCTCGTTTAGACCACGGGCTTCCGGCAGCAATGTAGATGTGGATGTCTAACCCTTCGACCGCATCCATAAATGTCGGATAATCCCGAAACTCAAGCCCCACACTGCAAATAAACGGTTTTTCAATATCTGTAATGCCGGGAATATCCGGCTGATTTTCAGCTTCTTCGGCCGAGAAAAACTTGTGATCAACCATAAACGGAGTAAACGGAACTTCGGTTTTGGTCAGCTCCCATCTTTTGCAAATGATCTCCTGCTGTTTGGTTGAGTAAACTAAAAACCGATCAATCGCTCTTTCTAAACTAAACCAATCAACCAGCATCATTTTCGGCCGGGTCGAAATTAAGTGGACAATCATGAGGTGGGCCGGATTTGCCACCAACCCACCGAAGAGCCTCACGAACAGCGCATACGGAAGCCCAATTTGCTCCCCATCAGTAAAAATGGCTTTGTAGTTTTTTCTCAGGCGAAAACAGGCCCAAGCGAGCAGGGCATTATTTCCACCCAGCTTGCCAATCAATTTCCCAAGCAGGCCAACAGATTCCCGAGCTTTTTGATAATCGATTAGATCGGCCGAAAAGCCCTCACTCATTTCAATGTAGTCAGTTCTTGGTCGTTCTTTGGCTTCAATTTCAGCCAAAATATTGGGTGGGATGTTGCCTGAAACGGTTAACAAGACTTTGTTTTGCATGATTATTTATCCTCGGCCGTTTCTTTTAGAAGCTCAAAAAGCTTCATTGCATTTTTCTGGGCATCGAAATGCTGTTGGGTGATTTGTAAAGCTGCCTGACCCATCTCTTGGCGTTTTGACCCGTGGGTAATCAAGTGGCTGAGGGCATCTTTTAGCTGGGGAACAGATCCTGGAGAGACCAGAAGCCCACCTTCTCCCTCTTTCACAATTTCTGGGATGGCGGCCACTGAGGTTGAAATGATTGGCAATTCGGTTGCGGCCGCTTCTGACAAAACCATTGGCAGGCAGTCGCCGTAGGTGGGTAAACAGAAAATATCTGCTTGGTGGTAGAGCGCTTTTAACGCGTCACTGTTAGGCTGCATGTTGTTGTAAACAAACAGATTTTCAACAGGGTCTGGATTCCCTTTGGTTACCATGTGAAGCTCAAATTTAGGATTATCTAGTTCGGCTTGTAGCGATTTAAACGCATCGATCAGATCATCTCCACCTTTGCGTTTTAGGTCACCCCCAACAAACAAAATTTTGACCACATCACCATCTTTTGCTTGGGTTTGCTCCGGGGCTTGCCAGTCAGAGACATTGACCCCCGGTGCAATTGTGACGATTTTCTGCTCACTAATCCCATAGTCTTTAACCAAGCTGTCTTTGGCCCAGTCTGACCA
The DNA here is from genome assembly GCA_020631655.1 of Chloroflexota bacterium. Classification (GTDB taxonomy): domain Bacteria; phylum Chloroflexota; class Anaerolineae; order Promineifilales; family Promineifilaceae; genus WTJY01. The sequence goes on along the minus strand of JAHDGV010000013.1, from coordinate 18,301 downwards.
AGTAACCAATTTTTTTGCTAGCTGGTAGCAACTTTTGTTTTTGTTGAATTTGAAGCTTTCTAGCCACGATGGACCGCTTTCATGGGCATAGAACTCGCCCAATGAGTCGTATTGCAACGGAGTTGCATCGAGCGAAACAACAGACGGAATTCGTTTTAGCCATCCCTGAGCCAAAATTGCAGTTACTTGGGTGTGGAAAAAAATTGCGTCCAACCCACCAGATTTGGCTTCTAGCTGCCTTAAGGCCTGATTCGATTGAAGCCCGGCTTGTAGTGTCCAGTTTCGGATGCCGGGCAGAGCCATCACCCCTGATTGGGGCTGTTGAGGGTATCCCCAAAACGGATTGATTTGGGGATCTAGCTCGATATTTTTGGCTAGATTTTTCCCATGAGTAATATGCCCAAGTGCCTGCTCAATGATGAATCCGATGTTGTAAGTGTCAGCCATTGGTTTTATTCGTTATTGAGTTCTCGCCCTTCAACCGGTTCAAGAACCATGTGTGTGATGGAGTATCCGGGTAGGGAAATGACCTGTTTTGTTTGTCCCATTTGGGCCGGCCCACCAAGGATGCCCGGGTCAAATTCGGGATCAAAATTTTCTAAATCCCGGCCGGTATATTGGTAGATCGTGCCCACACCGGTCGATTCAAACCCGTTCCAGACAATTTCAGTCTCAAACGTTTGCACCTTCTCGATCCGATTGATCAGCATGATGTGCAAATTTCCGGTTTCTAGATCAACTGATGCGTAAGAGGATACCGCTTCTGGGTGAGAAGACTCTGCTTTTACCGCTAAATCTCCGTAAGTCGAGCCAAATCCATCATAGTTTGTGTACATTTTGAACGCATGGTAAGCGGGGGAGTCTAATTCAAGCTCTGGGAAATAGGATGCGAAATGCAAATCTTCCTGCCCAAAAATGGCTAGAACCTCAGCGATGGCGATCGCTCCGTTCATTGTGTCGTCAGCCCCAAAATTCCATGCGCTAATGGCTAATTTTGTGCCGGGATAAAATTCATCGATCAAGGCGTTCATTCTGGGGATAAGCTGGACCGGTTCGTTGATGTAAGACTCATCTGAATAAAGCGGGTCATATAGTGACCACGGTGCCCGCAGGCGATGTTCAGCAACAACGGGGTCAACAAAATCATTGACCAAATCTTGTGGATAGTAATGAATCTCAAGAACGTCGAGGTGTCGTTTTCCGGCTTCTTCGTCAAAGGCCTGCATGTTTTCTAAAAACCAAGGGATGAAATCTTTGTCATCGTTGAGTGCCTTGTCTCTAGGCCCAGAAGGGGAGTTAAAGTAAAACTCCCAGCAACATGTGCCCGGCCCCATTAGTAAAGAATCAGGTACAACATCTCGGATAGCAACGGTGTATGACTGGTAAATCTCAAGAATTTCCCCATAGGTCATACATTCCGGATGAACATCGTAGTGGACAATGCCCCACAGCTCCGGCTCGTACAAAACCGAGATAAAGTCGAGTGAATTGCCACTGTCTTTAATGGATTGCAGAAAAGCCACCATATCCTCTGGGTCAATTTGCACTGAAGTCTGAGCCGGATTTGCGCTTACACTGCGGCTTAGGCAGGTTGACTCTAGGCCGGTTGAGCAGTTGCCCAATTCAGCATCTGGAAACGAGCAAGATGAGGTGTCTTTGGCCACCCATCCAATAGTTGGCAGGGTAAAACTTGTTGCGGCATCAATTGATTCAGCGAAATCGATAAAGTCTAAAGCATGATTTCCCGACTCGGGGAAAGCATTGACGTTTGTGTAGCTGGCTTCGCGCCCTTCGTTCCAGCCGCGGCCGCTTAAAATGTTGTACCGTACGGTAGGATCTCCGGTCCAGCTGTAAACGGACGGGGTTAGCCTGCGCATGGCTCGTGGATCAGACAGCGCCACTCCATAAATATATGGGCTGATGTTTGAAATTTCAGTCTCCAGATCGATAGTAATTTCGATTTTTTCGATTGCATCGATGGCGGCCTGCTGTTGTTTCTCCTCTTCTTCTTCAATTTTTGAATAGTCAAAAGGGACGGCCGTTTCAACAATTATGTTGTCATAGGTGATAATCTCAATTTCTTCAATCGAGCCGGAATTAAGCTCGATCGCCAAAGTTGGCGTTGGAAACACCGCGTTTGGTTCTACTTCTGGCTGGCATCCTATGACAAATAGCAGAAGTAGAAAAATTGAACCTGCAATGGATAGATGTCGCATATGTTTATTCATCCACAACCAAAATTTCGATTCTGTCAATGTAATAGGGGGCTAAAAAGGTGGATGCGTTTGATAGGTAGAAACCTGTAAAGTTTCGGTAGACGGGGTCAAATTGCTGCTCTTGCGGCAAGAACTCAATCCGTGCCCATGTATCGGGCGGGATGGTGCCTAACCCTGTAAACGCGAGCTGGGTATCTTCAAACCGCGCACCCGAGGTAGTGATGGCTGAACGGTCATCTTCAATCCAGTAGATATTATCGTTGCTACCTTGGGCCGTGATCGTCATGTCGTCAAAAGCGATTGCTTCAGCACTGCGCAGGTAAAAACTGACGGCGATAATGTCATCTCGGAAAACCGGCTCTCGATTATCGTTGGTTGATACGATATAGAATTGGGAAAAAGCCAACCGAGGGGTGATTTTTAGAGCTTGATTTCCATCAAACGTAACTTCTTCGGTTGTTTCAGATAACAGGTCTTCTCCAACTAGACCCCAGCCTGGTGCAAACCTGTCGTCATAAATCAGGATTGTTTTTAAAGGTAACTCGGCCGTTGGGGTGGGGTTGGCGATCCTTGTGAGCGTTGGTAGCGCCGTAAATGTTGGGATGGGAGTTGGTACTTCAAATTCGGGTGCAATGGTTGGAATGACCCCGATCGAATCATCTTCGGGCTGGCACGCAACTAATATCGTGATGATGAGCAAACTAAAAATGAGTGCGCCTAAACGGAAAGTTTTTTTATGATGTGACATTGATTTGGAAGATAAAATTTTGGATGAACAGATTATTTGGTTTGAAGGGCTAGGAGCTGGAAGAATTTATCACGGCCGCCCAGCTTGTCACTCATCCCTTGATAATGTCTGAGATTGAATATAAGGCTGAAGCCAGCAATGTATATTTTTTTGATGTTTAAGCGATGGCTTAATTTAGCGATTCCAAAAAAGAGGGATTGAACGAGGTTGGAGATCATCGGCCGGTCTAGGCAGATTGCGTTGGCAACGCGTATCAGAGCTCGACGGCCGCCATATTCTTTCATGATGGTGGGCACCAGCCACGACTGGCCGTGATTCTGGGTAAAAATCACATCATTACACCCATATGCATATGGGGTGTTGAGCCATGATGCATAACTGCGCTGAGCAAAGTGGTAGCCAATCGCCTGATTGTTCCAGACAAAGTGTGCCCCTTTGTCTGCCATTCTGTACGCAAGCTCAACATCTTCAGCACGACGAAATTCTGGGTCAAAGCCGCCAAATTGTTGCCAATAGCTAAAATGGATTGAGCAGTTGCCGGTGTAAAACTGCCGGGCTGTGGGTTCCCAATCGCCACGGTCCATCGCTTCATACTGTTTGTAAAGCATCAGCTGTTCCCACTCTACCCACGGTTCATAATTATGATCAGGCGGATTTAACATCGGTCCGATGACAATCACAGTCTCTTTTAGCCCATGTTGTTGATGGGACTTTAAATGCTGTTTTAAAAGATCAGGGTGAGGGACCACATCATCATCTATGAAGAGGATTAGCTTGCCTGTTGCATTTTTAACGCCGTTGTTGCGTGTGGCCGCAACCCCTTGATTGGGCTGAAATACCGGCCGAATACAAAGGGAGGAGTTTAAGCCTGTCAAATATTCATTTGTGCCATCAGTTGAACCATCTGAAATGATGATGACCTCAAAATCGTCTTTTGGAAAAGATTGATTTTCAAGTCCTTCGATCACTTTGATTAGCTGTGCTTTTCGATTGAATGTGGGTATGACAACACTAAACGTAACCATGGATTAAATAGTTAGATCCTACGAACTAGTTTGTAAACATGAATGGGTGGGAAAGATATTAGCGTAGCGGGGAATGGCTAAACTTTAATGGCGTACAAATCATCAATCGTTTCACCATTTTCAAGCCGTTCGTTGAACTCTTCATAGATATATATCAGCCCTAAAGTAACGCCAAGATAGAGCATACTTTGGCTGGTCCATGAAATGTCTACGTATGCATAAATAAAGTGCATAAATAAAAAGGTGGTGCTGACAATTGCAAAAACTTTGAGTTCGCTACTGGGTAGTTTCCATGCTATTCGGGAGGCTTTGATAATCGAGACTGATATCAGGTAGAGCATCATGATGAAGCCAAACACCCCCATCTGCATCCATATCCAGAATACGGAGTTATGGGTGATATATTCCCAGAAAATAAAGAAACTAATGTCAGGCATTGGGACAATTTGATAAAACTTGTTGCCAAATCCAATCCCTAAAATGGGACTCTGCTGGATAGTAAAATATGTATTAAGGTCTTCTAGAAAGCGGTAGTAATTGGATCCTTGGTCTTTGGCACTACTTTGTTCAGGTGCGATTACAGTTTTGATGGTCTGTGCCGGTTTCCCCAAAGGTGATGTGTTGTTCCAAAATGCGCCTAGGTACAAGATGCCACCGATAATTGCGGTGGGAACTAAAATGTTGAATAGAATCCTTCGTTCTTGGTATAGGAAAAGCCCAACCATGCCCAGGGCGATAATTAATGCCAGAATGGCCGAGCGCCGGTCTGAAACGTAGAATGAGTAGAAAACGGGTGGAATGAGTAGAGGCAAAAACAATCGCTTGTACCAAGATCCATTTTTGATTACCCAAGATGCAGCAACCAAAATGAACATGGTGTTGTAGTGGATTGATGCAGAGTGCTCGGTAAGTTCGTCTACGACTTCAAAAATACTGAACTGGACAAAATAAACTGCAAACAGACCTTCGATAAAGAGGGCGATCATGATCGCCCAAACGAGGTTGTTGATATGCTTGGGGTTTGTGATCAGATTTTGTGTCAAGACCAGCATGATGATGATGTACAAAATCGGCCGTAGTTCGAGCTGGGCAACAAAGATGTCGCCACCTCTTAAAACACCGGTAACAAAACCAAATAGCGCAATTGCTACAAACCCAGAGGTGATCCAGAAAAGAGCCCCATATTTGATCGTATTGAGCTCTTTACGCATGATCAGGCGCAACAGCCAACTCCCAATCGTTAGTGTAAACAGGATTTCTACCGGGCTAACGGCGGCCGAGTCGTGTAAATAAAATATCGACTCTTCACTGGAAAGGTTCTTGTCGAAGGGGAGAAAGTGACTGATTCGAATATCCCCCACTAGACTAAAGAACATGATGGCATAGAGACCGTATCGAGGTTGGTAGAACACGGCCCACATCGCGATAAAAAATGCCGCCCACGCCAATTTAGTCCAGTCAGGGTGCTCACTCAGCAAAAAATAGAGAGATAGAATGCCAATCCCCGTCATAATCAAGACGTTGAATAAGACGGATCTATCCCGCTGTTTTTCGAAATCTGTTGCAGTTGTAGTTAATTGACTGTTGAGAGAAGTTTCTAACATGAGCTAATTCTAGATTCTTTAAAGCTTGGAATCAGTTTTATAGATTTTGCGCCGTTAAATATACGATGGAGCGATGTAGTAAAAGATCGTCAAACCAATGACAAGGATCGCTACATAGATATAGATTTTATTCAGGCTGGCTTCGGAAAAAACAATGCCGGCCAAAAAGGAGCCTAGTAACAAAGTTAAGAATAAAAACATCGATCTACTCTGTTGGGAATAGGTTGAGAATGAAGTTTGGTGTATGGGTTTCAACCTGGTTCATGACGACGCCTACTACGTTTAAGTGGCCTAGTAAATCGATTGATTTACGCACACGTTGACTTGAGGTAACACCTTGGCGAACAACCATACACATCGAATCGGTTAAGCTTGCTAGTGGAATTGTTTCACTGGTTGCTTGAACTGCCGGTAGATCCAAAATAATGTGGTCAAAACGCTCTCCAAGCTCTTCTAGAACCCGTTTTAACGACTCTGAACGAGATGCGATTGAACGCTCGTTGGGAGAGAGAAGCCCGGCCGAGATGATGGCCAAATTGGGATGATTGGTTGAAACAATCACATCATTCAAGTTTTTCTTGCCGGTCACAACTGCGCCCAACCCGTCTGGGTCGTTTACAGTGGGTGACCACCAATTTGTTTCAACAATGCAAACGTCTGATCCGGTGTCATGGGCCACAGTTGTGCCAAATGCCCGGCTCATATATGAAACACCCTCTTCCGAGATGGCTGAGGTAAATCCAAACCTTTTGGGTAGAACTTTGATCTGGCTTTCAAGGCGCGAGTAAAGCTGGCGCATTGAAAGGATAGTTTCATATGGAAAAACTTCGTTGTAAAGCGCATTGCGGCTTCTTAAATCGAGCAATGGCTCGTCAAAGTTGCCGGTTAGGTCTAGCTTATCTTTTTGCGCGTTTCTTCGTCTTCTAAACATAATAGTTTTCCTAGTTGTGTCTAAATCGCTGGAAGCGGTTGGTTAGGGGGGCCGCTAATGATTGAATAATGGCCATATCTTCGGCCGGAATGGTGCGTAAAAGCAGGATCGCTATGGGGTAAATGACCGCACCGGCCGCAATTGCAGGAATTAGCCCAAAATTAGTAAGCCAAATCACGCCTGCATACATTAAGAGACCCGCTACCATAGCCTTTACGAAAAATAGAAAATTTGATGAATCAAGATAACCCTTTGGTAAAAAGTACAGCCCTGCAATCACCATCCCACCTTCTGTGATGAGGTAAGCCATCGCACCGCCGACGCCCGCTGGGCCAAAAGTTGCCGCGAATGGAACCAAAACGTAATCGAGCGGGATGGTCGCCAGAGCCGCCACGATCATTGTGATTGTCCACAAGCGTTGCTTGTCGATAGAAATTAAAAAGTAACCGATCAGCATCGTCTGATAGGTAATAATCAGTACGAAGCCGAGGTATTGTAAAATGTTGGCAGATCCCCAAAATGCATCACCGTAAATAAGATCGATGACAGGTTTAGCGATCGCAGAGATGCCAAGCCCAATGGGGATGCCGATGAGGAATAGAAAGTTAAAGCTTTTGCTGACGTAGGTAGAAAGTGAATCATCACCTTCTCCATGTAAACGAGAAAGAATCGGAAACAAGGTCGCGATCAGCAGGTTGGGCAAAAACATGAGTGTGCCAAACAGCTGATCCGCAATGCGGTACCAACCAAGCTCGGCCGAATCCTCGATTAATTCCGCCATGATAATGGTGTCTGCTTCTTTGTAAATTCGTAGAAAAATCAGCGCCAAGAAATACGGTCGACCTTCTCGGAAAAATTCTTTGGATAGAGCAAAATCATATTTAAAGTCAAAACGATTGGCTCTGAAGAGGGCGGTTACCATCAAGATGGCACCAATCACTGAAGAAACAACGGTTACGTATGCATAATGGATCAGCGTGCCGCCCAATAACAAAACCGAGATGGCTAAAACGGTAAATATTGCTCGGTTGATGACCGTGATCTTTGAAATGTTGTCAAAACGCTCGAGGCCGGTCAAAACCGCCTGAGACATATTGATAAACGAATAGGCGAATGAGCCAATACCAGCAATCATAATCAGCTGAATTCTGAGCTGAGAATAGCCGCTGATATAGGCAAACAGCATCACACCACCGAACGTTAAAACGTAATTGAATACGGTGTTTACGAGAGCCGTTCCAAAGTAGATTGAGACTTTTTCTGGCTCACGCGCAACGGTTTTGACCAAGTGGGTGTCGAGACCGAAAAGGGTAAATGCTGAAGCGACCAGCCAAACCGATTCGGCTACACCAAACTCACCAATGCCTTCGGGGCCAAGGTATAGCGGCACAATGACCATTGTTGCGATGGTCATCGTCCATGTGGTTAGCTGTGACCCAAGCAGGTAAGAGGTATTGCGCAAAATTTTGCGGATACCACCCTCTTGGGATGCTGGTTTGGCAGTGGTCATAAGCGCGTGCTGACTATTTCGCCGGCCGAAAAAGTGAGTTTAAACCCCTTCTCCTGAAAGTTGATCGATATTTTTGATTCGATCAACACTGCTCAACACGGGCATGCCAATTGCTGAAGGTGATTCGATCGGGAACCGCAAGCTGCGATCAAACAGGGTGCTAAAGATAATTGCCAACAAGGATAGAACAACACCTAGTGTGACAAACACGGCTGCAGTTACGATTTTTCTGACCAATCCACCTTCTTCCTCTACTGGAATTTTAGGGCTGTCAACAATGGTGTAAGACTGGCGGGTTTTACCCTCGATGATGACTTCTTCAAGGCGAATCTGTTCTAAATTGTCGCTAGCACTCTGGAAGCGGTCAAAGGCGGTTTGAGCTGCAACCTCAAGCTGATTAATCTGTAATTGCTCGATTTCCGGCCGTTCTCCACGGAATGGCTCAGGATTTTGAACCAAGAATTCTTCGAGTCCTTGAACGGCTGACCGGTACTCGTTTTCATATTGAGGCACAAGATTTTCTAGAAATTCGCGGGCCGCAAAGCTGTCTCTTTTATCTGATGTAATTTTCCATTCGATATAGCTGTTCATCGCCGCAGTGGCTGTTTTCCAAGCAATTTCTTGATCTGTCCACGAAACGGCCACCTCAACATTGTTACTACCCGTAATATTTACAGCGATGGATTCACGAACATCTGCAATTGTTTCACGAACGATTTTGTCACCTTTTGCCATTTCTGCTTCGAGCGTAGGTGTTTGGGAAATGATCAAGCGGATGAAAGAGTCTGTGTTGAGCAACTCTACAATTTCATCGGCCGTTTGCTCAGAAGGAGACAAGAAGAAGTTTACATTGTCGTCTCCTAAGCTCGCTACTTGGTCGATTAAAGTTTCAGTTTGAACAAAAAGAACACCCTTCGAAACAAACTCATCTTCCAAGATGAAGAAAGACGCCCCATACGCACCGAGCATCAGCACAAATGGGATGAGGTACAGCCAAAAGTTTTGGAACCAGTTTTCCAAAAAGCGCATCAAGATCAACAGTGTGAACATTCTTGGGCTGAGCTTTTCGTTTTCAAGTGGCTGAGATGCCATCTGGATTTGTTGAGGAGTTGAGTTCAACTGAGAGACCATTTTGAGCTGGTCAAAAAATTGAACGAGGCTGTCATTTTTCTCAGCAGGAGCGTTGATCGGTTGTGCCGCCTTTGCGACCCGAGACTCAACAGGGATTAGTGCTTGCTCTTCGGCCGGTTCGTGATTATTTGTCTCTGGAGCAGCCGGACTTCCATTCAAGGGAACATTGTCTATTACTTCTTTCTGACTCATCTGTTTTTGTACAGTTGGAATGGTATTTGACGTAACCGTCAAATCGTTGTGGTTGATTGCATAATTGGCTTCTACAGAATCTGATTGATGGGCCATTGCGTTTTCCCCAACCTCTGTAATATTGCCATTTTCACTAGACTCAGATTGTTCTTCTTCTAGCTCATCGGTGTGATTGTTATTCATTTCGAATCCTATAGCTTGATCATCCTCTGCTGACTCAAAGTCTACAGATGGTGCTTCAATTTCCTCTTGAATTTCAGCAGAAATTTCAATCGGTTCAAGCGGCTCTCCATCGCCCGTCCAGTCAAAATCATCCGCTTCGTTTTCATCCTCTTCAACCGGAGACCAGCCATTATTAGATGTTTGATGCTCGTATTGATCTTCCGCGGTTACTTCACTCGCAAAATCATTGACGATCTCGACTTGCTCTTCCACAAAAGAGGAATCAGGGATGCTCCCGTTGATTTGATCTTCAGCAAGCTCCTCGCTAGCTTCTACTGCAGGTTCACTTTTAAGCGCGTTTGCGGCCGGTGTGCCGCTCCCATTGGTCCCAGAGCCATTTGATCCATTGCTGACTGTTGCACCTTCTGATTTTTCTTTAGTGACATAGTCTTGGATATTTTCAGATGTGCTTGATTTTAGATATTCCAAAAATTCTGGATACCGAGTTAAGGATTTGATGGTTAGAGTTTCTGGATTTTCATCTAAAAGTTCTTGACCGCGTTCAGAAAGGCGAGAAATCCCCCTTCTTGGGCTCTCGAGCAACATCGCCTGCGTCATGTACGAACGAGCTCCCACGACACGGCTATAAAACTGGGCATCTAGCGTTCGATCTTTAATTTCACCCGTTGAGCTGAACTGGAAGGTTTGGGCCAGTATTTTTGATAGATCTTGCAGGTGATAATCCTGACCGTCTGCCATAATTTTCAGCATTGGGAGTAGTAAATCGCTAGTTTCTGGAAGTTTCATAATAATTCTGCCTTTGATATTTTCAACTCTTTAAAAGCAATGTTTAGCCTGAATTGAAAACTCATCGTCTCAGAGTATTTAAATCCCGATTGGTGTGCCCCGCTCTACGACGATTGGGCTGCGGCTCGATAGGTGCTTCTGGTCGGCTGTTGAATCGGTTCTGAAGTTTTTTGATAAAAGTTTTTCTCTTCTCTTTGATGTTGTACCTTTGCCGTTGACTGGCATTTTCCATAGGAACAATCGTCAAAATAGGAAGATTAGTGGCATTGTCCAAGTCAAGCGGTAGGGTGATACGCTGATCGAATATCACAAAAACGCCTAATATGATAATTGATAGCACGATCCCGGCCGCGAGTCCCTGAATCACATTCGACAGCTTTTTTGTCAAAGTGGTCATAGAGACCGCTTGAAAAGGGTCGTCGAGCAAGATAAAGGTTTCACGGAAATACCGTTCTGATGTTCCTTCAATCAGAGATCCTAGATCAACCACATCTTTGGTGTAATCGATATCCCCAGTTAAGTCATCAATAATCGTAGTTAACTGAGAGATCTGGCTGATTTCAATTTCTCGTCTATCAAAAGATGGATCCTCAGGGTGGGCATCTAGGTAAGCTTCAAGTTCGGCCTGAACGTTTTCGCGTTGTTCTGTCTTTGCAGCCAAATAGATGTTCATGAAGTCAACGAGATCGCTACCGGAACCACCGATAGTGGTAATCTGGTGGTCAAGATAGGTATCGAAGATGGCCGTGATAACCTGCTGTGCGGAGGTTGGGGTAGGCATGTAGGCTAAAACGGCAACCTGCCGAATCCCTGTGATCTGAATTTGTAAACCGTCGCGAATAAACTCCCTTTGGTCGCTCATTGAATTTGGGAGCTGGCTCACGCCACTTTCGTCGGTGAAATCTACTTTCGCAATAACTTTGTCAATGAATGCGTCCGTCTGTAATAGCTCCCAAAGCTCAGCAAACATGCGTTCACTTGGGTCTTGAGGGCTGGCCGGGAATTTTTCGTAGCCGATCACGCGGCTAATTTCGTAGTTGTACCGAATTTGGACTGTTGCACCAGAAAGATATTCAGGTTCCTTAACAATTTGCAACCCAAGCACAAGCGTAGGAATGATGATGGCAGGGGCAATGATATAGTAGAAATTCCGGACGGCTGATTCAAATATCCGTATAACAATTAAGCGGATCAAGTTTAGTTTTTCCCACTCACATCAGAAGACTGAAAACGTCTCGATGTAGGTTTTCGTATGAAAATGCGATTGGCTCGGTTTGTGAAAGAATTGGTGCAAATCAATCTCTTGGAAAAATTGATATTTGTTTAAAAGTATAAGCCAAAGCTACATTATAGGTGGCTGAAATAAGTGAGTAATTTGGACCATCTTCCGTATGGTACTTACGCACTATACCCCAGAGTACTATATTAAGTTTTTATTATTCATATCATCTCTTACACCTACGCTTAAGTAAAGGTGTAAATTAACGTAGTTTTCAATCTGGCAGAGATGATATGTAGACATCATTTTTTTGTCAGGAAAAGGCTGCAGACATAAATCTGAAATTAGATAAATCGTTAAGTTTCCAATTGACTAGTAAAACTGTTTGACATACTAACAAGCACAATGATAGTATCAAATTTATATTTGTTTCAGGATTATTTTTAACCAGCATTAGTGGAAGAAAAGTCGCTTTATGGCAGATCAATTTCAATCAAAAGACACCGGACGTGATTGCCCGTACTGTGGCGGGGTTATTTATCGAGTAGAAAGCGATAATAGTAAGGTAACGACCGCATTTCATAATTGTAAAGTATGTGGAGCACGTTGGTCCGATAGCTGGTCACTGACTAGTCCTGGAAATAGCCGCTATGCAAGAAAACGGCCGTATCGTGAAGAAGAGCCTGCTGAACGGTCGCTCCCGAGCTTTTCATGGCCATCTTTTGATCTTTCATCTGTCAACATTCCGCCTTGGGGCTGGATGCTGATTGTGATTGTGGGTGCATATGCGTTAATCCGGGTTGGATTCGCATCGTTCTTAAACTTCCTCATTGCACCGCTTATGGTGATTATTCTGGGATATATCGTTTTTCGGATTGGAAAAGAACAGCGCTGGTGGTGAGTCTATAGCTGAGGGAGCTACTGGACCTCGAGCAAAAAGCCTTTTAAGTAATACCCTTCAGGGAAATGCATAGAAACTGTGTGATCTGCGCTTTGGTGGAGACTTTTTAGGATTGTGGCCTGCCGATTGGCATCAACTGTGGCGCCAAATACGATCTTTTGAAATAGATCGGCCGAAATTAGGCCAGAGCATGAAAACGTGAGGAGCTTGCCACCCGGCCGCAAAATATCCATCCCCAGCAAATTAATGTCTCGATAGCCGCGAGTAGCTTTGTTAATGTCTTTAGCAGAATGGGCAAATTTTGGTGGATCAAGCACGATGACATCAAATTGTTCATCGTGCTCTTGATAGTGGCGTAGCACATCGAACACATTACCAGCGATAAATTCATCATTTGGCCGATTGGGGGTGTTTTTCAGCACGTTTTGCTCGGCTAATTCTAGAGAGGGGATCGATGTGTCAACGCTAATCACCTGAGACGCATCTGAATGGGCCGCATAAGCCGAAAACCCACCGGTATAAGCAAAGCAGTTTAAGACCCGTTTGCCTTCAACCAAAGATTTCAGCCCAAGCAGTTGCCGATTGTCTCGCTGATCAAGATAAAAACCGGATTTATGTCCGTTTAGAAGATCAACTTTGAAACTCAAGTCATTTTCAAGAAACCAAATCCCATCATCGGGAATTGATCCAGATGCGATGCCGCTGGTTTGTGCCAGCCCTTCTTTTTTGCGCACCCCCGCATCTGACCGCTCAACAATCGCTTTGGGTTGGTTTGAGTTGGGGAAAGTTAAATTTTGTAGTTGGCTAAGAATTTGATCTTTGCGAACGTCAATCCCTTTGGTTAAACACTGAAACACCAAATAATCATCGTACTTGTCAACGATTAGGCCGGGAATCCCGTCAGATTCTGCGTTGATGAGTCGGTAGCCGTTGGTGTTGGGTTCAAGATTAAGCCATGCACGCCGGTTGACCGATTGGTGGATTGCATCGTGCCAATAGTCATCATCAAGATCTTGATCCTGCCATGACATTATCCGGCCGGTGATTTGTGACACCGGATTAAAAACGGCTACCCCCATGAAATCGCCTTTAAGCGTGGTAACGTAGACTGCATCTCCTGCTTTTGGGTCGCCTTCTATCCGTTCGATAGCACCTGAAAAAATCCAAGGATGTCGGTTGAGTAGGGGCTTTTCCCTCCCTTTTTTGAGCACCATTACCCCAGTGGGCTTGGCATTGTTTTCAGTTGTCAATCGATTTTCCTTCTTCTACTTGGTATTGGTTAATTAGAGGAGTTCTCTGATTTTGAGAACGAGGTTGGCGGGTGAAAAGGGCTTATGCATAAACAAATTGGCCCCTTCGTCAATAGATTTTTGTTCGACTCGATCGTCACCAGATGCCACGATGATGGGTGTATCGGCTGGTTGATCTGTTTCACCAGTTCGTATTTCTGTTAGTAAAGTTAGCCCATTCATTTTTCTGGTTAAATGGTAGTCCAGCAAAATTAGGTGGATGGATGGGGCTAAGGCTTTGCGTGCAGCCTCCAAGGTGTGCGCGGTAGCTACGTCAAAGGCTTCTAGTTCTAAGAACATTTTCAGCAAATCGCTGTTTGTAGGATCGTCGTCTACTAATAAAATTTTTGCCATGAAATTGAGTGCGGTGGACGGATTGAATCTATGGCGAAGAGCTTCTTAGTCACCCAATGAAGCGATACCGCGAATGATGCCGATAACGCCTATGGTTGAACGCAGAAGATCCGCGCTTGAGATTTCAGGTGGACCGTCGTTGTTTTTCTCGGCCGATTTGATCAGCATCCAAGCTGATGCCAAACCTGCAACTGCGCCGAGCACGGTCCCCATCACTAAAAATCGGTTTTGCCAACCTTTATTTGTGTTTAAATTTTCTTCACTCATTTGATTCCTCTTCTGTTGTCTTTATGGCTGATGGAAATAGCCAGCTAAAAGACTGTTCTGCTATACGGCCAATTCGGGTTACGGATGCACGATAGGTGATCGAAGCATCGGCCGACGTTTTTGCGACCTTGCCTAAACGGCCGGAATTTGTCCCGATAAACGTGTCACTTTTTCTGATCCAGCGTTGCAACCACGTTTCTACCGGATACCGATTTTCCCAAGTATACCAAATCCAAACCCCGGCTAGAATGGGAAAGAGGGCCATAATTAGGATGAGGGGCAACACGGTCAAAATGATGATCAAATCGGCCGTTGCAGACGTAAATTCGCGCCAGTTTGCAATCCCACTTTCATCGCCTGCTAAAACCAGCCACATCATACCCCCAACGATCCCTATAATGATCAGCGCCATGATAAGCAGGGGGAAATAAATTGTGAGCCGGTTGTAGCGATTAAGCTGCTGTTGGCGGGCGGCATGTGCCGGATTTAAGTCTGAATCTTCCATGAGTTAGCCTAGTTTACTCGGACAATATACAGCCGCTGGGCAAAGGGCGTGAAATCGGTTCATTGGTACACGAGCAGTAGTTCAAGTTTTCCGCTTCGCCTTCAAACATCACGTAGCGGACGGTGTTGCTGGTGCAAATCGCTTCGTCATCAAAAGATCGAGACCATTGGACGCCGATCCCTTCTTGATCTGGCTCTTGCAACATAAAGATGTTCAAGAAATTCCCATTTTCATTGCCAAGTTGGAGCACGCCTGTGGTTACAAGGCGGCATGCAAAAATCGGGAGAGAGCCGATGATGATCAGAAAAATTATTCCGCCGAGGCACCCGAAACGGCCGACCCGTTTTTCATCTGGTGCTGATTCAATAGATTCTGCCATAGTTGAGACCGATTATAGCTTGATTTGGGCCAGAGTTCAGCGATTGCAAACAGACTGTTAGGGTAAAGCGGATTGTTGTATGACCCGTTCGTACAGATCAATCGTTTGTTGGATCGTTTGTTTAATGTTGTAGGTTTGGGCGCGGGCCAATGCTTTAGCCCCAATTTCATTTTTAAGGTCGGCCGAATTCGCCATCTGGCACACCCCGTTTACCCACGCCTCAAGATCATCGGCAACGATGGCACCATCACCCACACACTCTTCCATCGCTTCCTCTTTCAGTACGACAGCGGGTAAACCGGCCGCCATTCCTTCAATAACCGCCAGCGGATGGACTTCTGATGTAGACATGGTGATTTGAAAATCTGCAGATTGCAAAATAGCCGGAATCTCTTCGGCCGGAATCCAGCCAGCGAGCTCGATTTGATCTGCGCATCGGCTCCCGTCGATTTTGGCTCTGCACTCCGCATATTGTGGGCCGTGGCCGACCAGCTTAAATTTCGCCTCCGGTAATCTGTTGCAGACTTTAATCAACCCATCGATCAGGGGCAAAACATTTTTTTCAGGCGACAAGCGGCCCACATACACGGCCGTGTACCGCTTTTTTTCTGGGGTGATGGTGGTACTCGATGCAAACTTGTTTAGCTCAATTCCGTTGTAAATTACCTCAATTGGGGCGGTTACTCCGAACTCTTCCATCACCGTTTTGATGTTGTGGGATGGGGCAATAACGACATCACAGTTGGCCGTATTTTGGGGCCATGCTCGCCGGATCATCCGGTTGCCGATGGCGTCGCGCATAAATGGGATGGGGATCGGCAGATAAAGCTGTGAATAGAGGTGATAGCTGGTGTGATTGGTGTAGACGACCGGCGGCCGAATTTTGCCCGCCAGCTTTTCTGGCCCCAAAAACAGGTGATGGCAGTGAACCACATCCATCTGATTTAGTTTGATTAGTGCAGTTTTGGAAAAGTTCGGCCGGTAATAATATCCCGTGTTGCCCAACGGAAATCCGGCCATGCGAATGATCGACCCGTCATCAGATTCTGCTGGGGGACCAAAGGTGAAAATCGTGACCTCGTGCCCCAGTTGGCGCAACTGCTTGGTGTAGTGCTCAACCATACGCACCACCCCGTTGATGACGGGGTGATAGCAGGATGTAACCATTCCGATTTTTAGCATTTTGATCAGGGGTAGGGGCCTCCCTTGTGGGGGCCCGATTTGGCGTGAAAGCAAATTGGATGCCAATCGGGGTGCCCACAAGGGACACCCCTACAAATTGGTTGGTTTCAGGCTAATTTAGTTTTACGAGGGTCCAATCATCGACAAAGAAGCCGTTGTTTTCTAAGGCAAAGCGGCCGCGTAGGCTGGCGCCCACCCGCACAACTTGGGGAGAGTCTACAGTGAAGTTAACACTTACGGATCCTCTTTGCCCGATCGGCATCGCTTGCCAGCCGCTATTTGTGCCACCTGCAAACGCCAATCCTTCGGCCGCCGATGGGTCGCTGGCAAACTGCTTGCCACCGTCATAACTTTGCACCATGTCGCTGTAACCGCGAATGGTTAGCTGATAGGTGCCGGGCTGAAGTTCAATATCTTGGTACATCCGCACGCTGATCGCCCCAAATCCTTTAAAGATTTTGACCGTGTGTTCGCCGCCAAAAAAGTACAGCCCATGTTCGTTGGATGGAATAAACGCCTTTGACAAAACGCGCGTTTCCGGCCGAATCCATACGTCCCACTTCTCGTTCCCAAAGCCTGTATTTCCTTCATCCCATTCAAATCCCCAATTGTTCGGTAGCTGTAGCTCAGGGATTCCGTTTTGGTTGTAGTGCCCTTCTTCAAATGATCCGTTTTTGAGCAGATTGGTTCCTGTGGCGGGCTGGGGTGCAGGAGGGACCGGTGTGGCGGTTGGTTGTGGTGCGGGCGTGGCTGTAGCGGCCGGTGCTGGTGTATTGGTTGCCGCGGCCGGAACCGGTGTCGCCGTCGCCGCTGGAGCAGGGGTAGCTGTGGCAGCCGATGCCACCTGAGTTGGGGTTGGCTGGCTTTCAACCACCCCATCTGGCAATTGTAAAACTTGGCCGATGTAGATCACCCCACGGTCAGAGATGCCGTTTAGGGTGATGAGTGAGTCAACGGTGGTGTTAAATCGGAGCGAAATGCGGTACAGATTATCCCCCGCTTGAACCGTGTAGGTGGCTGGATTTGGATTGTTGTTCGATCCGGAGCCTGATCCTGAACCGCTACCGGTTGCCGGGGTAATTGTTGGTGTTGGATTGGGATTGCTTACTGCTCCATCTGGGATTCTGAGGACTTGGCCGACATAAATCACGTTGGGATTAACAATGTCGTTTGCCCGAGCGATATCCAGCCACGAAATCCCATCAAACCCTAGCGCAATGTTGGAGAGGGTGTCTCCTGGTTGTACGATGTAAACTGAATCTGCAAAAGCGGTTTGGGTTAGGCTCAGGCCGATGAATATCGCCAGAATTGTTCCTATCAATTGTTTTTTCATGTGTCGTGTCCTCACTTATTGGCGGAGCAGGCATTTGCCCAGATTATACTTGTGTAGTGGGTAGGTTCACACTCCTCTAAGGATTATGGCTTTTGACGATTAGTTAAACGAGCGTCGGCCGACGATTTTGATCTCTGGCCAATCGATGACAACACAATCTGGAAAGGTAAGGGCGCGCCAAAATGGGACTGGATCAACCGCTTTTGTGGCCTGCAAAAATGATGTCATCACCCGGCCGTGGGTGACGGCCGCAACACAATCATGATCTTGATGATTGCGGGCCATCTGCGCCAGTGCGGTTTTAAATCGCTGACCCGCTTGCTCGGCCGTTTCAGGGCCAAACATCGGTTGATGGGGCTGTTCAAAAAGCTTTTGCACGGCCGCCTTAAAGTCGTCGGCCGATTCAAACCAGCCGACCCCGTTGTTATTTTGTTCTTCTAATCCTGCAAAAACTGAATGGCCCACCTGCATGTGCTGGGCCGTTAACTGCCCCGTACTGATCGCTTTGGCTTCGTGGCTGGTGTAAATGTGGGTCACTTTTAAATC
>JAHDGV010001143.1 GCA_020631655.1 Chloroflexota bacterium | reverse complement strand
TCGGGGATACGAGTGTGTGGCGTGTTCGATTTTCACCCGATGGCTCAACACTGGCTATTATTGGGAATGACGAGGTGTTAGTTGATGCTGAGACTGGAGATCGTATCTCAAACTTCGCGAGCAGTTCTGATGCGGTAGCTGATCTTATTTTTTCTCAAGACAGCCGATATTTCGCTTACAAGAACAAAGAGAATCTAGCCATCCACACCATAGACGGTGAAGGTTTTTCAGAGTTCCCGTTTGAGGGGCGCTGTGCAACCTTGGCCCCCGGCTGCATCGGCTTTCTTGCAGATCGGGAGATGGTGGCGATTACCGGGGCAGAAGATGGCTTTGACGTTTACTTTTTGAGCGGGCAATTTGTGACTCACTTCCCGACGGCCGAAAAAGCCAACGGCATCGTGGTTTCGGCTGACAGCAAAACGATCGCCTTGGCTGAAGAAAGTGGTCCCATCACTTTTTATCCTATGGATGATTTGGAGAATCAATTCTCAGTATCGGGGCATGATGGCAATGTGAGCATTATGCAGTTTAGCGGCAACGGCCAGCGCTTGATTTCGGTGGGGCGAGAAGATGATCAGACCCGAGTTTGGGATGCGGCTACGGGGGAGCTATTGCACGTGTTACCGGCCGTTGGCAATCCGACCGATATGAGTGTAGACGAGTCGGGGCAATGGGTAGCCATATCAGAAGATAGTGGATTGGTGACGCTTTGGGATCTAGAATCGGCCGAAATCGTGCAGGAATGGACCTTTGACCGCTCGGTGCGCACCGTCAGCCTCTCCCCCGATGGCTCCAAGCTGGCGCTAGGCTTGGCACGTGAGGTGACAATGATTGATGATCGGATTTATACTCAACGTCGGCCGAATCAACCCTACCGACGCACAGGTCCGTCTTACAGTGTGCGGGGTGAAAGTGTGAGTGCAGGGAGCGCTCTGGTTTTGGATACCGGCCTGAAGTAGAGACGTGCCGTTTGTAAGCAAAGCGACGTTTGTAAGCAAAGCGGCCGTGTCTCACAGCCGCAA
>JAHDGV010001142.1 GCA_020631655.1 Chloroflexota bacterium | reverse complement strand
CCCAAACCCCAAACCCCAAACCCCAAACCCCGACACAAACCCCGTTTATTGTGCACAAATACAAACCAGGTGGCTAAACAAGGCCAATTAGCGCGAGCAACAGGACCCGCGTTGAGGCTGACCGAGCTCATCTCTGAGAAGACTTTTGGGTGTGAGGCTTTTCTTGGAAATAATGGACCCCTTGTACTCGATTTCCTGGAGACGCACCTTCGTCACGAGCATGTCTCCCACTTCATGAATAATTTGACGCAGATCTTCGTTGGAGCTCAATTTGCAGTCCACTTCCCAATACCTGGTCAGCTCACCTTTCAATTTCATGTGCACTTATAAACTCTTCAATTTCCTCGTTGGTCACTTGGACGGATGCCCCCTGAACTTAGCCTCCGCCGCTGGAGCTACCTCTGCTCGTTTGTTGCCGATGAGACAAAGCAGCGCATCGCGTTCGCCATGTTCACCAACCAACGCAACCCAATCTTCCAGTTTGATGAAAGAGTCTTTGTTGCTCAGATCGAAAAAAAGAATATTAACCATGCTTCCTGGATAGTTATAAAAGTTATTGTAGGCACCCTTGACGAAGGTCATCCACACGTTTCGGTAATCGGGGCTCCCGTAGGAGTCCCAAAGCACAAATTTGAGGGGGATTTCGTTGTTGATTGACATTGAAAGCACGTGAGTTGAGACCACTGGGGTTAGATCGAGTACCTGATTTGGATTTATTGAGCTCGTCGTTGTAGCTGAGCAGACAGTCGATGAAGGTTGACTTGCCCACGCCCGCCTCGCCCAGGAGCATGGTTTTGACCACTGTGGAGGTGTCCGTTTCGAAGCTGAGAGAGTTGATTAGAGACATGCGCCCGATTATGATTTGTGGCATGTTTTAATCAGGAAGAGAGTTTTGGATGTTTAGGATTAAAATTCAACGGTGAGTTGGGTTTCTGGAGATTGAAGGTTCGAGATTTGGACTGATGCGGCTATTTAATTTTGTTTGCTATTCTTACTTTTTTTTGCCCTTTCCCGCATTTATT
>JAHDGV010001141.1 GCA_020631655.1 Chloroflexota bacterium | reverse complement strand
ACGCCTGGTAAACAATCAACCCATTGTTGAAAAAGCCATTATTTAATCGGTTTATAACAAAAATCAATGACACAGACCACTATGAAAAAGATCGTCTTAACCGGTGCCATGGGCCGACTGGGTTCCTACTTACGTGAGCCCTTATCGTCGCTGTGCAACGAATTTGTATCGACCGACATTCTTGCTGCCCCTGATACGTTGCTACCCAACGAAACCTATGTTCAGGCAGATTTAACCAGCCTGCCCGCTATGGAAGCTTTGCTGAAAGGTGCTGACATGGTTGTGCATTTCGGTGCGATCGGGGACGAAGCACCGTTTGACGATATATTAGGTTCGAACATTATCGGTGCCTACAACATTTGGGAGGCGGCATACCGGAACCAACTGAAACGAGTGGTATACGCCTCTTCCATTCATGCCGTTGGCATGCACAAAAAAACCGATTTTATTGGCACCGATGCACCACACAAACCCGATACCTTTTATGGCCTGGCGAAGTGCTTTGCCGAAGACCTTGGCAGCTTATATTGGGATAAACGGGGCCTTGAATCTGTGTGTTTACGAATCTTGTCGTGTGCCCAAGTGACCAATGCCAGAGCGGTGGGTACATGGCTTTCCTACGATGACTTAGTGCATCTCGTAGAACGGGCAATCGATACACCGGTAACCGGCTTTAGTGTGATTTACGGCGTCTCGAACAACGATCGAGCTCCCGTGGATAATCGTCTGGCAAGTCACTTAGGTTACAAACCTAAAGACAACGCAGAGCAATTTGCACAAGCGATTTACGCAGAGGCTGGTTGTTTAGATCCAACGGACCCCGCTCATGCACATCACGGTGGGCCATTTGCTTCCATAGAACTCGGTAACAGTGGGTTGGCGGAGCTCAACCTAAACCCAGACGACGTCGCAAAGACCTGATGGTTCCTAGCAGCGTGTGCGTGCAATACATCAGTCTTGCGTAGACAAAACGCTGCGGACGAAAAACCACACAGCCTAACGGTGTAACCAGCGAAGACTCGT
>JAHDGV010001140.1 GCA_020631655.1 Chloroflexota bacterium | reverse complement strand
TGGACGTGGCAGGTTTAAACAGCATTTCGCGCCAAATCTTCACCAACGGGGTGGGAGCCGTTTGTGGCATGGTTGAGCAAGCGGCTCCTCCGGCCGGAGACGACAAACCGCTCATCACCGCATCAATGTACGGCGTGACAACCCCGTGTGTGACCAAGGTGCGCGAAAATCTGGAAGAAGCTGGTTTTGAAGTGCTTGTGTTCCACGCGGTAGGCTCCGGCGGTCGTTCAATGGAAGCTTTGATCCAAGGTGGGTACATCAAAGGGGTAGCAGACATCACCACTCATGAGTTGATCGACGATTTGGTTGAAGGGATCCATGGCGCAGGCCCTGAACGGATGAACGCGGCCGCCAGCACCGGCACGCCTCAAATTGTTTCGCTGGGTGCGTTAGATATGGGAACCTATGGACCGTTGGCGGAAGTCCCAGCCGGATACAAAGACCGGAACCTGCATGTGCACAATGCATCTATCACGATTATGGAATCGTCGGCCGATGAGCGAATCGAGGCCGCCAAAATCATGGTGGAGAAACTCAACAAGGCAACGGGGCCAACGGCCGTCTTTTTGCCACTAAAAGGGACCAGCATGATGGACAACGAGGATATGCCGTTCCACTCACCAGACGCACGCAAAGCGATGTTTGATGTGGTGCGCAACGGGCTAAACAACTCAAACGTGGAGCTTGTCGAGCTTGACCTACACATCAACGATCCCGCCTTTGCAGATGCGATGAGCGAACGCTTAGTTGCATCTTTGTAGTTCGTGTTTCCATGTCACCCCCACCTAACCTCCCCCAAGGGGGGAGGGACAGGTCCCCCTCCTCTCGGGAGGGTGTTAGGGGAGGGTTGATTTACTTAAGTGAGCAACGCGAGTTTGTAATCAAGATTTCAACCCATCAAGCCGATACTGAAAATTAGCTGGATTGCAATTATCTAATTTTCACCATCGGCTGTTCTACATGCTTGCGGAGAGATTTTTGATCTCTTTGTTTCAAGTTGTTTTTGATCGCAGTTGTTTGATTT
>JAHDGV010001139.1 GCA_020631655.1 Chloroflexota bacterium | reverse complement strand
ATTGGAGCCGAGAAAAAGCATTGGCCTATCAGGCAGAAGCCCAAATGATTTATGACGCTTTGCACGAAGCAAATGATTATTTGGCAGATCGCTTAGCTGACAAAATCGAGCATTACGAACTACCTTCTGCGTAGGGGCTACGTCACCGCCGTAGGCGTGTGGCTCGCCCCAATCTATTTGATTTGACACTACCATCTGAATTCACCTTCATCCAGCGTGGCTGGTTTAGCTGCAACAACATCATCATTCAGGGGGATGGACCACCTGCACTGGTTGATAGCGGCCATTTAAGGGACGTTGACGAAACATTGGACCTCATACGCAAAACGGGAGTTGAGGTTGAAGCCATTCAACAAATTGCGGTCACCCACGCTCACTGTGACCATCACGGAGCGAATAAAACCATCAAACAATTATCGGGTGCCACCATTGGGATGGGGCCACTCACGGCCGACTGGTTTGCTAAAAACGAACAGGTCTTAACGTGGTTTGAGCAGTTTGCGCAGGCGGCCGATGTTGCTCCGGCCGATGAAATTTACAACGAAGGAGACATCGTTACCCTGTCAGGGATGCCGTTTGAAGTCATTGCCCTCCCGGGTCATGCACCGGACTGCATCGGCTACTATCAGCCGGATACCCGTGTGCTGATCGGCGCGGATGCGATGTGGGAAAACGATTTTGGTGTACTGCACACGGCCGTCCACGGCCCAGCCATCCTCGATGATGCGGAGTTGGCGGTGCGCAAAATCATGAAGCTTGATCCGGCCGTGGTCATCCCCGGCCACGGCAATCTCATCACCAACGTACAAGAAAATGGGGAGAGCATTCTTAAGCGGCTCAGCGGCTTTCGAGCAGACCCAAGCAAAGCGGCATGGCACATTACCCGCCGCTTTGTGATGTTTGGCCTTATGGCTCTCCAGCCGGTAACACGCGAAAAATATATTTCTGTTGCGGTTTCTGACGGCTGGATCCATGCCTATCTAGCAGATTTAAATTTGGGGCAAGAAAAGCGATATTCGGCCGA
>JAHDGV010000318.1 GCA_020631655.1 Chloroflexota bacterium | reverse complement strand
CGCCTACAAACAAAACCGCTACCGCGAGGGTTACAATCAAGCCATCTTTGACTTTTGATAAAACTGAGCTGTTAATTTGAGTCATTTTAATCTCCTGTTGTTACTATCAACTCGATAAACAAAGGAGCTAACCGGTTAACTCTGTGTCAGCACTGCCACTGACATGCATCAGTATCGGTTAGGGGTGGTTGCAGAGCGATGACAAAAACCGCAAACACTGTTGCGGATTTTGTCAGACGCTCTTCCACCAGAGAAAAATGACTCAAAAAATGTTGGGAATTGCTGGAAAATTATTGAAAAACTGTGTGTCAGGGCTAAAACAGTTGCAATCTCCTTCTCGAATGGCTCGGGCGAGCCATTCGGTAAATTTGTTCCAAATAGCCAATTGGTTCCCCGAATGACTAGCCCCAACGATGCGCGTTGGGTCGTATGGGCTAGTCATCGCCAGATGAATGGGTCGTCAAGTTCATCTAAGGCGATGGCTCGCCCCAGCCTGTGGAACATATGGATTAAACGAACCAATCTATTCACTGCAATACCAAATAGTTGGATCAATTAGGCGTAAGGTCTTCGAAGCGGGTGATGATGAGGCACGGCAAAAGGTAGGCAACTAATTGAAAACATCGAGGGAACACACAGGCGATTTAGCAGGCACATAGACTCCTCCGCTCAGGATTTAGCTAAATCCGACAAACAATCAAGTAACAGTTAGCCACCATTGGACCCACCGTCATTTATACCTGCAATCATCATGCTGGTCCCACCCGCATCAGCACCAAAATTCAAATCGCCTGAGTTCACGGCCAACACACCGAGCATTAGCATCAAGACCAAAACCATCAGGGCAATCAATCCTATAATCCACATTTTGACATTTTGTGTCATTTTAAGCCTCCTATTCGTAGCTCAATTATTTTGCGCAGAGCAACCAACATGCTCCGTCGTCATTGACTTTACTTGAGGAATCTTGCATTGCCAACCCAAGCCGTTGTTCTTCTAGGGTTTTCCCAAAGTCGTATCTTCTTAAAAATTTAATCCACAGATTATTGGGATTACACAGAATTGTTTCTCAATCGGTGAAATCTTTGTTATCTGTGGATAATTTTGTGAACTTTGGAAAAGCCATGGTTGTTCTTCAGCCAGCAATTAATTGCTATTGGGTCAAAAACAGTTGCTGTGACAAGAGCTCAACTATATAAATTAGAGGCTGTTGCAAGGGAATGGAAAACACCCCAAACTATGTTGCGGATTTTGTCAGCCCCCTTCCTACCAGAGAGAAACACGCGAAAAGATGCCCGGAAAATTTGAGGAATTGCTGAAAAAGTACCGAAACAGCGCCATTAACCCAGACTCAGGTCGGCCGCTGAGCCAAGCAAAACTGGCTGATTTGATCGCCCAACGCGACAATCGCTTTATCTTCGAGCCTTCAGTTGTTAGCCGCTGGGAAAGCGGAGAGCGTTTAAGCAATTTCAAAGAACGGGATTTGCAGTTGGCTCTGATTTATGTGCTGAAAACACATGCAGGGGCAAATGGGCTAAAACATGTGGCAGAAGCCAATCAACTATTGGCCGCACTCGGCGCGCGCGATCTAGAAGAACATGAGGCGGCCGCCATCGATCCAGATTGGGTGCAAGTTGAGGTTGAGCTATCCATCGAGCCAGAAATAGCTGGGGCAAACACGGCTGAGCCAGTTGAAGAGGAACAAATTCACGAGGCTCCCGGCCAAAACCTCGGCCGATGGTTTCGAGAAGTGGGGGAATATTTCTTCCACTTTTCAGAGGCGGACGAGCACACCTGCTCAACTTGGGCTGGATTGGTCATTCACGCTCTCAGCCATACTACCAAACAGCTTGAAAACGGGTTGATCAGCCGGCTCATCATCGCGTTCACCTTCTGGCTCGCCACCTACTTTCTTCTATCCCCCCTCTGGAAGTTTCAGCTGGACGATAATCCCACCCGATTTTATGCGATGATCTATTTCGCCATCGGCTCGCTGGCGATTCCCATCGGCATCGCGTGGGTAACCCGGCAAGAGGTCGGCCGGGAACTTGAAACAGACACAGTCAAAAAATGGCTAACCGTCTTCTTTCTCAAATACGTAGGAGCCATCACCGCATTTAACATCTTGGCCGTTGGTTATTTTCTCCTTCCCATCATCCCATTTTCCTTCTTTGCTCCCCTTGATCGCATCAATGTCAGCAGTTGGACGTGGGCCATTTTGTCCCTGCCTCCCGTCATTTTTAGCTACGTGGGTGCGCAACGTATCCCGGTTGATCGGTACAAAATGTTTGGGGCCGTGCCACAGCTACATGAGGCGGACAAGATGTTTGGCAGCGTCTTCACCTTTTTCGGGCCGGGAGTTGCTTACGGCATCTACACCTCTTACGAAGGGATGAAAGAGCCGATTTTCAGCTGGATACTGCTCTTTAGCTTTTTGATTATTGGCGTGTGGCAGGGGCAAAAAAACAGAGACAGCTTCAAGCGAATACTCATCACTGTTTTGCAGGTCACACTGGTTTTACCCATGCTGGTGGTTGGGGTGTTTATCATCATTAACCTGCCGACCGGTTTACCGGCCGTCGATTTTGACATCACGCTACAATCAACCGTCACCTACATTCTGTTCTTCAGCTATTTCGTCTTGCTGGTAGCAACCTACGTTGTCACGCTCCAACGCAATCTCCCTGACTTAAATTTTGCTGGGCTGGTCATTTTTACCCTGTTGGCGGTCGGAATCTGGCTGCTGTTTCGCTTTAATCCCGTTTGGGGAGCAATCGCTTTTGCGGCCCCGTTTGTGATTTATCCGCTGATCCATCGCTGGCTCCGGCCGTGGTTTTGGGTCCACCCCACATTTGCACTGTCGTTTGCGCTGATTTTCACCTCGCTAGCGCTGGGCCTGCGCGACCTGATCCCAGTTTGGCTCAACCTAGTTGGGTTTTGGCTCATCGCGGCCGGGCTGATGTGGTGGGCCTATCAGCCTGCTTATCCAGAACCATAACAAAATCCGAGGTGAGACATTCGCAGAAAATTGATTTCAAACCCAATTTTTGCCTCACGAATGTCGTAACCTCTACAGTCATTTCACACGCAGGGGCTAGCTCATTCGCATGGCAAATATTTCAAATAAAAACTCGTTTCTGCGAATGAGACGCCCCATCATTCCATCAAAAATCATCGTCGTTGATAGGTTTCAACCGTTGAACTACCATCTGGATTCACGAACTCATAAGCGTATGCCCCTGAGTCATCCCAACTATAGTTGATGATGTACGTTTCACCATTAAACAGGTAAGTCAGCGAATAACCGTTTTCACCAACCGATTCATAGCCCGTAATCAGCACATCTCCGCGTAACGGTTCAGTCGCCGGCCGTACCCCGAACGTCCGCGCCTGCGGGGCGATCTCGTCCCCAACATAGTTCACCTCACCCCGAAACGAGGGGATGAAATAAGGAGATTGGCTTAAAACGGTGTGATACTGATAGGAGCCATCTTCATTCTGGATGCCAAAATGCTCATCCAGCGCGGCGTCCGTCTCCCCATAAATCGGGAAGCCATCAAACGCGTACGCAATCGGCATCTCTTCACCCACAATCTCTTCAAGATGTACCGGAGGGATATGATAATGGTAATCGTCTGCCCGGCCGGAGTGGCCGCCAAACTCATCCAATTCACCAATCGCTAGCGCATCTTCGCCCCGATTGTTGACGGCCGTAAAAATCGGAATGCCGTTGACTGCCACAGCGATCGCCCCTCTAAACGATGTTTCAGTCGTTGAAAGGCCGTTGTCGGTAAAGACCGGGTTCAGCGGGATCGCCCAGCTATTTGCGCCGGTGTAATCTTGCGGGATGGGAACCTGCTGTTGCCAGTTGGTGATCCCGGTCATCATCGGATGATCGGCTAACCCTGTGGGATGCGAAACGTAAACGTACTGGTCATCCGAACTGATCGATACGGCCTCGAACTGGTCAAACGGATTGGTGATCACGCCTCCAATTAAAACGTGGGTGTGTCCTTCGGCACCATGATCTGACGAGGTTTCGGCCGTTTCCAATTCAGGCTCATGTTCAGCCTCCGTTTCGTCATGTCCATGATCCTCTTCAGCATCCTCATCTTCATGATGGTGATCACTTTCGTCAGCATGATGGTCATCTTCATCCGCATGATCGTGATCTTCGTCTTCAACTTCAGCTTCAGCCGTAGCAGTTGGAACCGGTTCAGGCTCAACTTCGGCCGGGGCTTCAGTCTGTGTGGTGGGTGGTGGAGCGGGGTTGGTGCAGGCGGCAATCAGTAAGGCGATACAAAGCGGGCTTAAAACAGATATAAATTTTTTCATCAAACATCTCCTAATTCAGTAGGTCAAAATAGTTCCCACAGTTGTATCGAAGAGATGTTTAGAAGCGGTATAGACAATATGTCATTCATGTTAACGACATCCTCTAAAAAGTTTTTCAGGCGTATTACGGAGACTTCATACTCGCGCGTCATCCCTGCGGAGGCAGGGACAGGAATGACAAAACCAAGCTGGAATAGTGCCCCAATTTGGCTAAACCGGCCGCAAAACAAGCTTCTCTAAGCGACGAATCGCCACATCGTGGGTCCAAACAGGTTCATCCGCAAGCGCCATCTGCGGAAATGCGGCGATGAGTTTACGCAGGGCGATCTCCCCTTCTAATCGAGCCAGCGGCGCACCGATGCAGTAGTGAATCCCAAAACCAAATGCCACATGCTTCCGATTGTCTCGGTGCAATAAAAAGCGGTCTGGCTCTACAAAGACGGCCGGATCCCGGTTAGCCGCGCTCAGCATGGGGAACACCATCTGCCCGGCCGAGATCTGTTTGCCACCAATCTCCACATCCCGCTTGGCGATGCGCCACATGCGCGGCACCGATGGCTCAAGCCGGAGCGTTTCTTCAACCGCTTGTGGGGTTAGCTCCGGCCGCTGGTGTAGCTCCGTCAGCGCATCTCGATTGTGCATCAGCAGGTAAATGCAGTTGGTGATTAGATTGGTCGTTGTATCATGCCCCGCCACAAAAAATGTCACGATAGTAGACACCAGTTCATCCAGTGTGAGTTTTTCACCTGCTTGCTCAATTTTGACCATGTTCCCGACCACATCATCTTGTGGATGTTGCCGCCGTTGCTCAACCATCTGCCCGATGTAATCTCGCATGTGGCGCAAGTTGGCGTATGCATTTTCGGCCGATTGGGCCGTCATCCGCCCCCCTTTTTCGAAGAGCTGATTGATGGCTAACGCCCATCCCTGAAACAGATGTACATCTTCGGCCGGAACCCCCAACATGTCCCCGATAATCGTGGCCGGTAGCGGATAGGCAAAATCCTGCAGTAAATCAAATTCCGCTTTATCACGCAGTTGCTCGATTAGATCGTCTACCACCAGCTCGATCCGGCCGGACCAGTGGGCCACCATGCGGGGGGTAAAGGCTCGGTTCAGCAGGCCGCGCAAACGACTGTGAACCGGAGGGTCGGTGTGGGCCAAACCGGTCTCATAATGGAAGAGTAGCGCTTTTTTCGCGTCGGCCGTTGCTTGTGGCTCATCGGGCAATTGTTTGATGAGGTGGGTCACCCGGCCGAAATTGACAAAATCGGTGTGATTTTTGAGTGTGCTCACCACATCATCATAGCCGGTCAGCACCCATACCCCCCACCCATCTGACCAAAAAACTGGCGAGTTTTGGCGCAACTGGTGCAGAGCGACGTGGGGGTTTTGAAAAAAGTTGTCGTTTGTGAGTTGGGCGTCTAAATGTTTCACAGTCATTTTGTCCGAGGATTTAAATCCTCGGTTAAAACAAGAAAGCCGATAAATCGGCTTTGGGAGGGCTGAAGATTTTAATTCCCAGCTTTAGTTTCAGCCACTTTTTTAGCAAGGGCTGATTGCAAAATCCCCATCGGGACCCCGTTGCAAATAAAGGTAAAGCCCTGCTGGCGCATCGTTGGCCCGTGGCCGATCACCCACATCTTTTTACCGGCCGCATGTGCCGCCGCCTGAATCTGCTTGTTGGCCGCCGTCACTTCCGGTCCGGCCGATTGTCCCCCCACACCAAGATCAAACGAAAGATCAAACGGGCCGTGGGCCATGTAGGTGGTCAGCTCATGATCAGCGATCTCGGCCAAATTATCGAGCCCTTTTTGGGTTTCGATTTGGGGCATCACGATAAAGTTAGCTTCGATTTCTTCTTGCCAGCTTTTTAGTGAGACGTCGTTGAGCCATGCGTTCCCTCTGCCCCCCGGCC
>JAHDGV010001138.1 GCA_020631655.1 Chloroflexota bacterium | reverse complement strand
GGCTTGGTTTCAAGGCTATCTGCCCGGCGATTGAAGTAATCTAAGTTTTTATCGAATTGGGCATCACTCATTGGTGTCCTTCCTCATAAAGTGACTGGTTTTGCTAAAGTTACCGGTTTCCGGTTCAGCGATTGCAAAGCCTAAACTTTCATACAGTGCACGAGCTCGATCATTGCCAAAATTGACGTTGAGCGTGAAATATTTATCGGCCACATCCCAAGTTTGGGCCATGAGCAGATTAACCAACGTCCGGCCGAATCCTTTGCCACGCGCATCCGGCTTGACCATGATTCGCGCCAGATGAAATCGACTGGGTGGCATGAAGTAAAACTGAGCCGTACCTACAACTGAGTCAGCTTCATCTACCATCACAAAGGTGTCTACTTCTTCGGGTTTGATTATGTTTATCAGATCTCGAACAGAGATCGGATAAACCATCATCGGTCCACCCCAAAGTTGGGCGGTGGCTAAATCGGGAACCCACGAAATGATGGTGGGGTAGTCGGCGTCGGCCGCTTTGCGCAAGGTCAACGTCATTACTTGCCCGTTGCGGCCTCACCGTTGTCAAAAAACTGACCGATTTCCGGCTGGGCCGTTTTTAAAACTTTTAGATAGATGTTGGTGGTCGTGTAATTAACCCCGTCCGTCTTTTGGACCCGCTCGCGGATCAAGCTATTTAGGTGCTCGCTGTCCCGACACATCACATCGAGGACGATATCGTACTCGCCCGTGGTGACGGCCAAAAAGGCCAATTCGGGGTATTGGCTAAACTCTTCGAGTATAGATTCAATCTTGTTTGACGGCCGGACGCTGACCAAAATGTGGGCGTATGCGACAAATCCAACTTGGGCCGGATTGACCCGGCCGTAGACTTGAAGCACGTTGCTTTCGGTTAGGGCTGCATAGCGATTCCGCACGGTTCCCACGCTCACATCTAGCGCCTGAGCTAGCTCGGTGAACGACTTGCGGCCGTCCTCCCGAAGGTGGGACAGAATGGCGAAGTCGAGTTCGTCTAGAGCGTGTAA
>JAHDGV010000317.1 GCA_020631655.1 Chloroflexota bacterium | reverse complement strand
GATGTTGAAGATCTAAAACACTATCTCCAAAAATCCCACAAAATTGTTTCGCAGGGGCTGTCAAAGAAAAAACAACGAGAGCTAGGGCTTAATACTGATTAACCCCTTAGTAAATCGTCTCAAGATGCGGCCGGAGCTCATCTTTGATCACGTCTACAAATGCCTGAATCAGGTGCCGTTTGAGGAAACTTTTCGGCTGGATTAAACGAACAAGCCGGCCGGGAGCATCCCCTTCAAACGGCCGTATCAACGTCTGTTGCTCTTTTGTCAAAAACATAATGGCAAGCTCAGGTAAAAGCGTCATCCCCCCAGCGTGTTCAACAAGGCGAATTAACGTTTCAAAATAGCCTGAATCAAAGTAAGGTTGCCTCGCCTCGAGTCCAATCGTCATATCTTGCGTGGTGCGGCACACGTTGAGCACCTGATCTCGAAAGCAGTGCCCTTCGTTGAGGAGCCACATGTCGTTTAAATCTAAATCTTCTCGCTTAATGTGGGATAGGGTTGCCAGCGGATAGGTATCTGACACGAAGTTAATAAATTTTTCTTCAAACAGATTGGTGGTAATCAGTTTTTCTAGCCCTTCATCTGTGGCGATGATACCTGCATCCAATTGATCATTTTCAACCTGAGCCAATATGTGCTCAGTGGTTAGTTCTTGAACCCGGATCAAGATTTGGGGATATTTTTCCCCGAATGGTTTTGCGACGAGGGGCAGAATGTAGGGGGCCAATGTTGGCAGAATACCGATTCGAACTTCCCCGACATAAGAGTCATGGGCCTGACCAACGAGGGTTTCAATCCCGGCCGCTTCGCGAAGCACTACCCGTGCCTGTTGCACAAGCAATTTGCCCACATCGGTTGTTTGAACCGGATTTTTATCACGATCAAATATCGCTACGCCTAAATGTTCTTCAAGCTTTTGAATCTGCATGCTCAACGTAGGCTGAGAAACAAAACAGGCTTTGGCCGCTTTGGAAAAGTGTTGATGCTGATCTACCGCTAAAACATATTTCAGCTGGGTGAGGGTGAAATTGAAGTCGTAATCCATGTCGATAGTTTATAGCTATCAATCAATAAAATCAATCGATTTGATCTATGGGCCCTGTTTTTTTATATTTGTCTTTGTATCACGGCACCTTTGATTTACTGCGTGATACGGCGAGGCCGTTAGTGGCTGTGTAGAGATCTGTAGGAGGTTCTCAAGATGAATTTATACACACTGAACATTTTTAAGCCAGGTAGCAAAAACGAAAAAGTTGCTCAATTTACATCTGTTTCACCATTTCAATCGATTGCGGCCGGGGATTTGCTAAAACCAACCGCAACCCTTGAGCTGAGCAAAGACGTTAAGGTCGTTTCTGTTGAACACAACATGCTCCAAACTGAAAAACAAGGCGGGTACAACGACGGTCTGCGCCATGAAATTAATGTGTACACAACAGATACTGTTGCCTAATTGTGACTAGTGGCTTGTTCTCAGCTTATCACGATCAATTTGAAGCAAGCCATCTAACTAAGAGACGAAAAAATGAGTAATAACGGAACAAAAATGACCGGCGGATGCCCAGTTGCACACGGTAGCAACACAACTGCGAAAGATGCGGTTTCAAACTGGTGGCCAAAAACATTGAACCTCGACATTCTCCATCAGCACGACAGCAAAACAAACCCGATGGGAGAAGACTTCGACTACCTAGAAGAACTTCAAAAACTTGATGTTGCGGCGTTAAAGCAAGACTTGCACGACTTAATGACTGATAGCCAAGATTGGTGGCCGGCCGACTGGGGCCACTACGGTGGTCTGATGATTCGGATGGCGTGGCATGCGGCCGGTTCTTATCGAGTTGGTGACGGCCGTGGCGGCGGTGGCACCGGCAACCAGCGGTTTGCCCCGCTCAACTCTTGGCCCGACAACGCCAGTCTTGATAAAGCGCGTCGTTTGCTCTGGCCGATTAAGAAAAAATATGGCAACAAAATTAGCTGGGCCGACCTGATGATTTTGGCCGGTAACATCGCGTATGAATCGATGGGGCTTAAAACGTTTGGTTTTGGCTTCGGCCGTACAGACATCTGGCATCCAGAAAAAGATATTTACTGGGGATCAGAACAAGAGTGGTTAGCACCTTCTGACGAGCGGTACGACGATGTTGAAAAGCCAGAGACGATGGAGAACCCGCTAGCAGCAGTCCAGATGGGACTCATCTACGTGAACCCAGAAGGGGTAAATGGCGTACCTGACCCGCTGAAAACGGCCGCCCATGTGCGCGAAACCTTTGCCCGTATGGCGATGAACGACGAGGAGACGGCCGCACTCACGGCCGGTGGTCACACCGTTGGTAAAGCACACGGAATCGGTAGCCCGGATGATATTGGCCCTGCGCCAGAAGCGGAAGCACTTGAAGCCCAAGGATTTGGCTGGTCAAACCCCAACCAAAATGGGGTTGCGGCTAAGGCATTCACCTCAGGCATCGAAGGGGCTTGGACAACTGAACCCACGACGTTTGACATGGGCTACTTCGATCTGCTGTTTGGTTATGAGTGGGAACTGGTCAAATCTCCGGCCGGTGCGTGGCAATGGGAACCGGTCAGCATCAAAGAAGAAGATAAGCCAATCGACGCCAGCGACTCATCGAAGCGACACAATCCGATGATGACCGACGCTGACATGGCGATGAAAATCGATCCGGCTTATAACGCCATCTGCCAAAAATTCATGGCTGATCCGGAATACTTTAAAGATACCTTTGCTCGTGCCTGGTTCAAGCTAACCCACCGTGACATGGGGCCAAAAGATCGCTACTTCGGCCCAGATGTTCCTGCCGAAGACCTCATCTGGCAAGATCCGGTCCCAGTTGGTTCAACCAACTATGATGTGGCGGCCGCCAAAGCAAAAATCGCTGATAGTGGCTTGAGCATTGCGGAACTCGTTTCAACCGCTTGGGACAGCGCCCGCACCTATCGTGGCTCTGACCTGCGCGGCGGTGCCAACGGTGCGCGCATCCGTCTGGCTCCGCAGAAAGATTGGGAAGGGAACGAACCGGAACGCTTGGCCCGTGTGTTGGGCGTGCTTGAACCGATTGCGGCTGAAGTTGGCACCAGCGTGGCAGACATCATCGTCTTGGCCGGAAACGTAGGTGTTGAGCAAGCGGCCAAAGCGGCCGGGTTTGACGTTGAGGTTCCATTTGTAGCCGGTCGTGGCGATGCAACGGCCGAAATGACCGACGCTGAGTCGTTTGAATCGCTCGAGCCGTTGGCTGATGGGTATCGCAACTACCTCCAGAAAAACTACGCCGTTACCCCAGAAGAAATGATGTTGGATCGAACCCAACTCATGGGGCTGACCGCACCAGAGATGACCGTTTTGGTTGGCGGGATGCGGGTGCTAGGGACCAATTATGGCGGTACCGATCACGGTGTTCTGACTGACCGGGAAGGGGCGCTCACCACCGATTTCTTCGTCAATATCACAGATATGGCTTACTCGTGGAAAAACGTGGGTGAGAACCTGTATGAGATCCGTGATCGTAAAACGGGTGAGGTGAAATGGACCGCCACCCGCATGGACCTTGTGTTTGGCTCAAATTCAATTTTGCGCGCTTACGCTGAGGTGTACGCTCAGGATGATAACCATGTGAAGTTTGTACGTGACTTTGTGGTGGCTTGGGCCAAGGTGATGAACGCCGGTCTTCCGCTGGCGCTGGCATAAACGACGCATATTCAATTACTGAAATCACAATGCCCACACACAATCTAATTTGTGTGCGGGCATTTTTGTTTCTTAGCGAATTAATGGGGCCAGCTTTTACTGTAACGGCACCCCTTTCAGCGTAATCCGGTGCATCAACCGGCGGTGGCCGTGGTAGTCGTTGATGGCCAGATGTTGCACAACCCGGTTGTCCCAAAAGGCTACTGATCCCGGCCGCCAGCTAAACCGATAGCAAAAGGCCGGTTTAACCGCATGTGCAAACAGGTAGTCGAGCAGAGGCTTTGATTCTTCGGCCGTCCATCCTTCAAATCCTACGGTAAACGTCTCGTTGACATAGAGGGCCTTCCGGCCGGTAACCGGATGCTTGATTACCACATTCTGCAACACATCCGGCGTCACCCGATCCTGCCCGCCCAAACGATCCCCGATCTCCTTGTCAGCGGGAGCCGCAAAGCCACTGCTCGTGTGCCAAGCTTTTAGCCCTTCCAACGTTGTTTTGAGGCCGTCCGACAAATGATCGTAAGCCGCATACATCGAAGCAAACACGGTGTCACCTCCGTAAGGCGGCACCTCTCGTGCCACTAAAATCGACCCCATCGCCGGAGCGGTGTCATATGAATGGTCAGAATGCCACATGCTACCGATGTTGACTGTTTGATCCGGCTCTTTGCGCACCTCTGCGATTTTGGGATAGCCATCCACCGGTTTAAAAAAGCGATTGATATCGATCTCGCTCACCTGTTCAGCTAGGCGGATGTGATCTTCCGGCCGCATAGTTTGCTCACGGAAAAAGACAACGCCGTATTCAAACAGGGTATTTTTGACTTGTTCTAGCTCAGTGTCGCTGAGTGTTTGGGAAAGATCGATACCGGAGATCTCTGCGCCGACGTACCCGGCCGATGGGTGAATTTGAATTTGTGTCATACCAAATGCCTCAATTTTTTGCGGGATTTTAGCCCACTTTGGGTGGGTGTCGATATTAGCCCAAATAGCCGTCCCGTTTTGTCTGGGCCAGATGGGGGCTAATCAGCTAGACTTCTTTTTGTGGTAATGGTTTAAATGTAGGAGTAAATAGATCATGGAACCGAGAGATGTTGTCAAGGCATGGGTAGATGCTTTTAATCAGGCTGATGCTGAGTTGATTGCCAGCTTTTATGCAGATGATGCGATCAATCATCAAGTTGCGGAGGAACCTGTTAGCGGCAAACGTGCGATCTTTTCAAAGTTTAAACAGGAGTTTGCGGCCGCAGAGATGGTTTGCATGATTGAAAACATTTTTCAAGATGGGGAATGGGCCATTTTAGAATGGAAAGATCCATTAGGTTTACGGGGCTGTGGTTTTTTCCATATTCAAGACGGAAAAATTCAATTTCAACGAGGGTATTGGGACAAGCTGTCTTTTCTGAGACAGCACGGTTTGCCAATTCCTCAATAGGCTAAACAGATATTTTTACGAGGATGGTTTGAATGGCAAAAGAGACGATTTGTGTAATTGGAATCAGCGGCTATGTGGGGAGTCACGTGGCGGCCGAACTGTTAAATCAAGGGTACTCCGTAAACGGAACTCTACGTGATCCTGAGGGGCCACATGCCAATTGGATTAATCGGGAGCTTGTTCCACTGGCGAAAGAAGGGCAACGGCTACAGTTGTTCCCGGCCGAACTACACGACCAGGCATCGCTTGAAGCGGCGATGGCCGGTTGCACCGGCGTCATTATGTGCGCCGGGGTTGAAACCCAAGTGCCAGAAACGATTACGTTGATGGTTGCGGCCGCTGAAAACGCGTTGAATGCAGCCTTACGGCTCGGCATTCAACGTGCCGTCTTTACCTCTAGCACCGGCTCAACCAATCCACCCGAAGGTGAGCCACCAAAGAAGATTGAAACGGTCCACTGGTCTGACTCTGATCAGCAAATCAGTGTGGGAAAATTCTCTCCGGCCGCCAAAACGCTAATGGAAAAGAAAGCGCTTGAAATGATGGAAGCCAATCCTGACTTACGCGTTAGCATCATGAATCCATCGATGATTGCCGGGCCGGTTTTCCAAGATGAGCCAGCTTCTGTGTTGAACTTTGTTAGCGCCATCCTCAAAAAAGAGCGCATGGCAGATGCCATCCCTAATGGCTCAATGTCGATGATCCACGTCAACGATTTGGCCAAACTCCACATCGCGGCTCTTGAGCAAGAAACCGCATCCGGCCGGTATTTTGCGCTCAAGCGGAGCTGGCATTGGAAAGATATTTTGGATGCGTTCGGCCGACTCCACCCTGCTTACAAATCACCCGAGTGGCCTTCAGACGCTGAGCCGGTAACACCAACAGGCTTCGACTTTACTCGTCGGGATAGCTTGGGTGTAGAACTAAAAGATTTAGATGAGATCCTAGGTGGGGTGGTTGATGAGTTAAAACGGCGAGAGATGTTGTAGAAGGCTAACTGAGAAAAAAGATCACCAGCTCAGGCAATTGAGATTTTTATCGAAACGCCTTGTGTTATTGCTTATACTTGCCTGCACGATTTGCGATGGTTAGAATAGATTTATTCTTAGATAAAGGAGGTGAATTGAA
>JAHDGV010000316.1 GCA_020631655.1 Chloroflexota bacterium | reverse complement strand
TTGATTGGGTTAAGCGTGTCATGGTATTTGTAGAGACGTCCCGTTGGGGCGTCTCTTCTTATTAGTTAGACGCGTCAGCGACACGTCTCTACGCGAGGCTTCTTCCGGTGACTTGGATAAAAATCTTCTCCAAAGTCGCCTCTTGCGTGTGGATCGATTGGATGAAATCAGACTTGAGCAAATCCAAGAATTGGCCGTTGTCGCCCAACCCATCGAGCGGGAACTCGGCCGTTGCTTCGCTACCGTTTTGGCCGTGGGTGATGCTGACTTTTCGTTCGCCAAACTGTCGTTTTAGATTTTCTGGCGAATCAATCGTTGAAATTTTTCCATCAACGATAAAGGCGAGTCGATCACACAACTCATCCGCTACACCCATGTTGTGCGTGGTTAAAAAGACCGTTTTGCCGGCCGCTTTTTGGGCCAGCACAATGTCTTTTACCCGTCGGGCGTTGACCGGGTCTAGGCCGGATGTCGGTTCATCAAAAAAGATGAGGTCGGGCTTGTGGATCATGGCGCGCGCAAAGTTAAGCCGCACCTTCATCCCTTTTGAATAGCCGCTGACCAGCTTGTCGCCGTCTTCACCCAGCCCGACCATCTCAAGCAGTTTGTCTGGAGATTCTGTCTCGCCTGAGTAAAGTGAGGCGAAGTGGCTCAGGTTTTCTTTGCCGGTTAGTTTTAGGTAGTGATTGGGTAGCTCAAAGCCAACCCCGATTTTTTCGTACACCTCGCGCCCCCATTCAGAGACTTCTGTGCCAAAAAGAGTGGCTTTGCCCGAATAGCCTTTGAGCAGGCCGATGAGGAGCTTTTGGGTGGTGCTTTTGCCCGCACCGCTCGGCCCTAAAAAGCCGAAAATCTCTCCTTGGTCGATGTGGAAATCGACTGAATTGACGGCCGGGTCTTTGTCATCGCTACCCGGATAGCGAAAGGTTAAATTTTGTACGTCTATCATTTTTCCGCCTTGTCGGGGTGAGACATTCACATCAAATTGAATTCTGCTGTCATGGTGCTCATGTGAATGTCGGTACCCCTACGCGGTTATGGCGTAGGGGCTATCTCATACGCATTCGAAATATTTGAAATGCACTCAACAATCAGCGAATGAGTCGCCCCGAAAGTATTTGTTTTTAATTCAGATTCCAACCCCAGCGGGGCGTCTCTACGGTTGCGCACGATGTGTAGAGACGTGCCGTTGGTGCGTCTCAGAAATCAATTTATTAAGCCCGATTCCAACAGGCGCAGAATGCCGTCGAAATGACGACTGGCCTCGGCCCATTGCTCATCGGTAAGTTCGCGCGTAAACATCGCTTTGTTGTCGAGCCCCAGCTGTTTTTCAAGATAGCGACTCAGCTCGGTAAACACGGTTGAAATCACAAATGTGGCCGCATCGATATCGATGTCCGGCCGTAAACTGCCATCTGCCATCCCCTTTTGGATCATGCCCCGATACGCCTCAACTCCTGCCTGCTTTAAGCCTTCGATCATTTCATCTTTAAAGGGCAACGCCCCATAAAATGCACGATGCGCGACTTCGGCCAACCTTGGATGCTGGAGCGAATGGCCAACTTGGAGCGTAAACGTGCTACGTAGAGATTCGAAAAAGCCGCCGTTGGGATCAGGTAGCTCAATGCTGGCAACCAGCGCCTTTTTTTCTTCAAGCCCAAGCTGGATCAGGTAAAGGAGCAGATCCTTTTTGTCTTCGAAGTATTGGTAAAAGCTACCTTTGGCGATCCCGGCCGTTTTACACACCCGAGAGATTGAGGCTGTGGGGTAGTCATGGTCCGCAAACTCATTAATGGCTGCGACGAGAAAGGTTTCACGCTTATCTGGAGTTAAATTGAAATAAGTTTGTTTTGGCATAATGTGTGACCGGGCGGTCATATGACCGCCCGGTCACAATTTAGCATAGGGTTGCCCCGGTGTCAATATGTTGGGGCAAATTATCCTATTCCATAGATATGGGTGAGCAATTAAAATAAATACATTGCGACTCATTTCGGAGATCTCTATGCACAAGATTATTAACGGCCGTTATCGCTTAAAACATGAAGTTGGCAGTGGGGGGATGGGGATTGTCTACGCCGCAACCGATCGCCTAACAGGGGATCAAGTGGCGTTTAAAAAAGTTTTCCTAAACCCCAAACAAAACCAAACTGATCTAAAAACAGAATCAACCCTCCGCATGGTGCTTGCCAAAGAATTCCAGCTATTGGCCGGTCTCCGGCACCCAAACATCATCAGTGTTTTAGACTACGGTTTTAACCATGATCAACCTTTTTTTACGATGACCTACTTGCCCCGTGCACAAACAATCTTAGAGGCGGGTGCGGGAGAGACATTTGATGCAAAAATCGGGATGATCGAGCAGTTGCTCCAAGGGTTGGCCTATCTGCATCGTCAAGGGATTTTGCACCGAGATATTAAGCCTGAAAATGTATTGGTAACCGAAGGTTCGGTTCGCTTGCTTGATTTTGGCTTGAGCCAGCAAATTGGGGAAGAAGGATTTTTAGGTGGTTCTCTACTCTACATCGCACCGGAAGTAATGGATGGGGATGATGCCTCGCCTGCGTCGGATTTGTATGCGGTTGGCGTGTTGCTGTATCAGCTGATTACCGGCTCTCATCCATTTAAAGAGCTGGAGAAAGGCTTCTGCATGGACTGGCGGATGTTGGAACCTGATTGGGATCCGGTTGACGGCCGATTGCATCAGCTACTGAAAAAGCTGTTAAATAAATATCCAGAAGAGCGGTATCAAACAGCTGGGGCTGTTTTGCACGACCTTTCAATTGCGTTGAACCGACCCTCAAAACAAGAATCGGCCGAGATTCGAGAGAGCTATCTGCAGGCGGCCACCTTTGTGGGGCGCGAACAAGAACTAAAAAAGCTGGCACATCCTTTGCACCAGTCTGAATCAGGTGCGGGAGCTATGTATTTGCTGGGCGGGGAAAGTGGCGTTGGCAAAAGCCGGTTATTAGACGAACTGCGTATACAGGCTCTGGTTGCAGGCTGGCAAGTAATTGTTGGGCAAGAAGTTGCGGCCGGCGGTGTGCCGTATCAGCTA
Source organism: Chloroflexota bacterium (assembly GCA_020631655.1). Taxonomy (GTDB): domain Bacteria; phylum Chloroflexota; class Anaerolineae; order Promineifilales; family Promineifilaceae; genus WTJY01. The sequence goes on along the minus strand of JAHDGV010000316.1, from coordinate 3,216 downwards.
TGGCAAGATGTGATTTTGCGACTTTGCCTAGACGCAGAACTGAGCGATTTAGAAGCGGGGGTGCTACAGGACGTTGCTCCATCCCTCGGCCAAATATTGGAGCGGAATATTCCTGTCCCTCCTACCCTAGAGGGGCCTGAAAGGGAACATCGTTTTATGCTAACGTTGATATCGATCCTGCAGCGTCAGGAGCGGCCGACCCTGATTGTTTTAGAGGATTTACACTGGTCCGAAGAAAGTTTAGCCCCACTCAACCAGATGCTAAAGGTGTTGGAGCAGTTGCCCAATGTGATGATTGTAGGAAGCTATCGACACGATGAGCGGCCCGATCTGCCCGAGGCGCTTCCGGGGTCAGAACAACTCATCCTTAACCGATTAAACGATGCTGAAATTGCTCAACTGAGCAAGGCGATTTTGGGTGAAGAAGGTAGCCGCGCAAAGACGTTGGCTCTGTTGACAAAAGAGACAGAAGGAAACACATTTTTCATCGTAGAGGTGATGCGTGCATGGGCTGAAGAGGCGGGGCAATTGGATGACATCGGCCAAGCAGAATTACCGACAGAGGTTTTTACGGCCGGGATCGAGGAGCTGTTGCAGCGCCGCATCAACAAAGTCGATGCGGCCGACCGGACTTTGTTGCAGTTGGCGGCCGTGGCAGGGCGTAAGCTAGATGTGGCGTTGTTGAACGGCTTAGGAGGCATCGGTGATATTGATCCTTGGCTCCAGCGGGTATCAGAGTCGGCCGTGATTATGATCAGGGACGGTAGTTGGCTGTTTAGCCACGATAAACTGCGTCAAGCTACCATCGCTCAACTGAACGCAGATCAGCTTAGAGAGGCAAACGGAAAAGTCGCATTACAAATCGAAGCAACGTATCCAGACGATGAGCACTACAACGGTGCCCTGCTGGCTCACTGGAAAGCGGCCGGAAATGATGAAAAAGAGCTCGATTATTTATTGCCTGTTTCTGAGCAGGTGATCGAAGTGGTTAGTGATTACTCTCAGGGCTACGACCTAATTGCTCGGGGCTTGTCATTGGTTTCGGATGAGGATCCCCGCCGGATATGGTTGTTGAATATCCAAGCCAGCCTGTGTACACACGATTCAAAATTTGACTTAGGAGAATCGATTGCGAAAGAGGTTCTTGAGCTGGCGCAAGCGATTGATGATTGGGAAGGGCAGGCCACCAGCCTAAACACATTGGGGGTTATTTATCGCGAGAGAAGCCAGTATAGTCAAGCCAGTGACTGTTTTAAGAAAGCGCTTGTGATCGGGCAACAACAGGATGATATCGTCAACATGGCGAAAAGTATGTTGCAACTGGGCGTTGTGGCTGAATTTCAGAAAAGTTATGAGACGGCCGAAGATTATTTCCAACAAACCCTATCTTTATATCAGCTGATGAACGACCAGATCGGGATTTCGCGGTGCTATTTTTATTTAGGGATGTTGGCGGCTCAGTACCACAATAATTTTGAGAAAAGCTTGGATTACGCACAGCAGAGTCTTGAGATTTTTAAGGCGGTTGGGAACCACCGGAGCATTTCAAAATCATATACCTCTATGGGGATCGATTTCGCCTCTACTGGCCGGTACGACTCAGCGCGTGACCTGTTTAAAAAGAGCATGGTCATTAAAGAATCGATTGGAGACAAAGCCGGTATCGCGCATACCTATCTTGTTTTGGGGGAGGCATACTTTTTCGAAGGAAAATCGTTTGAAAATGCTCTTACCTACTGCACCAGATCCCTCGAAATCTATTTTGAAATCGACATTATGGCCGTTATCGGAATTGACTATGGCTATATCGTTTTAAGTCACTTGGCTTTGGGGAACGTTGAAGAAGCGCTTGAACATGCGTTGGATCACTTTAGGCTCCAGTCAACAATGGAGTTGGATAAATCGAACGGCTTAGTTCATGTGGGGGTTGCAAAAATTTTGGAGCAAATCCAAAACTCAGACTCGGCCGATACCCATATGTGGGCAAAAGTTGAAGAAATTGCCGGTTTCACCCAGCTAGACAGCACACCGCAGGCTTATATCAAAGAGGCTGTTAGGGTTTCTACCATTGCTCAAATTCGGATGGTGGTGCTGATTGAATGCGGACTCTTGGCGATACAAATTGGGGAGCTTGAGGCTGCCTCTGTCTATTTGAACGAAGCGCTTGAGAAAGCACAATTTGTAAACAACCAGCATAAAATCGGCCAAATTGAGCAGATTTTGCAAACGATGTTGGAGCCGGTTTAACAACGCAGATGTCATACCCGCGGAGGCGGGTATCTAGCGCTAGATTTAGATTTGGCGCTGGATTCCTGCCTTCGCAGGAATGACGGATCTCAACCGAATCTAACAATATTTTGGAGAGAAATATTAAGGAACCCAGCTCGTAAAATAAGCCCATTCTTTGGCCGAGTGCCAGATAATGTCGTAAACGGGGTCTTTGATGTCGTAGTAAGCGTCCCAATCGGCCGGGTGATAGCGGGCTAATTCTCGTTTGATGTGTTCAATCGTATCGGCCGTTAGCGGGTGTGTGCGCAAATAGTCTCTAAAAAGCAGAGCGTACCGTTGGTTGTGATTCCCGTCGATCCGAACGTGGATGTTGGCATCCCGTTCGTCCGGCCGGCTTTTAAACATCAGCTTGCGCCACAGGTCAGGATTGGGGTCGCCTCCTGGTGGGACATGGTCACGCAGATGGGGCTTTTGCACGTATCCGGCCGCAACCATTTTTTCAACGATTGAGTCTTCTAACTCCGCAACCGTAATCTGAACATCGATGATGTCTTTGGCCCCCAGCCTCGGCACGCTGGTTGAGCCGATGTGGTCGATGCGGATGGCGAGCTCACCAAGTACGGCCGCTAGGTCCGCCTTGATCACCTCAAACTGGTTGGGCCAGTCTGGGTTGTAGTCATGAATGACAATTGTTTCCATGTTGTCGTTTGTTGGTTGGTTTGTTGGTGGCGGCCCACCCACTAACCAACCATCCAACTATCTAACAACCTGAGTTCGGAATTAGATTGTTATAGCTAATCTCCCTGTCACATGACCGATGGGGACAGCTTGTGATCGGGAAAAATCGGTCGGTGACTGGGAGTTTCGTGCAGAACTCCCAGTCATTGGCCTGTTAATCTTGCCAAGGCGTCAGCTCGTTGGGCCAAATGACAGGGAGTCCGGACCTATTTTGAAACTCCGAATTCAGGTTAACAAACAAACTAAGAA
>JAHDGV010000315.1 GCA_020631655.1 Chloroflexota bacterium | reverse complement strand
GAAGAAGCTCCTGCTGAAGAAGCGCCAGCAGAGGAAGAGGCTCCAGCCGAAGAAGCTGAAGCTGATGACTCTGAGGCCGAATAAGGGTCAGCGGAAGAATAGTAAGGACAAATTTATTTTTTAATGGCGAAAAAGAAAAAGTCAAAAACGGTAGTCAAAGATGCAAAATTTATGTTCATTCATGAAGATGATGAAGATAAAATTGAAGTACGCACCCTTAAAGATGGGAAAAGGCTAACCGTAGGTGTAAAAGAAGGCGTAGCTCTTGCAGGAATTGAAAAAGGCACTCAGGTGCGGATCGAGATTGCTGATGGCATCCGAGAAATCGTTTCTGTTCAAGAAGAAGAAGAGAAAGTTGAGGTTGAAGGTACCATTATCGAAGCGTTACCAAACACGCAGTTTTTGGTAAGACTTGATAACGACCACGAAGTTTTAGCTTATCTTTCAGGAAAAATGCGTCGCTATTACATCCGGATTTTATTGGGCGATCGTGTTCGTGTGGAGATTTCTCCGTATGATATGTCTCGCGGCCGGATTACTTACCGGTACAAGAAACAGTCTGGTCCAAGATAATCGCTTGTAAAGAATAGTTTTATAGACAAAAATAAAGGTCACCGTTTGGTGGCCTTTTTTTATTTTATAGGCGTCTGACAGTTACAGCGATCCACTCCCCTTCGGCCGTAATTTCTTCAACTTCAAATGTTTTCAAATCGATGGCTTGCAGAAACTCAGCTTGTTGCTGATCGATAATGCCACTAAAAATGATCCGGCCGCCCGGTTTAACTGACTGTAGCAACCCTTCCTCTTGGATCAGTTGGATCAGGATGACGGCTAAAATGTTGGCAACAACCAAATCCCACTTTTCATTTTGAACTGCAGATAGGGAGCCGCGTATTAATTCGATTTTTGAATCAATTTGGTTGAGTGTTAAATTTTCGGCTGCGCTTCGTACTGCATCGGCATCGGTTTCAACGGCCGCAACACGGCTGGCGCCCAAATGGACGGCCGCCATCGACAGGATTGCTGAGCCCGCACCCAAGTCTAAAATGCGCTGTCCCGGTTCTACATGCTTTTCAAGCTGTTGAATGCACAATCTTGTTGTTTCATGTTGTCCCGTTCCAAAGGCGATGCCGGGGTCAATTAAAATGGGGATGCGTGTGGGCTCAGGATTTTCTTCCCACGGTGGCAAGATAATAAAACGTTCTCCCGCGAGAATCGGTTTGTAGTTTTTACGCCATTCAACTGTCCAATCTGTAGAATCAAGCAGGTTAAAGGTAGCGGGCTGACAGCCGTATCGCTCCGCAATTTGGTTGATCGCCATGCGAAATGAGGGGCTATCCTTAATCTCCTCGAACCAGAATTTAATTGCGATGTTTGGTAGTAAGGCGCGGGGATTTAAATCGGCCGGGTCCCCCATCTGCTCTTGAATCACACTTTGGTCTTCTGCAAATGGTTGAAGCTCAACGGTTAAAATCTCGGCCGTTTCTTCAGTTGCTATGATTTGAGCTTCGATATAGCGCATGGTCAGTGTCGCACTTACCAAGGAAACTCAGAGACCGCTTTTGCCTCTTCAACTAATTTAGGATCATCAGCCCACAGCCCACGCTTTTCAGGGGGCAATAATTCCGCGATTTTTTGCATAATTTCATCACCAATATCGTCTAGCTGTTGGCGACGCTCTTTGCCTCGGCCGGTTACTTCATATGGCCCAAATGGTTTGCCCACCCGGATGGTAACTTTCGTTCGTTTGAACAAACTGAACTTTAAAGGAAACATATTGTCCATCCCATCTATTCCGATAGGTAATAGGGTGGCTTTACTTGTAGCAGCCATGAGAGGGACACCCGGCCGGGCTGGGCGGAGCACGGTTGCCCACACACCACCTTCTGGAAAGATCCCTAATATTCCACCTTGTTCCATAATGGCTGATGCGGCTTTGAATGCATATCGTGAGCTGGTTCCCCTATGTACTTTGTAAACTCCCCATAATTTGGGCATATTGCCTATAATTTTGTTGGGGGCGCCGGGATGATTTGTGCCCGCTAAAAACTCTAAATGCCACGGGAGTAGGTGAATTAAAAGAGAGGGGTCCGCAAAGCTAAAATGATTGGCAACTACCATGATCGGTCCTTTGGCTGGTAGGTTTTCTTTACCGATTATTTCAACCTGTGCAAAGATCCTAAAAAGCAGGGCATCGATCAATTTTAAAATGCGACGTCTGATTTGAAATCGTGGATAGGGAAATTCTTCTGACATAGATGGGAATTATAGATTAGATCGATTTAGATGGCATGTGGTGCTTACTGATTTGTGAAACCCCGGCCTAGATCAAACGTATAGTTAGTTCAGTGTGATTGTTCTGTGGTCGATTGTGCCAAGAGATCGTTAACCGACAAATTAGCCATTGGCCCAGATTGAGAGGAAAAAATGACTTGGATGATTGGCTTAGCCGGTATTGTGGCCGCGATTCTGTTTGCTTCTTTTTGTTATCAGTCTTACCAAAACAAGGTGACTAGTTACATGGAAGCGGTGAGGGTTCACGTAAAGGCTCAAGGGGGGCAAGAGGTGGATGTTCAGCGTGTGGCGGCGCCACATTTAACTGGAGCGATGTTGTTTTCAGTTCAATATTTGGATGTAGAAGGTCGGCAAATTATGAACAAAGTTACCGTTCATACGGCCGGTGAATACGAAAACAACCAGTTTTGGGGTGACCCAGTTACACCGGTATAGATAAAAACTTGAGCCATCCAGATTGATTTATTCTATTTGGATGGCTTTTTAGTTTTCCAAGGCACTTAGAGCCATTGCTGTTGCCTGCACAATAAGAGAGTGTTCGGCCGTATGCAGTCTCTGCGCGTAGTCATCGGGACTATCGCTTTTATACATCGGGACAATTGTTTCAGCGATTAGGGCTCCTTCATCCACTTCGGGAATTGCGTAGTGGACCATACAGCCCCCATGCTCGATTTCACCTTTTTGGAAAGACTCATAGGCCCAATTGATCCCATCTGCGCCCACATAGGTGCCGTGAAGGGCTGGGTGGAGGTTAATCACTCGATTTGTAAATTTGTCTAAAAAGGTGGGGGTGAAGATTCGCATCCAACCGGCCAAAACGATCAAATCCGGCCCGTATTCAGCCACTTTGTGGCCCAATGCGGCATCATACGCTTCTCGGCCTGATTCTCGATAGGGTGAATAGGGAAAGTATTCGGCCGGGATGCTGTGGTTTCTGGCCCGTTCAAGACCGAAGGCCGCCTTTCGATTTGAAAAGACGGCCGCAATCGTGGCATCTAACTTATCATTTTCACAGGCATCAATTAGAGCCTGCAGATTGCTACCCGAGCCGGATACTAGAACGACAATTTTTGGTTTTGATTGGGCCAAATTAGATTCCTAGAACGTTAACCGTCTGGTCTCCGGGGATAATTTCCCCAACCGTAACAACTTCATTTCCAATTGTGCGGCGAATCAGAGACTCTTCTTCTTCATCGACGATGATTAACATGCCTAATCCCATGTTGAACACATGGAACATTTCTTTGGCCGTTATCTCACCTTTTTGTTGGATAAGGTTGAAAATGGCGGGGATTTCCCAGCTTTCAGCAAGAATGTTGGCACCGCAACCGGCCGGTAAAACACGGGGAAGATTGTCGTAAACCCCACCGCCGGTGATATGAGCTAATCCATGAATATCAACCCCAACTTCTTGCAGGCGAGCAATTTGGGGCAAGTATGAACGATGGGGTGCCAGCATAACGTCACCGATTTTTTGTTGATCCAGTTCAGGCATCGGGTCAATCCAGCTTTCTTCGGCCAACGCATTGCGTGCGAGCGTAAAGCCGTTGGTATGTAGTCCAGATGAAGGGAGTGCCAAGATTTTGTCCCCAAATTGGATTTGGCTTCCATCGATAATTTTGTCCTGATCTACAACCCCGATAATTGTCCCAACTAAATCAAGCTCACCTTCTTGATACACGCCGGGCATTTCGGCCGTTTCTCCACCGAGCAGGGCGGCTCCGGCCGCTTGGCACGCACCAGCAATGCCACGCACCACAGTCGCAATTTGCTCCGGCTCTAGTTTGCTACTGGCAACATAGTCCAAAAAGAAAAGAGGCTGGGCTCCCTGGACTAAAATATCATTCACGCAGTGATTAACAATGTCGTGGCCGATGGTGTCCCAACGATTGAGCCGTGCCGCCACGCGGGTTTTGGTTCCTACGCCATCGGTTGAGGCAACTAGAACCGGATTGGCCATGTCTGCAAAGGCTTTAGCAGAAAATAGTCCGCCAAACGCGCCTAGTCCGGCCAAAACATGATCGTTGTAGGTCGCTTTGACGGCCGATTTCATTAAGTCTGTCGCTTTTTTGCCAGCCTCGATGTCAACTCCGGCCGCCGCATATTTTGATTCACTCATAAGTTAGTCCGAAAATACTGTGTTGTGTTGCTCTTGAACGCGAATAAACGTTGTCCGTTTGGTCAGCTCTTTTAATCTGCTGGCACCTACATAAGTACAGGTTGAACGGATGCCGCCCAGCAGATCTTGAACGGTAGCTGATACTGGACCACGATAAGGTATTTTGACCGTTTTGCCTTCAGAGGCACGGTATTCTGCTACGCCGCCAGCATGTTTGTCCATCGCTGTTTTGGAACTCATTCCATAAAACTGGCGATATTTTTTGCCGTCGATTTCGACCATTTCGCCACCGCTTTCATCGTGTCCGGCAAACATGCCGCCCATCATGACAAAATCAGCACCGCCACCAAATGCTTTAGCAACGTCTCCTGGGACTTTGCATCCCCCATCTGCAATGATTTGGCCTGCCAAGCCGTGAGCTGCATCGGCACACTCGATAATGGCTGATAATTGCGGGTAGCCTACGCCGGTCTTTACCCGTGTGGTGCAAACTGATCCGGGACCAATGCCAACTTTGACGATGTCTGCGCCACCCAACAATAGTTCTTCTACCATTTCACCAGTTACAACGTTACCTGCCATGATTATTTTGTCGGGATGGTTATCACGCATCCGTTTAACAAAATCCACAAAATGCTCTGAATAGCCGTTGGCAACATCAACGCAGATAAATCGGAGTTGGTCGTACTCGTTCATCAGCGTGTTAACCATCGCTTCATCGGCCGAGCCAGAGCCGGTGCTAACCGCTACATAGTTCAAAATTTCCGGGTCAACCGATTTGATAAATTGGGCCCAATCTTCCTTTTGATAATGTTTGTGGATGGCCGTCATCATGTGCTCTTTACCAAGAGCCTTAGCCATTTCAAAGGTTCCCACCGTATCCATATTTGCGGCGATAATCGGGACTCCTTCCCACTGTTGACCGGTGTGCAAAAAGGCGAATTTGCGCAGAAGAGAGACCTCTGAGCGGGATTTGAGCGTGCTCCGTTTCGGCCGGATCATCACATCTTTAAACCCCAGTTTTAAATCTTGTTCAATTCTCATTTAGTAAAAAAATCCTTGCCTGATGGTCCATCAGACAAGGATTAATTTTACCAGATTTCTAGTCTCCGGCCGATATCACAGCCGGAATTGAAAGTAAGGGAGTTGGCTCTTAATTTTGATTTAGCAGTAGCCTCTTTATTATCCGATCTGTTTAAGCAGATTAACCATCTCAATCACGGCCAAGGCGGCTTCCGCCCCTTTATTTCCCACTTTCGAGCCTGATCTTTCAATCGCTTGCTCGAGGGTATCGACGGTGAGTAAACCGAACCCAACCGGAATCCCATTTTGCCAAGAAGCTTGAGCGATTCCTTTGGTGGCTTCGCTGGCGATATAGTCAAAATGAGGTGTTGAGCCACGAATCAAGATACCAAGCGCCACAACGCCATCGTACCGGCCGGAATCGACCATTTTCATAGCGGCGAGAGGCAGTTCATACGCCCCCGGTACAAGCGCCACGTCGATGTTTTTCTCATCAACTCCATGACGCTCGAGCGCATCTTTGGCTCCGTCTAAAAGCCGATTCCCCATAAAATCGTTCCAACGAGATGAAACAATACCTACTTTAAGTCCTGATCCTAAAAGATCTCCTGAAAATGTTTTACCCATGATATTTTTCCTTCGGAATTTGCAAAGTGCAAGTTGCAAATTCCGTGATGTTTGTTGTTTTGTTTTCTGGAGAATGGATTCAAGAGCTAGGCGAGCGCCTTTTACCCTTCATCCTTTCCCCTTGATCCTTCTTACTTTTTACTTGTCACTTTTTTTCTTTCAACAATTTCGGCCGAGCCGTTAAACGACATCATATGCCCCATACGATCAGCTTT
>JAHDGV010000314.1 GCA_020631655.1 Chloroflexota bacterium | reverse complement strand
CCAAGCCTCAACAGACGCGGTAGAGATCGGATGGTTCCCACTAGATGCGTTGCCCGAAAAAGTTGCATTTGACTGGTCCAGCTCCGCTTTAGAAACGTTAAAAGTATGGCATGCGAAGCAGATTTAAATCGTGGATCAGATTACTTTTGCCATCTGACCGGTGTTGGCTCGCCAAACTTCCCTTCACGCACACGCTGCTGAATGCTATCCATTTGCGCCTGCAACTCTCCGGCCGATGGCCCACGTGGCCATGGATTTCACGAGGCGGTTGAGTATGTTGAAGTCGCTTCTTTGGAGCTTGGGCGCAGGTTTCTGCAGAAACTGTTGTGAACTTTTTTAGGGCGCCAATATCAACATATAAGCCAAAAAGGGGTTGTTTTAATCAAAATCAAAACAACCCCTTTTTATAAAGATTTTTTCTCGGTGATTGAAAATATATCTGTCAGTTCAATTGGTCTTAATCGTTATTGACCATTTTAAGAATTTCATCGATACCGACCTGGGCACAGATTTCGTCAAGGTGACCACCCGGTGCGCCACCTACACCGATTCCACCAACAACTACCTCATCAACGACAATGGGCAATCCACCGCCTAAGATTAAAATGCGATCATCCATATCGCGTAATCCTTCAAGGTCGGGTCGGGTTCCTACAAAATCAGCTAGGCCCAAGGTTGCGCGTTTCATGCTGGCTGCGGTATATGCTTTGCCACCGCTACTGCCGATCGTGTGTGGCCCGGCACCTTCTGCCCGCAAAAGAACTTTTTGTACACCGGCACCATCCACTACAGCAACGCTTACGGTATAACCATCTTTGCTACAAGCTTCCAAGGCGGCCGAAGCACCTGCTAAAGCCATTTCCAGTGGCAAATAAGATTGTTGGGGTAAGGTGCCTTTTTCCAGTTTTTTCTCTTTGTCTAATAGCAATGGCAAATAAGAAAGTTGATCGGCTTCAATTTGGCTCTCACTTGCTCGTAATGATGAAATAAATAAAGCTGAGATCACCAAAACTGACATGATTACAAAAAGCAATCTCCAGTTTACATAAGTTTTTTGACTGTTCATACTGTCTCCTTTTTAAACGGTTGTTTGAAGGTGGCTGAATCAAGTTATTGCCACTCATTTCACTTAGTCTATGAACGATTTCTGTGAGCTATCTATGCAAACGCTGATAAAAAGCTGAGAGAATCTTTCTTAAGTTTTTCTCAGCTTCGCATGTTAAACTAAGGAGATGATGAATTGATTTATCAAAAATCAAACTAAACAAAGGGGTAACCGAAAAATGGCAACTATTCTTGTCATTGATGACAATCACAAATTGCTAGATATGCTACGTCGTACCCTGAGCTATGAAGGATTTCAAGTGCTCACAGCTATCGATGGGCGGGCGGCGTTAGAGACTATTAAGTTAGAGAAGCCTGATTTATTGGTGCTCGACTGGCTTATGCCAAACTTAGACGGCATCGGCGTGATCTCCCATTTGCGAAGTGAGGCCGATGATGTTCCTATTCTGATGTTAACTGCTCGTGATGCGGTAGCTCAGCGAGTAGAGGGGTTAACAAGTGGTGCAGATGATTATTTAGTTAAACCGTTTGCTACTGAAGAACTTCTAGCGCGTATCGACTCCCTCTTACGCCGCATAAAAAAACATCCAAGCAAACAGCCGCTTGTGTTTGCTGACCTGTTTTTGAACCCGATGACTCGGGAAACGTGTAGAGCTACCCGTATTTTCGACTTAACTCCTACAGAATATGACCTGCTTTACTATTTGCTACGCCATCCGCGGCAAGTTCTTTCAAGAGAACGACTTTTGGAGACTGTTTGGGGATATGATTTTGAGGGAGATGATAATGTTCTAGAAGTTTATATCGGCTATGTGCGCAAAAAAACTGAAGCTGGCGGCGAGCCTCGATTAATTCAAACGATTCGTGGCGTTGGTTATGTTTTGAGGGAAGAATAATTTGTCTCTACGATTACGTTTAACTTTGCTTTATAGCCTCATCCTAACATTGACGCTTACCTGCTTTAGCATCGCCAGCTATGTCACCGTTTCACGAGATGGTTACATCCGGCTTGTAAATACACTAGAAAGTAAAGCACAGCGGATTATTTCAGATGACAGGTTTCAGCTTGATGATATTGAGGCGTTGGCTCATCAATTTGCGGGGCCGGAAGTTTATGTGCAAACACGAGATATGAGTAGGGCGGTGGTTGACCGCTCGCCCAATTTGGGAGAGAACAGCCTGCCGCTTGATGAATCAGCGGGTGAAGGTTTATCGGCCGACGGCGCATGGACCGAAATCGCTTTTGTCAATGGGGAGCGGCGACTCATCTATAACCAGCCTATTGTAAGTGAGGGAAATAACGAGGATCTGCTTCAGATATCTAATTCGCTGGCAGATCGAGATCAATCGCTTTACAACCTAGGTCGGTTTTTGGTAGCGGGTAATATTTTGGTGATATTAGCCGCTTTTGGTATTGGCTGGTTTGTGGCCGGAATCGGTTTGCAACCCATGTCCCATTTGGCTCAAGCGGTACTTTCTATCGGCCGTAACCGTGACTTTGCCCAGCGTGTCAATTATTCAGGTGGGGATGATGAGATAGGCCAGCTTGCCAGAACATTTGATCAGATGCTTGTTGAGCTTGAAGCAGCTCATCGCCAGACGGAAAAGGCGCTTCTGGTACAGAGACGTTTTGTCGCTGATGCGTCGCATGAGCTTCGGACCCCACTAACGATTGTTCGCGGAAATTTAGACCTGTTGAAGCGAGAGCCACCGATTAGTGATCTTGACCGCTTTGACGTTCTTGCTGATCTAACAGAAGAAACAGACCGACTTATTCGTCTTGTAAACGATCTTCTTGTGTTGGCAAGGGCCGATGTACAGCCTCCTCAGTGGCAGGAACCAATTGCCCTTCAGCCATTGCTCGAAAATGTACAACGGCAAATTAGGCAGTTGGTGCCAGAGCGCACTATCTGCTTTGAATCGATGTCAAACTTGGGCGAGGCTCCTGTTATCGTGCTGGGGAATGAGGATGCACTGAAGCAAGTCCTGCTGATTTTGCTCGATAATGCCGCAAAGCATACCCCATTGTCGGTAAAGATCTCACTAAGCACGACCCTGTCGAATTCACAAGTACAGATATCTGTTCGGGACACGGGGCCAGGTATTCCTGAAGATAAAGTGGCTCGCATATTCGACCGATTTTACGCTGGGGATACCGCTCGCACGCAAAATAGTACGGGGTTGGGTCTGGCCATCGCCAAATCATTGACTGAATCTCAAAAAGGGGAAATCAATGTTGAAAGCACGCCAAATCAAGGCACTATTTTTAAGGTAACACTATCATGTCAAACAGAATAATTTCTAACGGTATCAAGCGGCCGGGATCCACTTTGCTTTGGGCAGTTATACCTTTCCCCCAGACATGCTTCGGATGATGGAAATGGAAGTCAATGCGGGGAATTGGGCGGAAACGGAGTTTTTTTTCCTCATCTTTCCGCACCATTACGCGTTAAGAGCAAGCTATCATGATACACAGATTCTTAGGACTTTTTTTGTTCACAATTCTGTTGATTGCATGCCAGCAAGCGACGGAGACTTCGCTGCCAGCAACCGCCATTGCAACCGCTAAGCCAAGCGTGGTGCCTGAGCTTTCAACAGATACGATGACACCATCTCCTATTCCACCAACGGTTGCGGCCGCCACAAGCACGCCAACCGCCACGCCATTACCTCCGACAGAGAAAGCGGTTGCAACTCTTGTTCCGACACCCGTTCCGACCCGTCACCCCTTGCACGAGTTCACGATTGAGGGGATGAGAGAGCGGCTGTTTGCGGGTGGTCAGATCACCATGCTGACGGTTTTGGAAGAGACGGATGCCTATACGCGGACCTATATTTCTTATCCTAGCGATGGGCTGACGATAACGGGGGTGATGCATTTGCCAACGGGTGAAGGGGCTTTTCCGGTGGTGATTTTGCTACACGGTTATGCTGATCGAGACCAATATTTTGCAGGCTGGGGAACGTGGCAGGCGGCCGATTATTTTGCCCGCCGGGGTTATATTGTGATTGCGCCTGACTATCGCAGTTGGGGAGAGTCTGACTCTGGTCTTAGCCTATTTCATATGGGATTGGTGGCTGATGTACTTAATCTGATTGGATCGATTTCATCTGTGCCGCAGGCTGACAGTGGCCGAATCGGCCTGTGGGGGCATAGCATGGGGGGTGGCATTGCTACGAAGATTTTGACGATTGATGAGCGGGTAAAAGCGGCTGTGCTGTATGCGCCTAATAGTGGGGATGATGCGGATCTGATCGCCCGTTGGGGGCTTGGCTGTTTGGCTGGTGAATCACAGAATGATGGAGACCATTGTGATCCGGCCGAAGTGATCCCTGCAGGTAGCTCGCCTGAGCTCGTTGCGGCGTATCGACAAGCGGGGGCTGACCCTTTTTTCTTGCGTGAGGTTGCACCTCTTTACCATTTAGACGCTATTGGTGTACCGGTCCAGATTCACATCGGTTCGGCCGATGGCGGGCCGTTGGCGGCCACACCTCCAGACTGGTCGGACAAGCTGGCTAATGCGCTGGTCAAGCACGGCCATGAGGTTGACTATTTTGTCTATGAGGGTCAAGGGCATTTCTTTGCTGGGGAAAGCTGGACGATGTTTTTGAACCGCGCGCTTGAGTTTTATGATCAGGAATTGAAATCATCTTCGGAAGAGTAGAGCAGGCCCCAATAAAACAGAATATGGCATTGTGAACTTAAAGTGGGTTAAGTTACTTTTGCCACCTGACCGGCGTTGGCTCCCCAAACTTCCCTTCACGCACACGCTGCTGAATGCCATCCATTTGCGCCTGCTGTTCTTCGGTCGACAACCGATCTTTCAGCGTTTCAATTCTTAGCCCCGACACCTGCGGCACCAAATTACCCGCCTGGCGCAGCCCTTCTAGCCGAGCCCAGACCGCCTCTTTTTTGCGGACTTGATGGGGTTGAACATGATCCATGTGCCTGGGGGTTAGCTCTTGATCGATGATCAAAGCACCATCTGCAACCGCTGCCTGAACCAGATCTAGCCCCCGTCGTGTCCGTGCTAATATGCCATTAAACCCAGCATCTTCTCCTGAGGGTCCACCGCCTGGCCATACGTCAGATGCGGCGATATCGGCCGAATCCCCGATCGCATCGGCACAAATTTTACAGCGGGACTGAATTCGCCATTTTGATTCATCTTTCCAAAGGTCGTTATAAGTTAGCTCAAACGCCCGGCCGTCTTCAGTTTCAATACGCGTCAATCCAGGATTGCCAAACCCGCGGTAGCGAAAGAGGGTCAGCTCATCTTCGGTGAGGCCAAAATCATCCAAAACTTCCCAAGATTTTGTCAGCTCAGATGCACCGCCACAAACTAACGTCAGCAAATATTTACACAGTTCGTCTACCCGTGGGTCAAGTTTTGCCAAATTGCGGATCGCACTGATATCACACGGCTTGCCGATAAATGCGAATGGGCGGCCCCGATCCAATAAGGCCATAAAATTCTTTAATGGGGCAGCAGGACCGTAGCGTGAACCGGCCGCGCGTAACACATCGGCACGGGTATAACTTAGATGGGGTTCGGTCCGCATCGGCCGGTTTTCATCCGCTGCCACGTGGGCCACAAAATCAACCCGCTTACTTTCCAACAAATAGATGGCTAAGGCGGTTAGAACGCCCCCCGTTGATCCTCTAAAACGAACGTCTGGCTCGGCCGCGTACCCCCGCGCAATTTTTAACGTCGTCCCCCAGACTTCATCATGTTCAGCTTCGGAGTCCACCATATGATCGGGCAAACCATGAATTTGGGTACCAGGGCAGACGGCTTGAATACGGTCGTTCAGCACCATATCTAGCGGGATAGAGGTGATCGGCCGCTCGCGTCCTTCCGGTGTCATCACCATTTGAATTTGACTGGCGCCAGCCACACTCTCACACAGGCCACAGCCGATGCATAATCCGTTTGTCACAATCTGGTTTATCGTGATTTTAGCCGCGTTGGAACCGTCCTCGTCTGAATTTTCACTCATAAAGATCAAATTATATCGAATGACATAAAAAAGCACCCCCGTTAGATTTTCATATGAAATATCGTTGCCTCAACTCGCACGGACTTAGCTAAATCTTCAAATGATCCACGTTTATGTTCAGTCCACAATGGAGCATATTAACTTAGACAATTTTATAGATATCAGTTTTGTATCCCAATTAATTCTAGTTGTATCCCTTGATGGATACCTTCAAATCATG
>JAHDGV010001137.1 GCA_020631655.1 Chloroflexota bacterium | reverse complement strand
ACAAATTTGATGTAGCGCGGCACTTTAAAGTGGGCGATTTTCCCTTTGCAGAAGTCGATAATCTCTTCAGGAACCGCCTGCTCCCCATCTTTGAGCTTGACCCACGCCATCACCTCTTCCCCATATTTTTTGTCAGGCACCCCAATCACCTGCACGTCGCTAATTTTGGGATGGCTGTACAAAAACTCTTCGATTTCGCGTGGATAGATATTCTCACCACCCCGGATCAGCATATCTTTGATCCGGCCGACGATGTTGACATACCCTTCCTCATCCATCACCGCCTGATCCCCCGTGTGCATCCAGCGCCCTTGATCAATCGATTCCCGTGTCCGTTCATCATCATCCCAATACCCTAACATCACACAATAACCGCGCGTACACAGTTCACCCATCTCCCCAATCGGCACCACGCGCCCGTCAGGATCGATGATTTTGACCTCGGTATGAGGCATGATTTGCCCCACGGTGCTCACCCGTTTCTCGAGCGGCGCATCGGCCCGGGTCTGAAAGCTGACCGGACTCGTTTCCGTCATCCCATACGCGATTTCAACCTCGTGCATGTTCATCAGCTCGATGACGTTTTTCATGACCTCTACCGGACAAGGAGACCCTGCCATGAGGCCGGTGCGTAAGCTTGAAAGATCAAAACTGTTGAAGTCAGGGTGCTCCAGCTCAGCGATAAACATCGTTGGGACTCCGTGCAAGGCGGTCGCTTTCTCTTCCTGCACCATCGACAACACCGTCACCGGATCAAACCCATCGTTCGGGAAGAGGATCGCCGCACCAAACGCTACGCAGGCCATCGTGCCCAACACCATCCCAAAACAGTGATACATGGGGACAGGGATCACGAGCCGGTCGGCTTCACTAAATTTCATGATGTCGCCCACCAAGTAGCCGTTGTTCAAAATGTTGTGATGACTTAGCGTCGCCCCCTTGGGGTAGCCGGTGGTGCCAGAGGTGTACTGAATGTTGATCGGGTCATCAAATTGCAGGATGGCTTGTCTGGCGGCCAATTCGTCGGCCG
>JAHDGV010001136.1 GCA_020631655.1 Chloroflexota bacterium | reverse complement strand
CCCGGCTCCCAGCGGGTCGGGGGCCACATCCCCCAGCCGGGATGGCGATCAATCTGCCCAACCGATTCAAGCTCGCGGCCGAGCGTGTGCACGGCCGTCACATAATCTGTGGTCACGCCTGTTTCTGTGGTCCAGTACAGTGTCACAGCGATCCCCATTTGATCATTGGGCACGGCCGATTGTCCCGGCTCAAGCGCCACGCCTACGAGGGATAACGACTCTCCATTTGTGTCTGTATAGGTGATTGGCCCAAACTCAGCATCGGCCGGGACCGTTACAGGTTCAGGATATGCATACGCAGGGGCGATGTGGGTAAACGGGATGATGACAGCCATCCCCAAAAAGAAGATCGAAGTAACAAACGGGCCGAGCGGAAACTTCGCCACTTGCCACTTGCCACTTGCAACCTGCAGTCCCAACACCCACAATACATTGACCCCGATCAAAGCCGGGAACAGCAACCGTCCCTGAAATGCCGGTGAAATAATTGTCCAGCGGATAAGCAGAATCATAGTGATCAGCACAACAAGTACCGGCAAGTTCCACCCAACGTTCGATACTTCAACCGGTGTTCCCTCTCCCAAGTTTGGGAGAGGGCTAGGGTGAGGGTTGATCTTTCTCAAAAGGTATACAACCAATCCAACCAAACCCAGCACCATGAGCAGATTGCAAACAAAATAAAACCACTGCGGCGCAAAAACATTCACCCCTCCAAACAGCCCCCAAAACGAGCGGAAAAACGTGCCGAATTCAGCTATCCAATCAACCCCGAACAGAGTCGGGTCCGGCCGAGTCCCTTGCACCGCAATAAACGGTGTCAGGCCGGTTAGATCGCCGTATAAGCGCCAGTTGCGCAGAATCCAAGGCCCCACAAGGGCCAAAGCGATGACCAGTGTTAGCAACCCTTGGGCCGCTTGCGTTAGCCAGCCTGTTTGGGCAGATGGGTTGCGCCACGCCAAAAACATGCCGCGCAAAGTGACCCATCCAGCTAACAAAAGCAGTGTAGCTAAACTGAGTTTGGTCAGCATGGC
>JAHDGV010000313.1 GCA_020631655.1 Chloroflexota bacterium | reverse complement strand
ATATCCTCCGCATCGACCCAGCTTTGCAACACTTGAACCGGGTCAGATTTTTCAGCTAGCCCACTGCAGTCTAAAAACTTCTCAAGAATCTGTTTGTTGCTCATCGGGTTGCTGGGATAGCCCAACGGGTAGACTTCCTCTTCCCTCAGTTTGCTCCCATCTGCAAACTCAATCTCAACCCGATCGGGATCGGCCGGATCATAGTTCAACTCAAGATTTTTCGGCACCCGCACATCAATCTTTACCTTAGGGATAATGGTTTTGATTATGGGATCTTCCCATAGTTTGTTGCCTAAATCTTTTGGCGTCAGCTTGCCGTATATCAGCGCCATCGCCGTGCAAAACGGGAGGCTAAACATCGCTTCCGCCTGATTGTTAGGCTGCTTAAACGGCAATATCGCTGCATGAAAATTGGGCAGGCTGACGGTGATTTGCTTGATCCACTCAAGATCAAAATCGGCCGCATGGCTTAGCGCCTTGGCACACCCCATCACCCTGTGGGTGTAACCACAACACGAATATGGCTTGACCACCAACCCATACTCATCAATGGCCAAGGGGTTTCCAATTTTGGGGATAATGGTGTCCCACCGACCGGAATCTGCCGGACCCATGAGCGCACCAAATCCACGCGAGCCATCTAAAGCGGCCGATTGCCCCGTTAACCCATTTTGAGCCAATGCGGCCGATAGGACCCCCGCTTTGGCGGCAAACCCAGCGTGGAGCGGCTTGGTATCTGAGCCAAACTGCTCT
The DNA here is from genome assembly GCA_020631655.1 of Chloroflexota bacterium. Classification (GTDB taxonomy): domain Bacteria; phylum Chloroflexota; class Anaerolineae; order Promineifilales; family Promineifilaceae; genus WTJY01. Next base: position 5,554 of record JAHDGV010000313.1, on the reverse strand, counting down.
TGGTATCCAACCGCTTGACTGATGGAGATCGCCATGGCGTTTTTAGTTTGTTCAGGGGTTAGTTTGTTTAGCCTAGAAACGGCCGCCGCCGCTCCTATGGCCCCTATCGTGGCGGTGGCATGCCAACCATTGGCATAGTGCTCAAAGTTGACTCTTTCACCAATTCGGGCACAGACTTCAAATCCTGCGATATAAGCGTTGACAATTTCTCGGCCGGAAACTTGCCTGTTACTGGCAACCGCCAGCAATGCGGGAAAAATGACCGAACTAATGTGAGTATTGCCGGGGCTCTCCCAATCGTCGTAATCAAGCGCATGACCGGCCACGCCGTTTGCTAGCGCGGCCCATGGGGCTGGTAGGCGCAGAGGGGTGCCGTAAACGGGTGCACCGCCATCCCCCCAAACTCTAAGCGTTTGCTGGGTTTTGATGGCCACCGGCTGATGGCTACCTACTAAAATACAGCCGAGGGTATCGATAAGGGCGTTGCGTACAACATTGACGGTCTTGGCCGTCGGCCTGAAGTTGTGTGACGCCACAAAAGTTGCAAGCGCTTCAAGTGGGGGGTGAGACATAAGTCTAAGGGTGATCTTCGGAATTTTGGGAAGATGAGATCGTACCTGCCATAATTTTATCTAAAATCGAGGAAGATGGATATAGGGATCACAGGTTTTTCAGTTTTCCATTTTTCAATAGCCAACGGGATAAATCCCGCGGCTAGCACTGACGGCCTTCGGCCTTGGAGAGCCCGATAGGGCGTTGTGACTAGCTGAGACATTCATGTCGCCAGCGATTTTGGATAATTTTCCCGAAAACTGAAAAACCCTGATATAGGGATTCAGCCATTGGATGGAGTTGAACATATGTGCTAAAATTGGGACATCTTGATCTGTATTGTTTGGGAGCCGGTGATTGTTTTTAATTAGGAGGAAAACAATGATTACATTTGATCACAATTGGTTGGCCCTTATTGTTGCGGCCGTGGTGAATATGGCGATTGGCGCGGGCTGGTACGGCTTTTTTGCTGAACCGTGGATGGAAGGGAATGGCTTTACACGGGAGCAAATTGAAGCGGATGGGGACAACACCCCTTATATTTTTGCAGTTGCCAATTCACTCGTTATGCCGTTTGTTTTGTCAAACGTGATGAATTGGGCCGGTGTTTCCGGCTTGGTTAACGGCCTGTTGCTGGGGCTGTTGATGTGGGTCGGGTTCACAGCGTTGACCTTTGCTTCGAACCACGCATTTGAAAGTCGCAGTTTTAAGATGTGGGGCATCAATGCTGGTATGTACATGGTTGGCCTGATGGTGATAGGTGCGATTCTCGGGGCATGGCAATAGACCCAAAAGCGATCTTTGCTAAAGCTGAAACGTTTATTTGGACAAACGGCCGACTCTTAGAACGTCGGCTGTTTGCTTTTTACTTTAAGGATGGATCGGCCGAAGCGGTCAAACGTGCTTTGCTAGCATTCCAGAATGCGGATGGTGGATTTGGCAATGCGCTGGAGCCAGATATCCGCTGTCCAGACAGCCAGCCTGTACCGTGCCAACATGCCCTCGAAATTTTAGACGAAGTCGGTTGGGACGATGGGATTGCGCAACAGATTTGTGACTTTCTGCTAACGATCACCACTACCGAAGGTGGGGTGCCGTGGGTTTTGCCCTCTGTTGAAGCATATCCACACGCCCCGTGGTGGCGGCCGGAAGTTGATCGTAAAAGCGGCAAACTTTTAGCTTCGATCAATCCTACTGGGATACTTTGTAGCCTGTTGCATAAAAACAATTTTAAACATCGATGGCTTGATGAAGCGACTAAATTTTGCTGGCGAGTTATCGAAGGGCCATTGCCAGATGGGATGCACAATGCCGGGGCGATTCTCGATTTTTTGCAGTATGCGCCAGATCGGCCGCGGGCAGAGGGCCAGCTGAAAAGGCACGTTCAAGCACTGCTTGACTCCGCATTGGTTGCTGGCACCGAAGATGATGGGTACGTTTGGAAGCCGCTCGATTGGGCTCCAAACCCTGATGATCTGCTACGCAACCACTTTTCGGCCGCACGGGTCCAATCCCACTTAAACCAGATTTTGGCAGAGCAGAGAGAAGATGGGGGCTGGCCAATTTCTTTTCCAGCGTTTAGCCCTGCCTGTGAGCTTGAATGGCGCGGCTGGCAAACGGCAAATCGACTCAAAATGCTAAAAGCCAATAACTTCTTTGATGAGGGATAGAGAGTGCCACAACCAGATTTTCTTTTGAACTTGCCAACTTGATATTTTTTGACAAAATCTAGTCCTGTATTTGATTCGAGCGTGTCTCAGTCGAGGAATTTAAAAATGGTACTAGATCAGGTTCAAAAAGTGGTTACGGCCGACGATATGCGGCGGCCGCTGAGTTTAAGCAGTCGAGAGTTTACAGATAACAAGTGGGCTTACTACAAATGGCTTCGAGAAAATGATCCGGTGCATAAAGGGCGCATTCTTGGGCCGATGAAAGGGACACTGCTTACCAAATATGACGACTGTGTTGCGATGTTAAAAGACCCTCGTTTTATTCGCAATCGTACAGTTGCCACAGGGGGTGGTAGCCGATTCCCAATCCCACTTCCCAAATCGATTTCTTTGCTGATGAAAAGCATGATCCAAGAAGATGGGGATGAGCATCGGCGATTGCGGAATCTCGTGCACAAGGCCTTTACCCCCCGCCGGTTAAGGGCGTTAGAGGGGCGGATGCATGAAATCACAAATGAGTTGCTTGATAAAGTCGAGAAAAACGGCCGGATGGAGATGATGGAAGAATTCTCCCGGCCGATCCCCGTCACCGTTATTGCAGAGATGATGGGGGTTGATGTACAAGAGGTGCCTGAGCTAAGCAAATACATTGATGCGGTGACTGAGAATATGAGCGGTGTCACTATTGTGAAAACACTGTTTTGGGATATGCCGAGCGCAATTAAATTTTGCCGAGGATTGATCGAGAGGAAAAAACTAAACCCGGGTGACGACATTTTAACTGGCCTAATCGAAGCCGAAGATGAAGGGTCAAGCTTGTCAGAAGACGAGCTGATCGCGATGATCTTTTTGATCATCGTTGCCGGACACGAAACAACGTACAACCTGATAACCCAATCTGTTTACACCCTATTGCAGCACCCTGAACAGCTAGAATTGCTCAAATCCCAGCCAGAATTACTCGACTCTGCGATTGAAGAGATTAATCGATATGAAGGGCCGCTTTACGGGACAAAACCGGAATATCCAACTGAAGATGTTGAGATTCGAGGAGTTCTCATCCCAAAAGGAACCCTGACGATGCCATTGCTAGGTTCAGCCAATCGGGACCCTGATGCGTTTGAAAATCCTGATGTGTTTGATATCACCCGCGAAAATAACCGACACTTAGGGTTTGGGATGGGTATTCATTATTGCTTAGGTGCGCCGCTAGCCCGCATGGAAACAAAAATAGCGATCCAGACAATTTTTGATCGTTTCCCAGATCTTAGTCTGGATTGTGATCCGAGTGAATTGGAGTTAGCAACCCGGCCGGGTTGGCATGTTTGGAAGCGAATGCCGATTAAATTAAATAACTAACACAGACTTGTCGAGCGGGAATGCCCTCGACTAAGATCAATGACCCGATGAATCGGGTTCAATTTTGAGCCTGATCCATCGGGCTTCATATTTTATCTGTGGGATTATGGCGACTGAAAATTTAACAGGTAAATGAAAAGTTGGTTTCTGACCACCTCACAACCCTCATCCACCCCCTTCCGGGGGTACCTTCTCCCAACTTGGGAGAAGGGGTTGGGTCTTACGCATAGCAAATATCTATTTTTTGCGGCGGATCAAGCTCCCTCTCCCAATTTGGGAGAGGGTTGGGGTGAGGGTTAAACAGTGGTCTACTATTACTTATTTTATTGATTGAACTGCCTAATCCCGCAGAAAGAGGAAAAAATGACCCCACGCACTATTTCCCACATGCAATATGACCGCATGAATGCTCGGCCGAATGCACCGAGCTATCTGTATTACGAAAACGAAACTTGGAAGCCTATTTCAAACAAAGAAGCTCTCGATGGCCAGACTGAAATCGGAATGGGTTTATGGTCGCTGGGGGTACGTCACAGCGACAGAATCGCGGTGATGTCCAACTCGCGATACGAGTGGGACATGATAGATGGGGGAGCTCTAGGGATGGGTGCCTGCGTTGTCTCGATTTATCCCACAAGCACGGCCGATGCCACCGATTACATTTTGAACCACAGCGGGTCAAAAGTCGTTTTTCTTGAAAATAAATCCCATTGGGAAATAGTTGGACCGCTCTTGGCCAATCAGCCCAATTTGGACCATGTCGTTTTGATCGACAGCACAGACATGCCTGCAGGGGATTGGATTGATCTCGACAAACTGCGCTCCCTTGGCCGTGAGTTGCTGGCAGAACAGCCTAATCTGCCACAAGAAGCACGGGATGCGGTAAAAGAGGAAGATCTGGCTTCGCTGATGTACACCAGCGGTACAACCGGCCGACCCAAAGGAGTGGCGCTAACCCACAGTATGCTCTACACCAACGTGGAAGCGTTGCAAGATATTGCTGAATTTGAGCCCGGTGACACCGGAGTGATCTACCTGCCGATGTCTCACATTTTGCAACGGGTTAACGTCTATCTCGGCCGGTATGCCAACGTAACCGGCTACTTTGCTCCAGACATTACCGAGTTTGTCATGACGTGCCAAGAGGCCCATCCACGCTCAATGTCGGGCGTACCACGCGTTTTCGAGAAAGTACATGCACGCGTTTTGGCCCAAGTTGAGCAGGCTCCTGAAAGCCGTCAGAAAACATTCCACAATGCGGTTGAAACCGGGATCGCTTACTCACGTTTGGTTGAGTCTGGGCAGAGCGTTCCGCTAATGCTCCGTTTGAAAAATGCGCTCTACGAACGGTTGGTCTTCAAACCGCTCAGGTCCCGTTTGTTTGGCGACAATATCGAATTTTTGACCGTTGGTGCGGCCCCAATCAGCAAAGAGCTGCTTGAATTTTATTATGGGATTGGGCTACCTGTGCTGGAAGGATACGGCTTAACCGAAACTTGTTCACCCATCACTTTAAACCGGCCGGAATCGCGCAAGATCGGCACCGTGGGGCAACCGCTCCCCGGCTCGGAAGTAAAAATTGCTAGTGATGGAGAGATTTTGCTTAAAGGGCCATCGGTTTTTCAGATGTACTATGAGAATGAAGAAGCCACGGCCGATTCATTTACGGAAGATGGCTATTTCAAGAGTGGGGATATCGGTGAGCTCGATGCGGATGGCTTTTTGCGCATTACAGATCGTAAAAAATATTTAATCATTACGGCGGCCGGAAAGAACATCGCCCCTGCGCCGATTGAACAGAAATTGTTGCAACATCCGCTGATCGGCCAAGTGGTTGTGCACGGGGATCAGCGCAAGTTTTTGTCCGCTTTGTTTACCCTTGACCCTGAGAGCCTTGAGGTTTGGGCCGGTCAAAACGGTAAGCGATTTGATCACGCCGCACTTTCAGAAGATGCGGACTTGACGGCCGAAAT
>JAHDGV010001135.1 GCA_020631655.1 Chloroflexota bacterium | reverse complement strand
AAACCTGACAGGTCGAATGATAACCCGTTATGGAGGGATATAAAATAAATATTTGGAATGTTTGTCAATTTTGAAACAAACAGAGGGAAAGGGGCCTTTTTGGCATGGGTCAAACGTGTCATTGCGACTGGATCATAGGCAAATTAACCTAAAGGGTAGTCACAAATGTATTCAGCCTCTTTTAGGAGATAAGATGAACAGATCCATCCTATTAATCGAAGACGATGTCAACATCAACGAGCAAATCGTGTTATTCCTGCACAAATCAGGATTTTCTATAGATTTTTATTTTACGGCCGAAAATGGTTTATTGGCGGCCCAAAATAGAAATTACGATTTAATTTTGTTAGATGTCATGGTACCTGTAATGGGTGGATGGGAGCTGTGCCGCCGCTTGCGTGAGCACAACAACACCCCGCTCATCTTTATCACCGCGTTAGACCGGCCGGAAGAAGTTGTGCGCGGCTTGAGCTTGGGGGCAGACGACTACTTGGTCAAACCGTTCGACATGAACGTGTTGCTGGCACGCATCAATGCCAACCTGCGCCGTAGCCCTCTGGGCGAAGACGAAACCTATCGATTTGGGGAAGACGAAATTACAATTGATCGTCCCGCTCATATTGTGACAATTCGTGGAGATGTGGTTGACTTTACCCCACGGGAGTTTTCGCTTTTAACGACTATGGCGGCTTATGCCGGCCGGGTTATCCCTACCGATGAGCTGTTGGCCCAAGCATGGGGTGAGGGGTATCGCGACACCCCCGAAAACATTAAGCCTTACATTCACTACTTGCGCAAAAAGATCGAAGAAGACCCAACCAACCCCCGCTGGATTAATACGGTTCGTGGTGTTGGGTACCGTTTTGGTACCTAGTGTTTGACCAAACAATGATTGCTGGGTATCAATTCATGTCAAACACTTTAGGCTTCGCCATCCTCAAATGGTAACCTTGCAAAAGAAGTTGGGCGAAGCACGTAGTCTTTGATGATCCAATTGCATTTGGCCTGCGGAGTTGCATTACGATTTTCGGCATTC
>JAHDGV010001134.1 GCA_020631655.1 Chloroflexota bacterium | reverse complement strand
CCCAAACCCCAAACCCCAAACCCCAAACCCCACGCCCGAGTATTAAACATGCATAAACACTCTTAATGGGCTCACTATAAAGATGCAATCCCTCCGAAGAATCGTACAACGAACCTTCATTAACAAAAACACGAAGGTCATTTGCCAGGGAATCACGGGCATGCAGGGCACCTTCCACACAACCAAAGCCATCGAATACGGCACCAAAATGGTGGGCGGGGTCAACCCCAAAAAGGCAGGTTCTTCCCACTTGGGATTGCCGGTCTTCAAAAACTGTCTCGAGGCAAAAATGTCCACCGACTGCAACGCGACAATGATCTACGTCCCGCCCGCCTTCGCCAAACACGCCATTTTAGAGGCCATTGAGGCGGAAATCGAGTTAATCGTGTGCATCACGGAGGGGATCCCGCAACAAGACATGTTACAAGTCAAACACGCCTTGAACAGTCAATCCAAATCCCGTCTCATCGGCCCCAACTGCCCAGGCATCATTAAACCTGGAGAGTGCAAAATGGGGATCATGCCCGGCGAAATCCACATGCCTGGCAAAATCGGGATTGTCTCGAGAAGTGGCACATTGACCTACGAAGCGGTTCAGCAAACCACGGATCAAGGACTGGGGCAGTCGCTGGTGGTGGGAATCGGTGGGGACCCGTTGAATGGGACCAATTTTGTGGATTGTTTGGATGTGTTTTTACGTGATCCGGAAACGGAAGGAGTCATTATGATCGGGGAAATCGGGGGCGATCAGGAGGAGTTGGCGTGTGATTATATTTTGCAGAATAATGTTTCTAATAAACCGGTTGTGGCGTTTATTGCGGGGCAAACGGCACCTGCGGAAAAAAGAATGGGACACGCAGGAGCGATTGTGAGTGGAGGGAAAGGGACGGCCAAGGAGAAAATGGAGTATTTGAGCAGTAGAGGAATCAAAGTTGCGAACACGTTTACTGAAATGGGCCAAATGATGATCGATGAATTTAACCGATCCTAATCACTCTTTAATTTTAGTTTCTTTCTTAATTCTGGGGTTTGGGGT
>JAHDGV010001133.1 GCA_020631655.1 Chloroflexota bacterium | reverse complement strand
TCCTTGCTGACCCCAAAATCCTGATTTTGGACGAAGCCACATCAAACATCGACACTCGCACCGAGCGCTTGGTACAAAAAGCGATTGACAATCTGCTCGAAAACCGGACTTCGTTTGTGATCGCCCACAGGCTGAGCACTATCCGCCACGCAAATCAGATTGTGGTGATTGGTAAAGGTGGAATTGTTGAGCGCGGTACGCACGATGAGTTGGTTGCGGCCGAAGGGCATTATGCAGGCTTAATCAAGGCTCAAGAGATTGATTAGAGCATTTTTCGTGATGCGTAACCACACATTCGCATCACGCAAAATTTAAGATTGCCTACATTTCATCACAACGCTACTATTCCGAAAATTTTTGACATTTTTGGAGCAGAAGCGTGGAAAATCCCCAAACCCTAGCCAGAATCGCCGTCGATATCGGCGGAACCTTTACCGATGTAGCCCTAGAAACAACCCAAAGTGGAGAGCGCTCATTCATCACAGCCAAAACCCCAACCACCCCACAAGACCCGGTTGAGGGAGCGATTACAGGGGTCCGGCTGGCCCTTGATGACAGCAACATTAAACCTGAACAGATTTCGAGCTTTATCCACGGGACTACGTTGGCAACCAATGCGCTCATTGAAAAAAAGGGTGCAACGGTCGGTGTCATCACCACAAAAGGATTTCGGGATGTGCTTGAGATCGCCTATGAGCGGCGTTACAACCAGTATGATGTGTTCTTAGACAAGCCAGACATGTTGGTGCCGCGTGAGCGATGTTACACGGTGGATGAGCGCATCACGGCCGACGGTGCGGTTCACATCCCACTGGACGAGGCGAGCCTAGAGCCGGTGCTGGCAGAGATCGATGCGGCCGGAGTAACCTCAGTAGCCATCTGCCTGCTCCACTCCTATGCGAATCCAATTCATGAACAAAGGCTAGCGGAATTAATTGCTTCCAAACGGCCCGATTTATCACTTAGCTTGTCAAGCGAAGTCAGCCCCGAAGTGCGGGAGTTTGATCGAATGTGTACAACGGTGGCAAACGCCTATA
>JAHDGV010000312.1:4289-6332 GCA_020631655.1 Chloroflexota bacterium | reverse complement strand
GTGTGGAGTTTTGTCATAGCTTATCAGCTTGATCAGCCAATCAGCTTGATCAGCAACAGATCGCAAACAGGCTGATTGGCTGAAAGCGAAGCGTGCTGATAGGCTGATTTAGCTCACTATTATCATTAATTCTTTAGGTTGCATCTGTTGCCCTTCAGCAACCAAAATTTCTTCAACAGTCCCGTCAAATGGGGCAGGGATGGCGTGTTCCATTTTCATCGCCTCAAGGATTAACAGCGTATCTCCCTTCGAAACGGTATCGCCCGCTTTTACATTTAAGCGCATCACAGCACCCGGCATTGGGGCTATGATCCGGCCGCTTCCGGCTCCATCCGTATTTTCTGGCGGTGCGAGCAACGAATCACTAAATAGGTGGGTGTTTCGGCCGATTTGGAGCCACAAATCCCCATCCATTTCAAATGCGTAAATCGCTTTTGCACGTACACCATCTTGCTCGAAGCTAACCTCATTGGCCGTTTGCTCAACTATTTCAAGTGCAATTGCCTCTTCACCAAACGAAACCTCGTAAACATTGTCGAAAAGCATGTTGACGGTGATTAACTCTTCTCCAAAGGTGACGGCAAAGGGGCGTGTGCCGAAGTTACTCAAAAGAACCCCTTGATCCTGCGGGGCCTGTCGGCTGTAGAGCACGGCCGCTAAAGCTTTCATCTGGTTGCTCGGTTCGGAATCGACTGGTCCTGACCAAAGTTCGTCGATAAAGCTTGTGGTTGCTTCTCCAGCGCTGAAAACGGGATGCTCATTTGTTTCGATGAGAAACTCGCGATTGGTCTGTAAGCCAAACACGGCCGTTTGTTTCAACGCCCGGCCGAGCCTGCGTTGTGCGATTTCACGCGTCGGGCCGTAGGCGATAATTTTCGCGATCATCGCATCGTAATAGGGGGTGATTTCCATCCCTGAGCGCAAACCAGCATCAACTCGAATTCCATCACCTGATGGGGGTTGCCAGTGCAACACCGGCCCAATGCTGGGTAAAAACTGATTGTTTGGATCTTCGGCGTACAGCCGCACTTCGATCGCATGGCCTGTCAAGTTGATTTCATCTTGGGTCAAAGGGAGCGGCTTCCCTTCCGCCACAGCGATCTGCCAAGCAACCAAATCTTGGCCCGTAATCATTTCCGTAACGGGATGCTCAACTTGAAGGCGGGTATTCATTTCGATGAAGAAGAAAGCACCAGACTCATCAACCAAAAACTCAACTGTGCCCGCACCAACATAATCAACAGCTTTGGCAGCTTCTACCGCGGCATACCCCATCGCTTGGCGCAGTTTCGCGTCAACGGCCGGGCTAGGAGCCTCTTCAAATACCTTTTGATGCCTTCTTTGAATCGAGCAGTCCCGCTCACCTAAATGAAGAACGTTGCCGAACGAGTCGCCGAATACCTGAACTTCGATATGGCGTGGGTTTACAATCGCTTTTTCGAGCAGAACTTCAGCTGATCCAAATGCATTGCTGGCTTCAGATTTTGCACTTTCTAGTGCAGAGGCTAATTCGCCCGGATCGTGTACGAGCCTCATTCCTCTGCCTCCGCCACCTGATGCGGCTTTGACCATAACCGGGTAGCCGATTTCCCCGGCCGCTTTTGCAAAATTTTCTGCAGATTGATCCTCACCACTGTAACCAGGAACCGTAGGTACATTTGTTCCCACAATGGCGGCTTTGGCGGCCGCCTTGTTACCCATAACCCGCATTGATTCTGGGTTTGGCCCAATCCAAGTGATACCTGATTTGATGACCAGCTCTGCAAACTCTGCATTTTCGCTCAAAAACCCATAGCCGGGATGAATCGCGTCAGCCCCCGAACGTTGTGCCGCTTCCAATATCCGCTCCATGTGCAGATAAGACTCCCCAACCTCGGCCGGGCCAAGCCGCACCGCCACATCTGCCAACGAGACGTGAGGCGCGTCTGCATCTGCATCGGAGAAAACCGCTACTGTTTCGTATCCAAGGCTCTGAGCCGTATTGATGACACGAACCGCAATTTCGCCACGATTCGCTACTAAGATTTTTGATATTGCCATGAT
>JAHDGV010000312.1:0-4189 GCA_020631655.1 Chloroflexota bacterium | reverse complement strand
TCCCACCGTTCAGACACTTCATCCTGTACCAAGCGGCGCTGGAGCCAAGTTGGAACAAAATTGCGGAGGGCGTAAATGAAGCGCATTTTCCGGCCGGAAACAACAAACGTTTTTCCAGTTTTATATGCTTGCCAAACATCATCTGCGACCTCTTCGGCCGTGACGGCGGCCAAGCCTTCAAACGTTTTAACGTACTCCATGTTGGCTGATTCTTTGAACGGAGTATTGCTGATGGCGGCCGGGCAAACCGTCATAATCCGCACACTTTTTTCCTGCATGATCATCTCTTCTTGCAAGCATTGGCTAAGGTGGGAGACAAACGCTTTGGACGATGCATAAACAGAGAGCTTGGGGACCAACGTAAAGGAGGAATTTGAAGCGATATTGATGATTGTGCCGTCATCCCTAGGGATCATCACCTGTAAAAACAGTTTGGTTAGTTTGTAGACGTTGACGATGTTGAGGTTGATCATTGCCATCTCTTTTTCCATCTCTGTACGATGGAAATATCCGAAGACTCCAATCCCTGCATTGTTGATTAAAACATCTACAACTCTATTTTGGGATTCGACCCAATCAAAAACTTTTTGTGCCCCATTTTCTAAAGAAAGATCAACGGTTAGCGTATCGATTTTGACATCTTGATACAACGACTCGAGCTCCGCTTTTTTTGTGGCTATCTCATCTGCAAGCAGTGAGGCCCACATGATGCGATACCCACCGGCCGCAAATCTTTTCGAGATTTCATACCCGATCCCACTGGAGCCGCCTGTAATTAAAACTGTTTTCATACTTCGATTAGACCTCGTAGGTTTCTAAAACCTACGAGGTCTGCTTTCTACATTCTTGCTACGCCAAACGTATTTGGATGCAGTTCCCGTCGATTGGCTTCATCGGCTGTGGCTAACAAAAACGCCAGTACCTTGCGTGTGTCCCGGGGATCAATAATCCCATCGTCCAGCAACCAGCCAGAGGTGAAAAACGCATCTGATTGACTGTTAAACACCTTGATAATTTCCTTTTCCTGCGCTTCAAGCATTTCTGGGGGGATAGTTTGACCTCGGCGGGCCGCGCTGCCCTCCATCACAATCCGCATGGTTGTGGCGGCCTGTTCGCCACCCATCACCCCGGTTTGGGCGTTGGGCCAGCTTAGTAAAAAGTCAGGCTCATAAGCCCGGCCGCACATCCCATAGTTGCCCGCGCCAAAACTCGCCCCAATCATAAGGGTAAATTTCGGGACTGTCGCATTGCTCACTGCCTGAATCATTTTTGATCCATGTTTAATCATCCCACCTTGTTCATAAACGGTGCCGACCATGTAGCCGGTTGTATTTTGCAAAAAGACTAGTGGGGTGTTTGATTGACAGTTGAGCTGAATAAACTGGGCAACTTTAGTCGCACCTTCGTTGTCGATGGGGCCATTGTTTCCGATAAAGGCGCAGGGGAAACCGTGAATGTTGGCCTGAACACAGACTGTGGCACTGCCGTATCGGCTTTTAAATTCGAGCAGGTCAGAATCATCGACAATGCGGGCGATGACTTCTTTTACATCGTATGGCTGGCGATAGTCAATCGGCACAATTCCGGCCAGCTCGTCCGCGCTGTAGCGGGGCTCTCTAAATGATGGGGTGATTCGAGGCTGAGCCGTTTTGGTGTGCCAGTTTAACTTTTTAACCACCTCACGCCCCAAGCGAATACCGTCAGTGTCGTTCTCTGCCAAATATTCTACTAAGCCAGAAATGGTGGCGTGCATTTCTGCTCCGCCTAAATCGGCCGCATTCGCCTCTTCGCCTGTGGCTGCCTTGACCAGCGGGGGGCCAGCCAGAAACGCCTGCCCTCGACCGCGAACCCCGATCACAACGTCGCTCATGCCGGGGAAGTAGGCGCCACCGGCCGTTGATGAGCCGTGCAAAACGGTGATGACGGGGCATCCGGCCGCGCTGAGCTTGGCAAACTTTTGAAACAGCGCGCCACCTTGAATAAACAGCTGAACCCGATATTCGAGCAGATTGGCACCGGCGCTTTCAACCAAGTGAATGAACGGCAATTTTTGCTCAAGGGCGATGTCTTGACAGCGGTTGATTTTTGCTCCGCCGATCTCACTAATCGCCCCAGCATTAATCCCGCTGTCGGTTGCCACGATCATGCACCGCACGTTGTTCACAAAGCCGATGCCGCAGATGATGCTGGCACCGGGAATCGATTTCTCACGCTTGCTTGTGTCTCGCAGAAATCCAGCCATGTTGCCGATTTCGAGGAAAGGGGCCCCGGGATCAAGCAGACGGGCTACCCGTTCCCGGGGCATGATTTGCCCACGTTTCTCAAACTTCGGCCGAGACTTGTTGCTGGCCGCCTCTGCCCGTGCTTCTAGCTCGCGTACCTGCTCAACTAGCGCCAGCATGTCAGCCCGATTTTGTGCAAATGCTTCAGTGTTTGTGGAGATGTTGGAGTTAAATAAAGCCATCTTTTAAGAGTAAAAAGTATGAAGTACGAAGTATGAAGCGACCCATCCACTTCACACTTTCGACTTAAGACTTCTAGTTGTCCATCAGTCCATCCATCTTTGCGATGATACCCAGCATAATTTCGTCTGCACCACCACCGATAGAGCCGAGGCGAGAGTCCCGATAGTAGCGGGCTAAAGGATACTCTTCAGTGTAGCCGATGCCGCCATGGAACTGCATGCAGATGTCAGCCACTTCACGGCTGAGGCGGCCCATTTTGAGCTTCGCCATCGACGCCTCACGGGTCATATCTTGCCCGGCCACATATTTCCGTACGCAATAATAATTTAAATGTTTTAGCGCTTCGATCTCGGTTTTGAGTTCACACAGCTTGAACTGAATCCACTGATTGTCCATGAGCGGCCGTTTGAACGTGTGCCGCTGCTTGCAGTAGTCAACGGTCATATCGATAACCATTTCCATGCTGGGAACCGACATGAGGGAGGCCGCGATACGCTCAACTTGGAACTGTTGCATCTGCAACATGAATCCCATCCCCTCTGGGCCGATGGTGTTTGCCTTGGGAACCCGCACATCGTCAAATGACAAGATTGCAGTGTCGGAACTGTGTTGCCCCATTTTCTCCAGTTTTTTGCTCACCCCAAATCCGTCCGTATCAGTTGGGACGATGATGAGCGACATGCCGCGATAGCCACGATCACGGCCGTCGGTTCGTGCCAACAGAGTCAAATAGTCAGCTTGAGTCCCGTTGGTGATCCACATTTTGGAGCCGTTGATTACCCAATGGTCTCCGTCTGAAACAGCGTGTGTGCTAATTCCAGCTACGTCTGATCCAGCATCTGGCTCGCTGACCGCAATTGAAAATACAGCTTCTCCCGTGATGGCCGGTTTTAAGAATTTCTCTTTTTGCTCAGGCGTCCCGTGTTCCGCTAGGGCAGGGGTAGCCATGTCATTTTGCACGGCGATTGCCATCGGCACGCCGCCGCACTTGGCCCGGCCGATTTCCTCAAGAAGAACCGCTTCGTACCAGTAGTCCATGCCGCCACCGCCGTACTCTTCCTCGTACATGAGGCCGAGCAGACCGAGTTTTCCCATCTTGCCAAACAGCTCGTGGGCCGGAAAAATGCGCGCCTCTTCCCACTCATCAACGTGGGGATTAATTTCGTTCTCAACAAATTTGCGGATCATCTGCCGCAGTTCCTGATGCTCGTCGTTAAAATAGATGGAGTTAGACATGATTTTTATTTTTGAATCGATGATTTCAGACTACGATTGAAAGTTTGCTCGTAAATCGAAAATCAAAAAAAACGTAAATTGATTATTTCCAATTTGCGACTGTTTCCCGGTGTTCAAGTAGGCTCTCTTTTAGTTCGGTAAGTTCGCTGACTTTCTGGTCAATCTCAGCAACGCGTTTGTCGATCAATTCTATGATTCGTTTTCCCTGTGCTGACGCAATCTGATTCTCAGGCAGGACGTCGTACATTTCGACCACTTCTTTAATTTCTGAAAGATCTAAGCCTGCAGCTTTCCCTCTTAGGATCAGTTTTAGTTGGCCGCGCTCGCGGCGGGTGTAGAATCGTTGGCCGCCGTCTGTCCGGCCGGGTGTGATCATGCCACGCTCTTCGTAATATCGAATTGTCCGCGTAGTCACGTTCAGCTCCTCAGCCAGTTCCCCGATTGTAAACTTTGAATCCTTTGTTTTTGTCGGTGAAGAAGATGTCATG
>JAHDGV010000311.1 GCA_020631655.1 Chloroflexota bacterium | reverse complement strand
TTTTGATCAATCTCCCCTTTTTTTAGGGCCGGGAAAGCAAAGAACACAACTCCGGCCAAACTGCCCAGCAGGATGATGGTTGCCATTAAATGCAGAAAGTAGTTTATCGATAGTATCCAGATCATTCTTGCTCTGCCCGCATCTCCTGTAGCGCATAATATGCCGGCCGTGGTGTGCCATCTGGCTCGGTAAGCGACCACCAAAATTGCTCGTTATCCTCGGTCCAGGCCACATCCGAAAAGTAGATGGTGGTCATCAATCCGATCCATGGATCCCAATTTTCGTCTGCGTATTGATAGGCACGCACCAGATAATCGGCCTGCTGCTCTTGGGTGACGGCGTGCCACCCGTAAGGGGTATCGGCACGCGCATCAGTTGTCCACCCCATTTCTAAGATGGCGATTTGCGTCGCGGCATCATCGTTCTCGATCATAATTTGGCGCATATCCTCAACATGCCTAAACACAAACCTGCGATTATTCCCGATCTTTAAGTCGAGATCGGGGTCTTCGGCATCATCGGGGCTCACTTCTGGTGCCGCTAGAAATCCGGGAGCGTGTAAGCCAAGGACATCAAAATAACTTGCCCCGCCGGCCGCATACATCTCACGCAGGTATTGATCATCAGGCATCACTTCAGGTGAGAGGGTGCCGGTTGGTGCTAGCCCGGCCGACACAACAATTGCATTAGGATCGTTGGCCTTGATCGCTTCATAACAACCAGCGAGTAGCTCAACATATCCGGCCGGGTCTGGCGGTTGTTCTCCCCATTCGCGATGGAGATTAGGCTCGTTCCAAATTTGCCAAGCGTCAACACGGCCTTTATAACGATCTGCAATCACCCCACAAAAATCAAAGAAATCTTGATTGTTAACCGGGGGCTGATTTTCAGTTACCGGTAACCCTTGATCTTCATATGCTTGAATCGCCCACAGGGGCGGCCGATCAATACGAATCAAGATTTTGGTGTCATAGTTTGCCATCGTTTCAATGATTTCATCCGGTCGCCACCAGTCATATTCTCCCTTCACCGCAGGTTCAATATCGCGCCAAGCAAAGTGCTGTTTAACCCAATTGAACTGCATTTCGTTCACATGGGTTAAATCTTGGCGCAAAGCGTGCATGTCCCACCATTGAGCCAAATGAATCCCATAAGCGGGGGATTCAAAAAATATGTTCATTTCTTCGGCCGGTAAGGGGGCAAGGTCTACAGGCTCTTCTGTCTGCTGGCATCCACTTAAAAGTAATAAAATTAGAGTTGGTAAAACAAGAAAAGAAGTCCCTTTTCCCCACCCGATTTTTGAAAATTCTTTTCCCATTTTATAAAAATCGTGCGTGATGTAATCTCAGACGAAATTACATCACGCACGATCCGCAAAAGCTAGTTCTTTTCCATTGAGGCAAGCGCGCCAAAGGCCGGACGCGGCACACCGTTCACATCGATGATGCTGTATGGCACAGGATCGTCAGTTGGACCGCCACCTTTGTTGCCAAAGTCGTAGTTGAACACAAATGCCAACCAGACATCGCCCGAATTACGCATCTGTTGGAAACCTTCAACCAGCCACTGAGCCTGCTCGTCTAAGGTGTTGTCTTGAGCAAATTCAAAGCCCGGTGGCAGTTCATCGTACCCTTCTGATGAAGCCCAGCCAAACTCGGTTACGCACAGCTTCATCGTTGGATCTACAGATTGAACTTTGCTGGCGTAGGTATCCAATGTGGTTTTAAAACTCCAGCTGTGATGCGGATTATCAAATGGACCTCTAAACACGGCCGTAGCTGCGTCTGGAGAGCTGCCCGTTTGATCAAACGTAAAACTTGGGCCAAGGTTGTATCCATTGTGATGAGCACCTACACAGTCAGAGTAGTTGAGCATTCCGGCCGCAATTGCGTTATCTAGCCAAATAAAGTCATCTAGCCAAGCGATCCCATCCCCGCCACCAGTTGGAGCCAAAGCCCCGCTAATCACAATAATGTTTGGATCTTTGGCCTTAATCGCATCGTGTGCAATTTGCAGGAAGCGCACATAGTCAGCCGCGTTTACACCATTGGCAGTTTTCCATTCACGATCCAGATTCATTTCATTCCAAACCTCAATCGCGTGGATTTGCCCCGGATAGCGATCTAGAAGCTCACCGATGAACGTCCCAAAACGAGCATAATCATCTGGTGGACCGTTATGTGATCCGTCTGCGCGCAAATAATCTGGGGAACCAACGATGCTAAACATGAGGCACAGGCCGTGCTTGTTGGCTTCGTCTACAACACCATCATAAAAGAACCACTGGCGGTCTACATCACCAGGCTGTACCAGCCACCATTCAAGCTGTACTTTTACCCACTGCATCCCCAAGTCGTTTTTAATCGAACTCATGGTAAATGCAGGATCACCCACAATCGCGTGGGACTGTACGCCGTATCCAAAAGAATCGGCCGACCATGGCTGGGCGCAGTTAGCTGGAGCCGCTTCTTCCGGCATAGCCTCTGGCTCAGCAACAACTTGCTGATCTGCGGCCGTGTCAGCCACCTCTAAATTGCTCTCTTCACCGCCCTGAATGACTGGGGGAGGAAGCGTTGGAACCAATGTTGGCGGAGCCAAAGTTGGTTCAACAACCGGCTCAGCCGTAGCTTGGATAACAGGTTCTGGCTCTGTAGATGTGGGTGAGCAGGCGATGGCAAAAGCCATAAGGACGACAAATAATGTCGGGAATAACAATCTTCTTTTCATCATAATATCTTTTAGCTTGAGGCGTTACACAAGTGCATCATGATTCGCACTAGTGTGTAACTTGTATTCTCAAATGATCTGCCCCTAGTGTAATTCATTTTCTCTCGATAAAGCGACGGAAAAACTACGCTTGATCTATATTATGTCAATACGTAGTATTTGAAAACAGGCGCACCCCGGATCATACCAGAATGCGCCTGTTGCGAAGCCTAAAGTTATAAGTGGTTAAGCATCAGGTTTAGCGGTGAGTCCCGCTTCTGCCATCATGCTTTCTACTTGAACCTTTACCGCCCCATCACGGCCGCGAGCGTGCCGCAGGCTGGACAGCTACCGTCACGACGACGGATTGCGAAGCCAGCTTGAGGGTCATCGGCGTAAAGGGTGAAGTCAACGTTGAACACGATGATCATGCGAACACGGCCGCTGTTTGCACCGATGCTAACCGCTTCGGCCAACCATGCAGCGTGTTGGTCGATGCTTGTGCCACCGGCCCAAGAGAAGCGCCCTGGAACGCCACCGTAATCATCACCGCTCAAGTAGCCTAGCTCTGTGAAACAGAGTGGGCGACCAAGTGCGTTGTAATACACATCGATCATTGGTTGGTAGTACCAGCTGTAGTGTCCTGCACCGCCGTCAGCCGGATGACCACTGCGTGTGCTTGGCCCGGTTGCCCCAGCGTTGTAATGAACACCCATACAGTCCATGTGGTTAGCCGCACCGGCCGCTGCCATACCGCGTAGGTATGCATCGTCGTCACAGCCGCTTGCACTACAACCACCACCGAAGAATCCGGTAGGAGCTGGCGCACCACTGATCACCATCACATTTGGATTAGCCGCTTTAATTTTGGCATATGCTGGCTTGAGCATGTTATTCACATATGATGTTGGATCAATTGAACCTACTGGCCATTCAAAGTCGATGTTCATCTCGTTCCAAACTTCGATTGCGTCTGGACCAAGAGCTGCCACACCGCCTAAGAAGTCTGTGTAACAGTTAAAGTCGATGCTACTTGGGTAAGGTGATCCTGGGATACTGAGCAAAATTTTGAATCCGTTTGCCCGCGCAGAGTCGATCCGCCCTTGCAAGTCGCCCGGATTATTGCCACAGCCCCATTTGTGTTGGAACTTAACCCATGTCATACCTGAAGCCTGCATCAAAGCGGGGCTTTCGAGTGTGTGTGTTTGACCACCTAGTTCAAAGCCACCCAAGTTTGCTGGAGGAGGAGGTGCAGCCGCCACAGGTGCGGCTCCGCCGTCTCCACCATCGCCGCCACCACTGGCAGGTGCAGCTTGAACAACTGGTGCAGCTGATGCAGAAACTGGTAGAGAAGCAACATCTAGTTCAGCTTGCTCGTTTACCAACTGGGCGTAAATCCACCCTTCTGCGTTTTCTTGGTCGAGCAAGACGACTTCGTACCACAAGCTATCTTCGCTACGGCCGACAATCTCGAGCTGGTTGCCTGGGTCTGCCGAATTAACTACAGCGTAGATCACACCGGGGCCGTTCCGTACATTTGAGCCCACGTTGACAACACCGTTGGCGTTGCCGGTAATTTCAAGTGATGGTTCAACAGCAACTTCTTGAGCCGGTGCTTCTTCTGCCTCGGCCGCCTCCTCAGCAGGAGCTTCTTCGGCTGATTCTGCAGTTTCTTCAGCTGGAGCTTCTTCGGTTGTCTCTTCAGCTACGTCAGCTTCTGCGACAGCCACAACAGCTTCGCCAACCATTACGTCAGCAGAGCCAAGCGGGATAGCGATGTCGCCTTGAGCAAACATAGCGTTTACGACATAAGCCCCTTCATTGGGTGTGCCTTCCCAGCTGTAACCCAATTCTTGGTTAACCGCGCTGGCAACAACACCACCCTCACCTTCAACAGACCAAGTGATTGCAGCACCGGCCGGTTCAGGCATGGCGCTACCGGTTTGATAGCTGTCTAGGGCCGCCGCGTAGCCGGGCAAGTTACCGGCCGAGTTAAGGCGTTTAACCATGACACCGTTTAGCCCGTATTTGCTCGCCAAACGCAAGCGCCAAGCCAAAGATGATTCGTTGTTGATCCACACGGTGCGTGGTTCACCATTTTCTGCATATGTAAAGGTGTAGGTCCGGCTGGTCCCTTCCCATTCTAGAGGGGAAGCATTCCCAGCGAGGGTTAGGTTGACTGGTGCATTGGCTTCGAACGCTGATCCGTCGGCCGTTGTGGGTTCACCCAAGTTGCCCAACGCTTCGTCCAATGGCATTTCGCGATAGATACCGCCTAAACGGTCAACCGCTTGTGTCGTCACAATCGCACTGATGTTGTTGCGATCAATCCGACGAGTCGCCCAAGAGAGCAATTTTTCTGCTGAGCCACCATCAACCCAAGCGGTTGGATCGGCTGGCATGTTGAGGAATACACCGTCTGCGGCACCAGCAATTGCGACCCAATCTTGACCACCGGTGTCATATCCGTTTCCAGTTTCGATTGGTGTATCAAGGGTCACAACCAAGCTTTTGTCAGCACCATGTAGCGCATCGGCCAAATCAGTAACGAAAGAGGTAAATGCTGGACCTTGAGCCGGGAATACCCCTTGATAGTCCAAGTTGATACCCGATTGCCCACCGCTGTTGGCCGCGTTAACCAAAGTTTGAATGTGGGTCGCTTGTAGCGTCGTATCATTTAACAGTTCGGTTAGCGAGGTCTGGTCAACAATCGCCCCAACATTTGTTACGTGCAAAAGCTGGCTGTAATTACCCGCAGGGATTGATGCAGCCTGTCCGCTCAACCCACCGGCCGGTGCTAGTGATAGCCCTTGAATGTTTACCTCATTGATCATCGGGATCACTTCGGCCGGGATCACTTCTCCACCAACCACGTCAGTAGCGATGTTTACAGAAGCAGGTGCAGAGCGATTACCAACAACCACTTCGCTTCCAGCGATATCCCCCCCAACAATTAGCGATTGTCCGTCACCGCTAACTAGGCTGGGCACGTGGACCCATTCAGAGCCGTCCCATGCATAAACATCATCAGTAGGTTGTACACCACCGTTTACAGCGATCTGACCATCGCTGACAACAAGTACGTTGCTACGGGCGGCAACACCGGCTGGTAGTTGATCCGTATCTGCAGTTGCGACAGAAGCATCACCCTCTTCTACAACTGCGCCCCCATTTTCATTTGTTTCAACCGTTTCGGTGCTACCCACACCGCGGCCAAACAACAAGTATCCACCAGCGCCTAGCAGAATTAACGCAAGTAATCCTGCTAAAACTATGAGCCCTGTATTGTTGGGCGTACCGGCCGATTCATTGTCATCGCTCCGGTAGGTATCGTGTTCTTCACTCATCGAGTCCTCCGACAATCATCCGTTTTCTTTTAGATGTGTGTGTAAGATTCAATCTTCTTCAAATTGAACGATTTTTTTCAAAACCAAAAATTTTCGATCGACAAAAATTAGATCATGTAGGGTTTACACACAAAAGCGGCTTAATGCCGCCCGAGACTTAAAGAAATATTTGATTGCAAATGTCTAACGAAGGCGGCATTCTAGCACAATGAAAACTGCCCCGCCAAACCTTATAGAATCGATTCAGGGGACAGTTTTAGGGCAAGAAAGTGGCATTTTGTGACGA
>JAHDGV010001132.1 GCA_020631655.1 Chloroflexota bacterium | reverse complement strand
ATTGTGTATCGAATGTCACTGACCCATTGCTCGCCCAATCGTAAACCGGTTTGGCGCAGTTCCTCACCTTCACCCACAAGGGTGTCTGGATTGTGGAACACGATTCGGCCGTCTGGAAAGATGGTAACTGCACTTCCATAGGAATGGGACATTGAAACAACGATGTAGCCGTGGCTGGCTAAATCTTCCATGATGGTGGTGCTTTGCCCACGGAAGCTGTTATAGCCGTGCGAGAAAATGAGTATGGGGAATTGGCCATCTGCGGCTGGAACTTCGACAAATGAATTTGTTTGGATCAAATCCACATGGTCTAGGATAAAAAATGGCAATCCCAAGCGCCCCGCAATAGTGCGCGAGGCTTTTCGGCCGGTTGGTATATATTCTGCACGATTAACAGTCGGTGAATTGGGAGCGGCCGGATACCACGTTTGGGTCACAAACTCCCGCGGTGCAGTCGGGTCATCTCCATAAATTTCAGTGCGGCTACTGTCGGTCCACACTTCTGTCAGCGTTCCAACTTTGTAACTGCCGGTTGGGGCTGGAAAATTTCGAATGGGAAATAAAAATGGGGGGAGTAGAAATAGGACGGTTAAAATTCCCAACAGGCTGATACCAACCCATCCCAGCCACCACCGCTCACCCAGTGGCAATAGCCAAACAACGGCTAAAATAGCAAAGATTATATAGAGGGGTACCATTTGCCAGCGATACTGCTCAAAGATCAAATGTAAAACCAGAACAATCAGGCCTACTGATGTGAGCAAAACGAACGGCCGGGCCGAGTTTCGCACAGGTGCAGGCAAGAAAAGCCCAATCATTAAAAGAACCGTTACAACTGAAAAAATCATTTCTAGAATGCGCATAAGGGCAATTTTGATCTGTCAATCGTAAAGGGACAAGAAAATATCTGAATAAATATCGAAATTTTAATCTGGATTTGTAAATATCCCTTGATATTGAGTTTGTAGATTTGTATACTACCGATCCTGTTTTCGGGGCATAGCTCAGCTTGGTAGAGCGCTCGCTTTGGGAGCGAGAG
>JAHDGV010001131.1:510-1039 GCA_020631655.1 Chloroflexota bacterium | reverse complement strand
CATACTATCCGGAGTTGCCCAAGCAGCGGTTGAACTGGGCTTGATAAAACCCACAGAAGATGAAACCACAGTCAAAATCCGAGCGGTTAATACCGGTGCGCAAATTGTCTCGGTTATTCAAACCCCGCAAGGGCAGGTGACCTACGAGGGTGACGAACAGATTGACGGAGTGCCCGGAACCAGCGCCAAAACTAAGCTTACCTTTGAAGGGGTGGTAGGCTCTGCCACCGGTGCATTTTTACCCACAGGGAATTTACAGGACGAGATTGACGGTTTGTCGGTGACGTGTATGGATGTCGCTATGCCCGTAGTCATAGCAAGGGCGGCGGATTTAGGCATCACAGGCTATGAATCCACCACTGACCTTGACAAAAACCGCTCGTTTTTCGAGCAAATAGAAGCCATACGACAAAAAGCCGGGACGTTGATGGGTATAAAAGACGTCGCAAACTCGGTAACACCAAAATTTGGCGTAATTGCCCCGGCAAGAAATGGCGGTAGCATCACCGCACGTTATCTCATGCCGCAC
>JAHDGV010001131.1:0-445 GCA_020631655.1 Chloroflexota bacterium | reverse complement strand
AAGCCCCGCCGTTATTACATTGGAACATCCTTCGGGCAGCTTGGATGTGTTGGTAAC
Organism: Chloroflexota bacterium; assembly: GCA_020631655.1. GTDB lineage: Bacteria > Chloroflexota > Anaerolineae > Promineifilales > Promineifilaceae > WTJY01. The sequence continues at coordinate 388 of JAHDGV010001131.1, read as the reverse complement.
TTTTAGCGTTGATGGCGAATTTGAATTTAAAGCTGCAGGGCTCATGCGCACGGCCAGAAAACTTGCCGACGGTCATGTTTATGTGCCGAAATCGATTTGGAAGAGATCAGGCCCTAGCGCCTAGTGCCAACGATTATTCGATAATTTAGATCTAAATATTCGATTAGTTAAATCACAATAAATCGGTTCGTTGCATAAAACTGGTGGGCTATTAAAGGGGTAGTCACCATGACAATAAAACAGTCTCGCAGAAAAGCTCTACTCGCTACGCTTGGCGCATCACTTACTGCGTTAGCTAACGGTAAAACCTGGGCGAACGATTCGAGCGACGATGGCGTTGGTCCGAATCGAGGGATTCTTGATAAGACCATACGTGGCAAACAGACGT
>JAHDGV010000310.1 GCA_020631655.1 Chloroflexota bacterium | reverse complement strand
CGTAAAAATCTGCGGCAAATTACTAACGTGTGGTCTTATCCAAAACTGAGGTTATCTATTCTCTTAAAGGCTAAATTCTTCCCGCACCCTTCGACCACTACCCAAAAGGCAGTTCAACCGTAAACGTACTCCCCTCACCATAAACAGACTCCACGCTGATTTTCCCCTGCATGGCTCGAGCATATCCCTGCGACAAACTGAGCCCCAACCCGGTCCCCTTTGTCATTCCAGAATATTCATCGTTTAACTGTGAGAATGGCTTAAACAAGCGTGACAACTTCTCCTCTGGAATGCCGATCCCCGTATCCTCAACTTTTATCCTTAACTGATTTGGAGTAGCCTGCTCATCCACCTCGGTTAAAACGCGAACAATTCCGTTTTGAGTAAATTTAATCCCATTTGCCACAAGATTAATCAGGATTTGCATCAACTTTTGCCGATCGGTTTTGAATAATATCGGTTCTCCCGGCAGATTAACCACCAGCTTACTCCCAGACTCTTCGGCCAAAATCCCCATGGTTTGATCAAGTTCTTTCAGCAACTGGCTTATATCAAATTCGGTGGGTCTAACTTCGACAACACCCGCCTCAATCACAGATACATCGAGAATGTCTTCAACGATGCTCATCAAATGCTGACCGGCCGTGTGGATACTTTTGACAGATTCGTTGATCTCATCATCTTGCACCGCATGATCTTTGAACACCTCATTCAAATATTCAGCAAAGCCGATGATCACATTAAGAGGGGTACGGAATTCGTGGCTCATGTTGGCCAAGAAGCGGCTTTTTGCAGTGTTGGCGATATCTGCCTGCTCTTTTAGCCGCGCCATTTTATCGAGCTGGATTTGCTGTTGAGCAATCATGCGGGCGTGTGCAATCGCAATGGCGCACTGATTGGCTAGCAGTTGAGCGATGCGCACTTCAAATTCTGTAAAGTGGATCGGCGCCCCATAATTGGCAAACTCAATGATGCCTAAAACCTCATCCCGATAAATAAGCGGGAGCATGAGCAGGCTTGAGTGGCCGTATTCACTAATGAACTGTTTTTCCTCTTCCGCTATCCAATCATCTTCAACGGTGTAGTGCACCATCTTTCGATCTTTGATAACCGAAAACGTCGTTTCATTTTCGCTTAAATCAAACGACTCAACCCCATCCCCCTGATAGACCCAGTCGGCCGGGCCGCTCTCGGCTAGGGTCACTAACTTATTTGTTGATTCTATGTAGTCTGAAATGCTCCACGCATCACAACCAATTAATCGATTAACCTGCTCGCCTAAGTTGGTTAGTACATTATTCAGATTTAAGTCAGACGTGAGTGATTCAACTGAATATTGCAGGGCCTCAAAAGCGATCTGGTCTTGAGATTTTTTGTCTACCATATTTAGTTTCAAAGTTCGCTAAGGTGTGGAATCTAGAATAAGTTAACACAATTCTAGGAGCTTAGTAATAGGATCAATTGCCTATGATAAAACATAAGCATGAATTGTAAATCGCCAACTATCTTTAATCTTAGAAATTTGATGTTCATTTAGCGGGTCGTGACCATCTCTGTAGGGGTCGATTTAAGGATCAGACAAACGTATTTCGATACCGTTTGAGTTGCGCTCATGCCCACTATCGGGCGAGTTAATCGCATTGAACTGAGTGCGATCCATATCCAACCAGCGATTAACTCGCCCGATTTTCAATACAAGTCATCTCAATAGGAAAATAAATATGGTTGTTTTTCTTAAGCCGTTATGCCCTGACAACGTCAACCCCAATACAAGATGATAAGCATTGCGAAATTGATAAACAAAAAAGCCAAGGAGTATTCCACCCCTTGGCTTTTCTAAATTCTATGAATGTTTGCCTCTGGCTAAACGGTAAAGTGTTCGTACTCATTCTCGTTTGGTAATCCCCAAACGGCCCAAAATTCACCCGTTTTCGGCCGCATAATGGCCGCTCCGCATGATTCAACATGGAACGGGGGCTTTGATGTGGTACAGATTGGAGCCTGACGCGTCATCTCTTGGAGCGTGTCAATCGTGATCGGCCGCTGGGCGAGCAATTCATCGGCCGTTTCCAAACGTTTTTCAGAGCTGGCCTGCGAATCGGGATGACGTTCTTGTGCCAATGCCACCGTTTCAGGAACCAAGCAGTGATTGGTGTGCGAAATCGGGGTGTCTTCCAGTTCGGTAATCACATGATGGGTAGACATCGCCTCGATGTTGTAGCCACGGCCGGTTTTATCAAACAACAGATAGTTATGTGCGCCTGCCAACTCACAATCAGTAATGCATTTCAAAGCGTCATCGATATTGTCCTGCTGGAGCACTTTGCGCACGACAAAGGGCCAAGTCACACCGATACCACCATCAGCCCCCATCAAGTTATTGATCCCGACAGAAATCCCATGCTCGTTCATCCCGATCTGCCCCAAACACCCGGTTGTGGTGAATACAAGTGAATTTGGACCATCTTCCGGTTGAACGTCGAGCAAAATCACAAACTCAGTGGCGGTGTCGTGCATGTCCCACGTTTGCCCGAAGAAACCGGCCCCATCGGCCGTGCTGTCCGGCACAATAAAGGCGGTGCAATCATCAATGGTCAGAGCCGGTTCAAGCGGCCCTTCACGTTTGCTCACCCCATACACGGTATCGATAAAATCGGTAAAACCACTAACAATGATCAACTCACCCATGCGCAAGCCGGTGGCGGCCGCCATACCGCGCATCTCTTCGACCAAGTCAGGCGCATACGCCTCGTGATGGGGCATTGTCTTTTCAGCAAGGTCGATAATGTCGGCCGTGGTCTTTTTAAAGCCACCGCTCCATTGACCGCTGGCAACCAAATCTACCCGCTCCTTAGCGTAGTGATGAATCGCATCTTTCCACTGTTTGCCGTGGGCAAATCCTCGATCATAAGGCGACCCTGCAATTGTTGTTACTCGAATTTTATTACTCATCTGATTGTCCTTTTTGGGCTTTTAGCTTATGGCTCTTGGCCATTGGCTTGCACTTGCTTTTGAACATTTTACCTTTGCCTCAAACACTGGGCCTTTAGCATGAGAAAGTTCAGCAAAAAGCTAAAAGCCAATAGCTAAAAGCTAAATCCCATCTACCACAATAAATTGCCCTTCAGATGCACCTTCGCGCACCTTGATCGCGGCCTGATATTCATCTGAATTGTAAAAATCTTTGGCCGCTTGCGCTGTAGGAAATTCGAGCAACACAACTCGATTTTCCTCCTCATCCCCTTCAAGCGTGGTGACTTCGCCACCGCGTGCAATAAATTTACCCCCGAACTTTTCAATAATTCCCGGAGTTAGCTTTGTATATTCTTTGTATTGCGTCATGTCGGTTACGTTTACCCGAGCAATGATATATGCGCTCATAATTTCTCCATTTTTAACCAATCTGCATCATGCCAAACTGGCGTTATGTTTTATTTGTAGCAGAGTGTGGTTACACACCAAGTTTTTTGATCAGCTCCTCAAATGATTCATCCTCAGACTGTCCGGCCGTATCGACTCGAATAATATCAGTTTTCCATTGGTCATAGTGTCTATTTTTAACCTGTGCCCACGTTGGTAACTCTGAATTATCGCTTAAATCTCTTCTGGCTGTAACCCGCTGTTCGTGCTCTGCTTCATCCGAACAACTGATTTCGATATTAACAAATTTAGCACCTGCATTTTCAGCAACCTGTTGCCACTCATTACGGGTGATTTCTATCGGATTAACAGAGTCTGAAATTGCACTTATCCCCAGTTTTAAATTGTCTCTGATAATTCGATAGCTGAGATGATATCCCTCGGCCGTGACCGTTACGCCACACAATTCCCAAAGCCCTTGCTCAACGGTATCGATGCGAACATACATCGCCCCCAAATGTGTGGCCAACATCCGGGCCAACGTAGATTTTCCAGTGCCAGGCAAGCCGGAAAAAATGTAAAGCGTAGGAGTCTTCAATCGATCTCCGTTACTCACCAGTAAAGTTTGGTTTCCGTTTCTGCATGAACGCTTGAATCCCCTCGGCCGCATCTTTTGTGCTGGCAACTTTGGTCAGTTCTTGACTCAGATAATCAAGCGCATCGTTGAGGGGCATATTCTGCATCCCATTATAAGATGCTTTGCCCAGCTTCATACCGGCCGGGCTTTTGGCCGCTAAATTTTGGGCGATGGCTTGCACCCGGCCGTCCAGCTCTTCGGCTGGAACAACCTCGCTCAGAAAGCCCATCTGCATCGCCTTATCTGCCCCAAATCGCTCCCCCATCAAAATCATGGGGAGCGCCTGTTTAGGGAGCATGTTTCTAAAAATCAGGGCGCTGATCATACTGGGCCACAGCCCGACGTTGACCTCAGGGGTGCCATACACCGACCGATCAGACCCGATCACGATATCGCAGGCCAACATCAGCCCCATCCCACCGGCCAAACAGTAGCCGTCTACACGGGCCACAGTTGGCTTGGGATAAGCCACAATCCGTTTGAGCATATCGGCATAATTATTTGTGCCGCTTCCCCCAACACCACCGCCCAAATCTGCACCAGAGCAAAACGCTTTCTCACCGGCACCGGTAATCACAATCGCCCGAATGTCGTTATCTTGCTCAGCCTCATCGAGCCGCTCCAAAATCAGATCAATCACTTCACCGCTCAGCGAATTCCGTTTTTCCGGCCGATTAATAGTCAGTGTTGCTACCCGATCTTCTACTGCATACAAAAGAACTGTCATGAATGTCCTATCCCTAAATTTTGTCCAAATTTTGTTTGGCAATATTAACGACCAGTAGCGGAAAGTCAAACCGTAAACATCGTTTTTACGTTCCTAAAATCAAGGGTAAACTTAGCGTAAATATCTTAAACCTTGCGAGGAAAAATGAACCAAAGCCAACCTGTAAAAGTCGGTATTGTTGGATGTGGCAACATCAGCGACATTTATTTAACCAATTCTGCATGGCTCAATACGATCCAAGTCGTCGCTCTAACTGATCTGCGGCGCGAAATGGCAGACACCCAAGCGGCCAAATACAACATCTCAACCGTGCATGCCACAGTAGCAGACATGCTGGCCGATCCTGAAATCGAGCTAATCCTAAACATTACCCATCCGGCCGCCCACGGTGAAGTCGCCCTTGCGGCCGTGGCCGCTGGCAAAAGCGTCTACAGCGAAAAGCCGCTTACGCTCAGCCGAGAAGAAGGCAAAAAACTGGTAGCCGATGCCAAAGCGGCCGGTGTGTTGGTCGGGTGCGCCCCAGACACCTTTATGGGTGGCGCTCACCAAACCGTTCGCAAACTGATCGATGACGGTGCAATCGGCAATCCGGTCTCAGCCAATGCGTTTATGATGAGCTGGGGGATGGAAATGTGGCATCCAAATCCTGAGTTTTATTTCAAACCGGGTGGTGGCCCGATGTTCGACATGGGCCCTTACTATCTGACCAATCTGGTCCAGCTGCTCGGCCCGGTCAAAACCGTTAGTGGGATGGTTACCACCGGCCGGAAACAGCGCACCATCACCAGCGAGCCGCTTAATGGCACCATTATCGACGTTGACGTCCCAACACACGTTTCCGGCATGATGGGCTTTGCCAATGGCGCAGTTGGAACCATCATCCAAAGTTTTGACGTAGCCGCTTCAGAGCTCCCACACATCGAAATTCATGGGGATGCCGGAACACTGAGCGTGCCAGATCCGAACCGATTTGGTGGCGTCGTGCGCCTAAAAGAAGGTGGCAAAAAAGAGTGGGAAGAGATCGCACTGTCGCACAGCTACAATGAAAACGGCCGGGGCTTAGGGCTGGCCGACTTGGCCCACGCCATGCGAAACGGCGGTTCCCATCGTGCCAATGGAGACTTGGCCTACCATGTGCTCGACCTGATGCACGCCTTCCATGATTCGGCCGAAACTGGCCAGCATGTGGCGATTGAAAGCAGTTGTGAACGGCCGGAAGCGATGCCGACCAATCCAGTTTACGGAGCAAGCTAATGGCGATAAACGTTACGATTTATAACGAATTTGAACACGAGAAAAGGAGCGAGCATATCGCCCAAATCTATCCGGATGGGATTCACGGTGCCATCGCCAGCTTTATGCAGGCTCAGGATGGCATCGGGACAGTCCGAACCGGAACGCTGGCCGAGCCGGAGCATGGCTTAACCCAAGCGGTGCTCGACGACACCGACGTCTTGCTGTGGTGGGGTCATTTGGCCCACGACAAAGTAGATGATGAGGTAGTTGAACGGGTTCACAAACGTGTTTTGCAGGGAATGGGGTTAATCGTGCTCCACTCCGGCCATCATTCTAAAATTTTCCGCAAGCTGATGGGGACCAGCTGTTCGCTCACTTGGCGCGAGGCGG
>JAHDGV010001130.1 GCA_020631655.1 Chloroflexota bacterium | reverse complement strand
AATTTCCCAGAGGTAGTTTGCCCGTTCTCAAATAATCTGCTATCAATCCAACTCGGTGATGCATGAGCTTACAACCTATTAAAAAAGAGCCATTCATCCCACCAAAATAAACCGAGACCTTTGAGCCGCTTCCTCTTGCTTTGGCGCAATTTGCACCTCTTTAATTGGGACTACTATGCAAGGGTCTGCATCATGTTCAAGCAGTATCTGAATGTTGAGTCACTGCATATCGCACCAGGAGAAAATTGAGTTATGGGTTACGCCAAGCCTATCGCTGTGTGGACAGTTTGCGTCTGTCTGCTTATTAGCGTTTTCGTCATTTCACACCCATCAAGGGTCAAAGCACAACCGGGTTCCAATCTGATTATCACGGAGATCATGTTTGATCCCAAAAGTAAAGAAGATAATTGGGAGTGGGTTGAAATTTACAACAGCGGTTCAAGCACCATTAACTTAGCCGGTTACGTCCTAGACGATGGCAATACGCTGTCCCACTCGGCCGCCAATATCAGCTCTGGGTCGATTATTGGAGGCCGGTCAGCAGTACTTTACAATGCCGATGATGTTTCGGCCGCAGATTTTAGAGCCGCTTGGGGAGACGTTGATCTGATTGCCGTTACAGGCTGGTCGCGAATGTCCTTGAACAACAGTTTTGATGATATCGCCTTGTGGGACAGCTACAGCAGTTATGAAGGAGATCACCAAACACAGGCCAACGCAGTTGAGCGGGTTGAATTTTTCTCATTTATCAGTGGCTGGCCTGACCCACCCAGCGGTGGTGGCCCGTCGATCTACTTAAAAAGTCTTGGTGCAGACAATAACTCGGGACCGAGCTGGGCGCTCAGCACCGTTGGTGGGAACACACCCGTCTTCACCGGATATCAGGCGCTATCGTTAGGCGGCAACAGCGGGTTAGATATCGGCTCGCCCGGCCGGCCGCCTGAGCCAGAACCAACTGAAACCCCGACAGAAACAGCCACAGCAACCCAAACCGAAACTGCTATCCCAACAGAGACTAGTACGGCTACATTTGAGCCAAC
>JAHDGV010000309.1 GCA_020631655.1 Chloroflexota bacterium | reverse complement strand
CTCTCAGGAGCCGCAAAAATCAATCGTGGTGTTGACATAGCATTTCAGCTAGTCAGCATTTCAGCTTATTCAGCCAATCAGCCTTAGCCTGCGTTCCTCCTTATCAGCGTCGAAAAAAATCCGTGTTGTTGCATTCGTGTCCAAAAAATTATCCGTGTTCATCCCTATCAGCGTCCAAAGCCTAAAACTCAATCCCCTTCTGCGCCCGAATCCCCTGCGTCTCCAGCGGATGCTTCACATTCTTCATCTCCGTCACCAGATCCGCATACTCAACCAACTCCGGCGGCGCATACCGGCCAGTCACAATCAAATGCATCTTCTCCGGCTTGTGGGTCTTCAACCAACCAATCACCTCATTCACATCTAACCAACCATAATGGAGCGGATAAGTGAACTCGTCGAGGATCAAAACTTCAAACTTTTTACTTAATACTTCCTGCTTAACCAACTCCCAACCAGCAACAGCACGAGCCTCCGTCTCATCCATATCCTTGCTCGTCCACGTCCAGCCATCACCCAGACCGATCCGCTCCACATCCATCTTCTCCGCCGCTCGAATCTCCCCAAACTTCGCATTCTCATGCTTCAAAAACTGAATCAAACCAACCCGCATATTCCGACCCCATGCCCGAGTCATCACACCCAAAGCGGCCGTCGTCTTCCCCTTCCCCTCACCCGTATTTACAATGACTAGCCCCTTCTTCAAATTCTTTTTGCGTGCCGCCTGCCGTCTCTCTTCTGCAGAGATGGGTTCTGAGTAGGGCTCCTCCTCTTCCTTCTTTGCACTAGTCGCTGGTGGAGCCTCATACGTTCCCGCATCCCCTCTTACCTCCGGTGCATAAACCGGCTCACCCCCGGCCGGATACAGCCGATGGAACACATACTCCTCAACTGGAACACCCCCAATAATGTGCTCATCAATAATCCGCGCCATCACCTCTTCGTTCACATGGTGATACCAAATCCCATCCGGATAAACCACCACAACCGGCCCGCCAGAACACACACCCAAACACTCAGACAGCGTCACCTTCACCCGTTCAGGATTCCGCAAACGGCGCAAATCACCCAGCTTCGGCCGCACAGTCGCCTGCAACGCCGTCACCATCTCCGGCGACGCACAATTCCCATGCTGGCAGATAAACATTTGCCGACCATAGCTTCTCATATTCGGTGCTGGTGGAACCATCTCGTCAGTCATAGTTAAATCTCAATTTGTTGGGCTAGAAACTGATTAACTCAGCAATCTGATCGTAAAAACAAAAAACCCACCAATAACATGGTGGGTCAACGACTTAAACAGGCCAATACCTGATTAACGCAGAGACAAAGCAAGGGTAAATTCTACCTTTTACTTTCACTTCTGCCTCGGCCGATATAAACATCAGCCTCTCGCGACCCTTTTACCACGAAGGAGAACATTGCGAGCCATTTAAGGCGAGTATTCGGACTTGTAAGCTAACTGTATAAGTTAGCCAACTTACCGTTGCGGGACAGCGCTGGACTTTAACCAGACTTTCCTCATTATGCGCATTGCGTCCGAGCAGATGCGCACCTTAAATGAAACAGCTATTCTATTTTCTAAACAATTAGCACGAACTGTACTAGCTCCCTATTTATGTGTCAACTTTGATCAGCCCACTCTCAACCGAACTCTATCAATCATTACCCAACTCAATATCGTCCCGCTTGTCAAACTTAAGGCACCGCTATTCCAGAAATTTTTCTAAACGAATTCAACAGCTTGTGCACTTTAATCGATGCCCCCCGCACAACCGTATCCTCTAAATCTAACCCACCGTTTTTGAAAATATCATTTAGCCCCTCCCGAAATTCATGATCCCAAGACCCATCAACAAGTTTGTACCCCATGCTCCAATTTGGGAACTCCCGCTCTTCAGCTACCTCTGAAAAGATCCTGATAACCCCTCGATGTCTTCCATCTTCAGAAATTTTTGCATAAAGATCTTTGACCGTTTCCTTTTCCCCTTCGAGCAATTGAAAAAAATTACCCTCATAACACAGCAAAATCCCTGTTACATCCAACAGAAAATTATTCTGTCTCGAGATTTCTAGCAACTCCAAAATCTCTCCTTGTGACATTGGCTTAGATGCTGAGCTCACATACACTAATTTATAGATTGATCGGGACACCGCACATTTCTCCAAAAACAATTTGCCTAACAATTAAAAATTTTAATAGAGAATTCGACCCAATTAAATAGTAAATTAATAACTCCCCCACTCTAAATTTTTAAAGACAATTTGCCCATCAAAAATACACAGATATTCGCTGATCAATTTTAAATTTTGCGACGTTCTGCATAAACCTCGAAACAGTTGATTTTTTAGTGTTTCAGAATGGCTAAACCCCAATCAAATTTGTAATCTGCGTTAATCCTTTTTTCGATTCCGGCATATCAAACAATAACCACGCATGTTGCATCTGATCGTACACAAAAAGCTCTGCTTGATTTCCAGCCCCCTTCAGCTTTTTCGCAAAATCCCGCCCTTCAGGATGGAGAACATCCCATGACCCAGTAAAAATCTTAGTTGGAGGCAAGTTTTCAAGCGAACCAAACCAAGGCGAGACATAAGGATGTTCGACTCCCAAGTCACCAGCGTAATGCTGGCCACATGCAATTAAACCATCTACCTCCAACAAAAGGTCTTTATCCTCAAGACCACGCGCTTCGGAATGGGACATTGTCACATCTAACCACGGATACAACAGAATCACTTTGCTCGGTTGCGGCTTATCCTCATCTCGTAACTTTAGGCTCAAGCCCATGGCTAAACCAGCCCCTGCAGACCCACCCATCAATACAACATTTTCAGCCCCATACCGTTCAACTAAAACCTCAAAAGCTTTCTGCGATCGGTCAACAGCCGTCTCTGCCTTGAACTCCGGTGCAATTGGATAATCAAAAACCGCCACATGACAATCGGCCGACTTCCCAACTTTCTCCATAAAATCCCAATGGACTTTTCCGATCCCCAATACATACGCACCCCCATGCAAAAAGTAAACAACTTTTTTATTTGCTCCCACTTCAAGCAAAGTCAGGCCGAAGCCATCAACATCAATCATTTCGGTTGGATATTTTTGTGCCAGCTTTTCAGGTGGTTCGCTAGAATAATCACCGGCCGCACGGGCCTGATCCACGGCCGCCTGAAACCCCTCTGCTGAATCAACATTTGCATTAAATGAAGCAAACATTTTCTTCGCACCAAAGGACTTTAACAACAAATTGATGAATCTACTTTTTAAACTTCGCATAAAGCAAACTTATCAGATAAATACCGTTTCAGCCAACTAATTTCAACCCGCAAACTACCCAAACAAGTCACTCATATCTTGACCCACTTTTTTCCTTTCGATCTTACCGCTTGCTGTTTGGGGCAATTGCTTCACAAATTCAAAAAACCTCGGCCGCTTGTACCGTGCCAAGTCATCTTGAACGAACTCCGTTAGCTCATCCCCATCCACCTGAGTACCCGGCCATAGCTCAACCATGGCGGTCACAATTTCACCCCACTCAGCACTTGGCACCCCCACAACACAAGCCTCTTTTACAGATGGATGTTGCCGCAACGCCGCTTCAACCTCGGCCGGATACACATTTTCCCCACCAGAAATAATCAGATCACTTCGCCGTTGCACCACAAACAAACAGCCATCTTCATCCAAATATCCGATATCCCCCGTACGGAACCACCCGTCCACAAACCGTTCACGATTCGCATCAGCATTATCAACGTATCCACTCATCACAACCTCGCCGCTAATCCAAATCTCCCCATACTCTCCAACAGCTTTATCTTGCAAAGAATCAGCATCCACAATCCGTAACTCATTAAACAGAAACGGTCGCCCCACACTTGCAGGCTTTTCAAGCGTCTCAGCCGGCGTTTGCGTAGCAAATTGCGAACCAACCTCCGTCATTCCATAAGATGTAGCCACAAGCGGCCGACCGCTTTTCGATAATTCACCAGCGGCCGCTACCAATTCAGGGCTTGCGGCGGCACCACCTACCAAAATCAACCGTAGACTCACCGGCCAACTTTCCCTGCTCTCAATTAGCCGATACAGCATCGTCGGCACAACCGAAATCATGCTAATCCCCTTCGAATCTAAAGCCTTGTTGATCTCACTCAAATCAAACCTTGGATGCAAATCAAACGCCGTTCCATACAGCAAACTTCGGAAAACAACAGCCATCCCCCCCACGTGATACAGTGGAAGCACCGATAACCAAATGTCATTTGTTTCAACGCCCAAACGGTAGCTCGACCCCATTGCACTGTAAAAATGTTGCTCAAACGTAACCGGCACAGCCTTGGGGCGTCCCGTTGTACCGCTTGTAAAAACGATCGCTTGGGTCTGGTTGGTTACCCCATCTCCTTTTACAGAGTTCTTCACTTGGCCCGTGGGCAAAGATTCAAGATAGCCTATTTCAGGAGCTAGATGGATCTTATGACTCCCGACATTTTGTAATTTTTCAAGATTAAGCTCATCCGCAACAATCAGATCACACGCTGTAAATTCTATTTGCCACTCAACCTCGGTCGGAGTTAATCGAGTGTTAAACGTGACCAACGTTAGCCCGAGTCGGCTCGCTGCATAGATCATTAGCACGTACTCCGGCCGGTTCTGCATCAAAACACCCACCCGTTTATTAACAGGAAGGTCGAGCGTTAAAAGCCAATCCGCCATTTGCCCCGTAAGATCATCAAGCTCAGCAAAACGCCAACGCTCATCTCCAAATAGCAGAGCAATGTTTTGAGGTGTAGCTTTAGCCCGCCAATGCAACCAATCGTTTGAAAGTTTTGGATTTATCACAATTAACCCGTATGAATCAGACTTTAAGTGAATCAATTTTAACGGATGGCATTAGCAACATAAAAAAGAAGACTCAAAAATGAGGTAACGCATACATCTGCAAAACGAGCTTGGCCAACTAAAATTTAAACAATTTTTAACAACCTCTGACTAGCATAATAATTTGATTTGTAAGCACAAAAAATTAACTTTAGTTAACCTTGAGGGCTGTGCAACCCTCAAATCCATATAATAAATCTGCTTATTGCTCCATCCGTAAGCCCTATAAACTAAGTTAACTCAACTGTGTAATGTAATACCTACTTTGCCAAATCCGTATCTTTTATGATTGGGACCATTGGCTAAAGTCCTGCAAACCTGCAATAGGAAAAAAGGTGAAATATGAAGCGTCTGTTTCAAAAATCAAAGTTGTTCTCCTTGCTATTCAAAAAACTACCGTTCAAGCATATGCTAGTTAGCTCTATTCTCATTATGGGGATGGGGTTAACCGCTTTCGCATTTGCTCAAGACGATGGCGATACGGTAGTTTGGCTCCCGTATATTACAAACGGATCAAGTGTAAATCCCCCGGTTGGGACACCAGAACCATCGGTGACTCCACAACCGAGTGAAACACCGATCCCTACAGCCACGGCCGAACCAGATCAACCCCTCATCACAGTTTCTCGGATATCAGACGAGCCACGAGCGGTTGAAGGGGACAACACCGGTGTGATTTTTGAGCTAAACAGGACGAATGATTCAGCCTCTGTATCATTCCAGTTGACCATTAATGAGCAAACGGCTCAACGCATTAACCTAGCCACTCAGGCTCACATCCAAGCAAATCCAGAGCCACGATCGGACTTTTACTTCCCAAACAACGTCTTGGTTTGTAACTTTGCAAATCCGATGGGTGAAAAATCTACCGCCTTATCGGCCAGTGCTTCAGATGATTATGATCTCTATGATGAAGATGGGAACCTAATCACCGATTCGATCTCATTTGCAGAAAATGAGCTGACAAAACGAATCATAATCAAAGCGGCCGCGGATAACATGACCGAGGTTCCTGAACTTCTCGAAGTTAATATTTTGCCAGCACCAAACTATGTAATTCATGGAGATCATCCGATTGAAGTACTGCTAGTGGAAGGCTCTAATGAAGTTACGGATGACAGCCTTTTATTCATTGGCCAAATGACGGCTGAAGGGGATGCACAAACCACTGCAACCGGATTAACCACCGTTCGCTTGGCCGAAGACAACTCATTTGCACTCGTCAGTATGAATTTCAGTGGTCTTACAACCGAACAAACGGCCGCCCACATTCACATCGCCAATCCTGACTCTGGACCAGTAGCATTTAGCTTGCCAATGGGGCAATTTACGAATATCCAGTGGGGAGTTAAAGCGGCTCAATTTGTAACAACCGATCAGGAAATGCTTGATCGATTGCTATCTGGTGGCTTATATGCAAACGTTCATTCGTCTAAATATCCGGCCGGAGAAATTAAAGGTGTGCTTGTCAAAGC
>JAHDGV010001129.1 GCA_020631655.1 Chloroflexota bacterium | reverse complement strand
CGCCGTAGCTTTTCTTTAAATGTTGTAATTCAATGATGCTCATTTTTTTAGTTTTTAGTTGTCAGTTATCCGTTTTCAGCAGTCCCTTTACTGGTCACTGGTCTAGCTACCGGGCAGTTTGCCATTCCCCCCTCATCCGTCCCTTGCGGGACACCTTCTCCCCCCGGGGGAGAAGGAAATGAGGTTCACCATGGCGAAATTGGCCCCCTCTCCCAAATTTGGGAGAGGGTTGGGGTGAGGGTTTAAAAACTGTCTGGTAGCTAGGTCACTGGTCACTGGCTACTAACTACCGCCCCAACGAAACCAGCCACGGCGTAATGGCGATACTGATGCCGAAAATCACAGCGATAATGGCCATATAAATGACGTACTGGCGCATCGACCGGCCGAAAGTCGCACTGGGCAAAATGTTGCCAAAGGCGATCTGGCTCAGCGATGTAATCGCCATCAAAATCAGCCCCGCTTTGTACAGCGGCAAAATCGAGCCTTGGCTCAGCATGACGATGCTGGCAAACATCAGGATGACCAGCACAAACTGGACTCGGGCCGCAAAAGGTGTTTTGGTGCTCATGCTTAAACTTCTCCCCGCACGGTGCCAAACGTCATCCCGACCAACAGATATTTTTGGAAGGCGAAGATCATGGCAACGGGCAAAATCAGATAGAGGGTTGAGAGCGAAGCTACAAAGCCCCAATCGACATTTCCACCAGCATCAACCAATCCCACCGCAAGGGTGAACGGGATCATTTGAGTCGTGGGTCCGCCCAAAATAAAGTTGAACAGGAACTCGTTCCAGACAAAGATCAGGTTAAAGATAAATGCGGCGATTAGGCCGGGGATAACTTGGGGCAACACCACCCGAAAAATCACGTGGATGCGGGATGCGCCGTTGACCAATCCGGTCTCATCAAAGCGTTCAGACACCCCATCGATAAACCCTTTTAAGATCCAAATGGAAAAGGGGATGCTGAACGAGGCATAGAGGGCAAAAACCCCAAAGACGTTGCGCAAGCTAAAGGCGTTGAACATTTGAAAGATGGG
>JAHDGV010001128.1 GCA_020631655.1 Chloroflexota bacterium | reverse complement strand
GTTGAGGGGTGGCGCTCTGTAGTTTTACCGACCGCCGCCGCCCGGCGTGACGTCCTTCTTTTCCTTGATGAAAAGAAGCAAAAATCAAGGCTTTGGGTGATTTTGCTAAACTTTTGCTTTCAGGGCTAAAAACATTTAAACTCGCCGCTGCTGGGTCCCAAAATTGAAAGGTGAGTGTTGGCTCAAACACAAATGTTTTTTTAACGCCCTTCCAGCAAAAGTTCTTGACGCAAAATAACCCAAGGCCGGATTCTATTTCGAAGATTGCTGCTGCGTTGAATTGCTGAGTTGTGGAGTGTTGTCGAAGCTTTTGTTGGCAGTTGAGATTATCAATGTCTTCCTTCTTTTCCTTGATGAAAAGAAGCAAAAATCAAGGCTTTGGGTGATTTTGCTAAACTTTTGCTTTCAGGGCTAAAAACATTTAAACTCGCCGCTGCTGGGTCCCAAAATTGAAAGGTGAGTGTTGGCTCAAACACAAATGTTTTTTTAACGCCCTTCCAGCAAAAGTTCTTGACGCAAAATAACCCAAGGCCGGATTCTCTTTCGAAGATTGCTGCTGTGTTGAATTGCTGAGTTGTGGATTGATTCCCCGTCGCTTCGCCCGTCGCGCCGACGGCTTGGTTGGTTGTAGGTCGCTGTTGTGTGGAATAGGTTTATGACTCCCTTGGTTGCCATTCGGTATGCTTTGCTGACCGCCGCCGCCCGGCGGCACGTCCCCGTTGCGCCGACGGCTTGGTTGGTTGTAAGTCGCTGTTGTGCGGAACAGGTTCAGGACTGCATTGGTAATCTTTAGTCTCTTTCCAATCTTTTGAGCCACAGATCCAACGACTTGATGGCAAAAGATTGTCTTCACCGTTGCACGGTGCTTGGTACTCTACACAAGATTTCCACATTACTCCAGTACAGATACACACGACTAACCAAGCTGTCGGCGCGACGGGGACGTCACGCCGGGCAAGGGTGTGTGGCTTGAATTTGGCGACGTTAACCCAAGGCCAGTCCTTTTGTCGATACTATTTGTTTACTGCATCAATCATCGAAA
>JAHDGV010001127.1 GCA_020631655.1 Chloroflexota bacterium | reverse complement strand
GTGTAGCTGTCTTTGGCACGCAGATAAGCGGCAAAATACTCGAGCAAGATGCGGGCGGTCTCTAAAACTTCCGGCCGTTCTTTTAGCGCTTGCTTGCTGGCTACCAGCACCCCTTGCGAGTGTAGCATCATACCGTCATCAATTTGTTTGAGCGAATTGGCTTTTAGTGTGGTTCCTGTTGAAACCAAGTCGACAATAATATCGGCAAAATCGATTGCAGGGGCAATTTCCAAAGTCCCGTCAGCTTTTACCGTTTCAAATGGTTGGATGTCTTTTTCCAGCATGAACTGCTCGGTTAAATTGGGGAACTTGGTGGCGATACGTAGCGGGTTTAGCTCTTTGGCCTTTTGTTTTAAGTCGGCCAATGTGTTCACATCATGCCATTGACTAGGAACGGCCAAATGCAATTCACACTGAGAGATGCCAAGCTCATCATGCAGGACCACAATGTTTTCGCACAGCTCCGGTTTACCGGCCGGGCAACGCTCGCTTAACGCGTCTAGGCCGACAATCGCAAAGTCTAGCGACCCTTGGCGTACGCCGCGCACAATGTCGTTTTGACGTTGCCACAAGGCGGTCACGCCGGGCAAACCGCGGATTGTGGCTGTATATTGACGGGGGTTTCGTCGTTTAACGGGGAGCCCACAGGCGTCCATAAACGCTAGGGCATCTTTTTCCAAGCGGCCGTTGCTTGGTATCGCAAATCGTATATCAGTTCTCGTCATAGCAAATTTTCAGTTGGGAGAAATAAAAAACGCCCTTTCCGGAAAACCAGAAAGGGCGTTTGTGTCAATTTTGAGTTGGCAACAAGCCATCACCGCATTCCGGAAATCCTATCTTGGAAAGTATGATGATGGTGGGTGTTGCTGTTAAAAGTCATCGGCAGAAGTTTAGCAGATCAATGAACTGATGCCCAAAATAGGTCTGCTTTCTTACTTTTACTCAAATACTCAGGCAAATACCTAAATCGATTAGGCGGTTGCTACGTCTTCGGCCGCGATGTAAGTGGGTGTCCAAACGCCCAAATACCAAGTCATGACCA
>JAHDGV010001126.1 GCA_020631655.1 Chloroflexota bacterium | reverse complement strand
CACCTGGCCCCGCCCCCACGATATAAACCTTTCCACCTTCTACTTCAAATCTTTTAGTCATAATTAGCTGTTAGCTACTAGCTATTAGCCTTTGGCTTTTAGCTGTTAGCTTAATCTCCATTCCAAACCTTCACTGTGTCCTCAGTATCTCAACAGTCAAAATTAATATCCGTATCTGTGAGAAGAAACAAATCTCTGTGATCTCCGTGCCTCTGTGTTAAATAAAAACCGTGTTAATGAATCCGTTTCCTAACGAATCAGCGTTCCTAGCCAAACTCGTTTGGCCCTTATCCGCGTCGCCATTTCACTTCTTCACCACCAACAAACTCAAATACGGCCGGGTCTGCCCCATCAACGTCCTCACATCCGTCACCAGAACCTCTTCCGGCATACCAACCCGCTCACCATAAACCGCTTTATCAATCAACCCCAAACTATCCAGCGATTCCAAAACCTGACTCAGCACCGGCCCCACCTTCATCAAAATGATCGTATCAAACCGACTCAACAAATCTTCCAGCACCGCCGTATCCGTCTCATAACTCGCCGGTAAAATCGCCAACCGATCATCCGTCGTACTCAGAATCGTCTGCGTCACCGCCGCCGTCGCCGCAAACGACGTCACCCCCGGCACAATTTCAATCTCAAGATCAGGAGCCATCACCGCCAAACGTTCCCAAATATAGGTAAACGTCCCGTACAGCATCGGATCGCCCAGCAAAATGTAAACCGCATTTGTCACCCGATTAGCCACCATCACCTGCAAAATCGCTTCAGCGGCCGATTCCCACGCCGGAACCAGCAAATCAGGATTACGCGTCATCGGCAATGGCAACGACACCACCAGCTGATCATCACTCAAATGCTTCTCAACAATCCGATGCGCCAAACTCATCGACCCATCTTTACTCTGCGGCACAAACACCACCTCAGCCGCCTGCAACCGCCGAAACCCCTTTAACGTAATCAATTCCGCATCGCCCGGGCCTACACCCACGGCTGATAATTTTCTCAAGTTAGTCATTCAATTTTTAGCCAAGATAC
>JAHDGV010001125.1 GCA_020631655.1 Chloroflexota bacterium | reverse complement strand
CCCTATGCATTTTTCTGGACCTGTGCCAGATGACAAAAATCGGAGAAATCTTATGGCCCAAGATATGGGATCAGTCAGAAGACATGAACTTGAAGCCCTTGTTGCTCGTATTGAGTGGCTTGAAGAAGAGCGTCGCAAAAATACAGCTACCGGCTCGAACCTAAATCAATTGGTAGAGGTCCAAGCAAAACAGATTGCTGATCAAAAAAATCGGATCGAAGATCTTGAGAACCGACTTATAGATTTGGCAGGGACGACCAAACGGATCGAGCATCTGGATCAATCTGCCCAAGGGTTTCAATCGGACATCAAAAACATGCTGGGTGATGTTGAACAACGGAGCAAAGTTTCTGTTGATGAAGCCAATCGGTTGCGGCGGGTTGAGAACGAGGTTTTAACCCGAGAAATTTCGGCATTACGTGCTGAGATTAAAGAGTTCAATAAAATTCACACTGAGATGGAACTGCGACAAGCGGAAGATGCACGCCTTTCAAACCTGCTGGGGTCACTGCAAGGGCGCTTCACCAATGTTGAGAACCGCCTAGAATCAAACGAGCAAAAGCTGTCTTTTGTGGGGGAAAGTGAGCAACAGCGGCAAAAAGTTCTCTCGGCCGTTGATCTGTCTGTAACTGAATTTAAGCGGCGCATCGAAAACCTATCCGGCCGGATTGAGCTATTTGGCAACACCGTGACCAAATCAGAAACGGCCATTCGGGATCTAAACGAATCACAAGCGGGCATCGGCCGGCGCCAAAAAGAGTGGGTTGACCAGATGCAACTGGGTGAGTACGAGCGGAACCAGCGCATTGAAAGCATGCAGCAATCCTTAACCGAGTTTCAGAGCCGGATGGATCTGTTCAACACTGAATGGGCTAAATTTACAGAGCAGTATCGCACCGCCCAAAATACGGTGTCTACGCTTGATAAATGGCAGGCCGACATGGACATTCACATCCGCGAAGCGACAGAAGCTACCCGGATTGAATCAAACCGGCTCCAGACCCGCTGGGACAACTTTATTAACGAGATGGAAAACCGCTGGCG
>JAHDGV010001124.1 GCA_020631655.1 Chloroflexota bacterium | reverse complement strand
GACACCAACGGCTTTTTGGTGACAGTTGCCCAACGAGACAACCCATCCATTAATGGTAGCTATCAATCGGCCCCCGGACTTTTCACCGTTGGGGCCGATTGGCGATTTTTTGGTCAACTGTTTCAAAACAACGTTTTTGTGGACAACTATTTTGAAGGATCATCTTCGCCGGCCGACTATACCGGTACGCTGTTGAATTACTTAGACATCCCATTTGATAACCCAACTTGGACCGGCAATCCGTTTGATCTGGTTGCGACCGCCACCTTTACCCACACACTCACCGGGGCTCAGCGCCAGACAGAGCTGTTCTACAACGGCGGAAATGAGTGGAAGGCTCGCTTCACGGGTGAAGAGATTGGTCTGTGGACCTACTCAACCAGTAGCGCTGATCCAGAGCTCAACGGCCTAACTGGCACCATCGACATCGAAACGTCAGATGCGTTGGGATTTGTAGTGGCCGACGGAGATAAATGGGTGCGGTCAGGGACCGGCCGTGCGTTTGTGCCGCAGTTTGCGATGTACAAAGAGCCGATTTATATCCAAAATGATCTGCCCCAAATCCAGGCCGATGTGGCGAATTTTATCGGGGATCACGGCTTTACCGGCCTGCACATCAAAGTGCTGTGTCGCTGGTTCGATATCAATGAAGACAACTGCAACAACGTGGCCGGGAATGATCCAAATCCTGATTTTGCAACGTTTGAAACGATAGAATCGCTGATTTTAGAAACGTACGCGGCCGGTGGAACCGTCCACATCTGGGTGTGGGGGGATGAGATGCGCAACCAAACTCCGGCTCGCTTTGGCTACAACGGGGCCGTTGACCAGCGGCTCCAGCGGTACATTGCGGCCCGCTTGGGGCCGATGCCCGGCTGGACGATGGGATATGGCTTTGACGTGTGGGAGTATGCTGGTCCGGCTGAGCTTGATCCGTGGTACGCCTACATGCATGTGCATATGGGCTGGCCCCATTTGCTTGGTGCACGTTCGCAAAAGAACCAAATCACTCAGCTTTCTGAGGTGATGGATTACTCGGGGTACG
>JAHDGV010000308.1 GCA_020631655.1 Chloroflexota bacterium | reverse complement strand
ATAAAGAGCGAAGTGGGATTGTGCTGGGGGATGGCTCGGCCGTGTTTGTGCTTGAGAGCTTGGAGCATGCAAAAGCGAGGGGTGCAACGATTTTGGCTGAGGTCAAAGCGATTGTGCAAAATTCGGATAGTGCTGATCTGGTCAAGCCGCAAGCGGCCGGTGAAGTGCGTTGTATGAACATGGCGCTTGACCGAGCCGGATTAAAATCGGCCGATGTTGATCTGATTTTTCCCCATGCTACCGGAACCAAAGCCAATGACGATGTTGAGTATGATGCGCTTCATCAAGTTTTTGGTGATGAGCTAGCGACTAAACCAATTTGTGCCATCAAATCGATGATTGGCCACACGATGGGGGCCTCCGGCCCTATGTCTTTGGCGGCCGCGCTTGGTTCGCTTCAACATGGATATGTCTATCCGGTGCCTAACTTGCACCAGCTTGAAGAGCACATGTCTCTGGACATCTCGACACAGGGCAAAGTTCAAGAAGAGATCAATAACATCTTAATCAACACTTTTGCATTTGGGGGTATAAACGTCTGCTTGATTTTATCTAAACCAACACCGTAGTTGTGTTGCTCATAATCATATTTTCTAGGAAGGATGTGCAATGACAGAAAAAAATGATGTGCGACAAAATTTGATCAGAATTTTTAAAGAGGTAAGCCTGTGTGAAGAAGAGGAGTTTATCGATAATCAGCCATTAAATGATCTGTTTGATTCGCTGACTTTCATCGAAATTTATAACGAGATCGATGATGAGTATCCGATTGAGGCTGAGCTAGAGGAGCTGGTTGAGCTGAGAAATTTCGACGAAGTTGTTGAGTTGGTTTATACAAAGCTTTCAAATCTGCCGGACTAACCGGTAGTTACTCTCGAGATAAAAAGACGATAGGGCCAATTTAATTGACCCTATCGCCTTGAATATAGTGATCTCTTTACCGGGTAATTAATGGTAAAAATATCCGCGTATCTGAAGTTGGGGGTGTTGTTTCATCATCGTTGTCCGTTATGGTAATTGTGGCTGCATTGCTGCTACCTAAGAACACATTTGCCGGATCAATTAAGGTTAGGCTAAACGCCTCGTCTGATTCGACAACGTCATCATCTACCAAACTAACCTCAATCGACTTTGATGTTTCACCTGCTGCAAAGGTAACTGTGCCGGATTTGGCCACGTAGTCTACTCCGGCCGCGGCCGTTCCGTCGCTCGTGCTGTATCCGATAGAGAGTTCAGTTGCAGATGCCTTATCAAGCTCAACCGTTAAAGTGACCGTTGCCTGATCTTCAGAGGTTGAGTAGTCCGTTGGGTTAAAGTTGACCGTCGGCTGATCTTCATCAACTACATCATCATCGACAATCGTAACCGTCGATTCTTCTTGGAGACCTAAAATGGCGTTTGCTGGATCACTGAGCGTTACAACAAACGTTTCATCTGATTCAGTCTTACCATCATCATCGACGTTAACCATGATCGTCTTGGTCGTTTCACCCGCTTCGAACGTTAGCATGCCGGTAGCGGTGAAATAATCACTGCCTGCAATCGCCGACCCGCCGCTGGTTGCGTAGGCTACAGTCACCGTTTCGCTCGCCTGCGGGCTGAGCTGAACGGTAACACTAACGGTACCCTCTCCTTCATCAACCGAGTATGCTGCCTGGTCCATTGAAAGGATCGATGCATTGGTTGCGGTGATGGTGATCGTCGCGGTGTCGGTGTAGACCGGATAGCCGTCGTCAGACGCCATGACGGTGAAGGAGTATGCTTCTTGACTTAGGTTAGAGCTGTTTGCGATGGTAAGTTCGCCCGTTTCACTATCAAGCGCAAAAGTGCTATCAGTATTCCCTTCGATGATCTCATACGTGATAGATTCACCGTCAAGGTCGATTGCTTCTAGGATGCCAACTTTGGCCCCATCAGACGAGAATATCGAGGTAAAGAAGCCCATATCTTCAAATGTTGGACCTTCATTCACAGGGATGCCTTCCGCAATGCGGATCACCGTACCGATCGGCTCGCCAACTTTGTCTTGGATATCCAAGATTTGGTGGGCCGAATTCAACCATTCGGTAAATTCAGGCTCATCACTCGGCCACTCCTCGTTAATGACCTCAACCAGTGCATCAAGATCATCCGCAAATTGCTGGGTGATCAGATGATCGTCCTGAGGACTGTTTGGAGATCTCCGGGCGATACCGTCAGCATCTTTCATTTTTGCGAATTGTTCTGCTACAACCAAGAACTTGGGCCGAACCGCTTTATTGGTTGAGAAAAATAGGGATGCACTTCGCCCAGTCACCGGCATCGTTTGCACAAACTCCTCCGGCGTAAACGGCGAGCCAATGCCTAACTGACCATACTCATTGTTACCCCAACAAGAAAGCTTGCCTGTGCCCAGCTGTACGCAGCTATGACCAGCTCCGGTTGAGATGCTAGTAATCCCATTAGGTAATCCGATCACCTCTACAGGGGTTGAACTTTGATTAAGCGTTTCATCACCAAGCTGTGAGGCATAATTTGCTCCCCAGCAATACGGTTTGCCGAAGGTTGTCAAAGCACATGTGAAGGTGTCTCCGGCCGAAATGGCGGCCAAATTCTTAGGCAAGCCGCTGACAGCCACAGGGGTAAGCCTGTTTGCTTGGGACCCATCGCCTAATTCGCCCGAGGTGTTTGTTCCCCAGCAAAAAGCACCGTCAGATACCGTTATAGCACAGGTATGGTAGCCACCCGCGGTAATTGAAACCGCATCTGTGATACCTGTTACATTGACCGGAGATGTGCGTCGGGTTGTCGTCCCATCGCCCAAGCTGCCATCATGGTTACTACCCCAACATTTCACGGTGCCATCTTCGATCAGCGCACATGAATGTTCAAATCCGGCCGCAATGTCGATAACGCCCGTACTTAGCCCAATAACTTCATTCACTGCCCCTGGAACCGTCGTTGTGCCGATGCCCAATTGACCGGCGCTATTGTTCCCCCAGCATGAAACACTGCCTAAAAATGACAGCGAGCAGTTGTGGAAATTTCCGCTGACCAACGCTTTTTGATTGGTGGTCAGGAATGGTGCGGCTTGCGGAGAAAATTCTCCGTCCCCTCTCACAACTAAGGAATTGTTGTATTCAAAATTGCCCCAACACGAGATTCCATTGTTCACAATGGCACAGGTGTGACGCAAACCGGTTCCAATGGCGGTCACACCACTGGTCAATCCTTCAACATTTTCTGGTTGATATTCAACTAGGTAAGGATTCGCTTTAGAGCTTTCACCTAATCCCAATTGCCCGTACGCGTTTGTACCCCAACAAGCCGCACCACCTTCAGCGGTGATGGCACAGGTGTGCTCGCGGCTGGCTTTAATGGTAGATACAGAGCTTCTTTCAACGCCGAAGCTGACAAATAGCGGGGTTGAACTACCCCCAAACGTTTTTCCATTTACCAGCTTCCCATAAAAATCGCCTCCCCAGCATTTGATTGACCCGTTTTGGACGGCACACAGTTGGCGCGATTCCCAGCCTATCGATAAGTCTGTAACACCAGAGGTCAAACCGGTCACATCAACCGGTGTCGCCCGATCGATCTCAGTCCCGTCACCCAATTGGCCTGCTTCATTTTTCCCCCAACACTTCACACCACCATTGACGAGGGCGCAGTAAAACTCGGAAGGTTGATTGAAGGTATTTCCGCCAACTATGGATGTCACGCCGGTTAGTGAGCCGGGAACATCTGTTGGGCTTAAGCTGATATCTTCGCCCCAACATTTTGGCACGCCGCCACTCGTGATCGCACAGGTGATCTCTTCACCGCTACGGATTGAGCTATAGGTGAATCCGGTGCCTGCATCGACGGGGGTGCTATCGAAATTCTCGGTCGTAAATGGGGTTGCAGTTCCAGTCCCAAACTGCCCAGCAACATTGTTGCCCCAACATTTGGCACTACCACCGGTGATCAAGGCGCAAACGTGGCTTTGTCCGGTTGAGATTGCGATAACGCCAGAGTCAAGTCCCAACACATCGGTTGGTGTCAGACGGTGTGTAACATCACGACCTGATCCGTCACCGATTTGACCAAAATTGTTCATGCCCCAACATTTGGCTCCACCGCTCACGATAGCACAGGTATTGTTGGTTCCGGCCGAAATTGCCGTTACACCACTGCTTAAACCGGGTACATCGATCGGTGTGAACCGGTTGGTTTGAGTACCGTCTCCCAACTGACCTTGATTATTTCTGCCCCAGCATTTAACACCGCCTTCGGTTGTCAGGGCACAGCTGTGCCAGTCACCGCTGGTAATGGCGGTGACACCGCTGGTGAGGCCGATTGCATCTACCGGGGTGGTGCCACCAGCCGCGCTGCCGTTACCGACCTGACCACTTGAATCTGAACCCCAGCATTTGACACCACCATCGACCAAGGAACAGGTGTGGTCACGGCCGACTGCCACGTGAGAAGCCATAGGGTCAGGTGCCAATTGAGCTAACTGAATATCCGGGATCGCATCTCCTTTTCTGACAACTTGGGCTTTTGCTGCCGGAAATTGAACGCCTAACCCAATTGCTAGGTGGTGGTTAGCACCCCAGCAATACCCAAAGTCACCGCCTGTCGATCCAGTGCCAACAGCACAGGTTTGATCAAACCCGGCTGAAATTGATTTGTATTGTAAAATTTTGGTGGTGCCCGTAATGGCAGGCACCTCGCTACCGTCAACTTCTTTAGGAGA
The DNA here is from genome assembly GCA_020631655.1 of Chloroflexota bacterium. Taxonomy (GTDB): domain Bacteria; phylum Chloroflexota; class Anaerolineae; order Promineifilales; family Promineifilaceae; genus WTJY01. The sequence continues at coordinate 1,670 of JAHDGV010000308.1, read as the reverse complement.
GGTGACGGTGTCTTTTAAGCGGTTTAACCCAGAACCGGTCTGGCCAAGATCGTTGTGCCCCCAACAGAATGCCTTGCCACCATTGGCGATGGCACAAGTGTGTTTGTATCCGGCTGTAATTTCAGTGGCGTTTGAAAGGCCAATTACTTCAGTAGGCGCTTCTTTGTCTTTGCGGCTTCCAATCCCTAGCTGACCGTCTTTGTTTCTTCCCCAACAAAAAACTTTTCCACCATCCGCAATCGCACACATATGATTGCCACCCACGGCGATATCGGTTGCGTCTTTTAATCCGTTGATTGTGGTTGGTCTTGATACCACCCAGCTTACCTCCGGTTTTTGGGGATCTGAGATTGCACGTGTAAATTTATGGTTAGACCCCCAGCATATAACTTGGCCATTCTTAATGGCGCAGGTATTAAAACCACCGGCCGAAAGCTTTGTGCCACCCTCAAGGACCAAAAGTGGGGTTGGTGACTGCTCGATTTGATTAACGCCTTGATTACTTACACCCAATTGCCCAAACTGGTTGCCACCCCAACACCAAACATCTTCATTGGCGAGGGCACATGTATGATCCGATCCGGCCGCAATCTCCCGTGCTTCGATAAGATATTCTTCCCCATTTTCATCTTTTCCAATCACCGGCTCCAATTCGTATCCATTATTTTCGCGGTTTCCCAACTGTCCATAATGGTCCCACCCCCAACAATAAACTAGATCATCATTTGATATCGCACAAGAATGAAACCGCCCCGCCGTTATGGCGGTTGGATTTAGGTCTGATAATTTGGTTACTTCTGTCGGTTTATCCTTTGTTACCCGATTGGTAGCATCCCCACCAATGCCCAGCTGCCCCCATGGGTTTTGCCCCCAACAATAAACTTTGGCATCAGCCAACATACATGAATGATGAGACCCAGTTGCCATTTCTACCGCCCCACTACCTTCCATTTGGGTAGGCGTATAAACGGCTAAGCTTTTGGGGTCAATTTTAAAGTCGCAACTGCTCAACAATAAAAATGCGATGCTAACAACTATGAACAACAGGCCTTTCTTTTTAGGCAAAAAGTAGCTGACTATTGATCGGTCATCGTCTTCAATTTCCGAACCTGAACGTGGAACCTGCCAATCACTACAATACCTCTGAATTTTACTTTTCATCTTTATCCTCATTTCACTAAATTTGGGTCAGTCTTTATTGTGTAGATATGCTGATGCAGCAGTTTTTCAACTGCATAACGGTAACGCTAAAAAACGGCTTAAGCGTTCGATATCTAAAATTTTATTTCGCCAACTGCTCGCACAGGAGGCTCTCCCCATATAATTAACTTGTCTAAGACCTGCTGTCACGCGGCTGTAAACCTCCGAGGTTTATTTTCTCGGGTAAAACTGTCCGAGTTTGTGAGAAACCTCGGAGGTTTTACTTGAGAGATGGCGTAACGAGGGTCATGTTTTCACATCATTACTCAGTCACTTTTAAACTTGTTACCGCGCGTATTCACTAAAGTCATCCTTGACGTAGGTATAGCATAGGGTCAAATCCCAATTTCCCTAAATGGAGCATAGCGTAATTTTTGGAAAAGCAAAGTTAGGTTTTGGTGTTAAACATCCGGCCGAGGGCTGACCCTCGGCCGTAATCAAGATGATTGCTTGACTTAATCTGTAATCGA
>JAHDGV010001123.1 GCA_020631655.1 Chloroflexota bacterium | reverse complement strand
GCTGCCGTCGGTGTCTAGGTTGTTTGGCCCGGCCGTGATTGTGCCACCGATAATGCTAGAATGTACACAATCCCCACCGCTCGGGTTGCTAGCAATTATGCTGTTACCAACCGTTAGAATGCCATTGTTCTGAACTCCACCTCCATTACCGCCGGCCGAATTTTGCGAGAAGGTACTGTTCTTGATTACTAATATACCCTTTACATAATCTTGAATAAACCGAACAAAGTTATTTACCCCACCCCCATTCTCGGCAGCCGAATTCTGTGAGAAGGTGCTGTTCTCAATGAACATGTCGCCCTCAAAGTTATGAACGCCGCCTCCACTTTTGGCTGAATTTGTAGAGATTACGCTGTTTCTGATTTTTAAAAGGCCCTCATGATTGTAAACTCCCCCTCCTTCAGATTCAGCTAAATTGTGAGAGATTGTACTGTTGCTGATCTTAACAGTGCCAAAGTAATAGTTGAAATAAATTCCACCACCATTGTCAGCTGAATTTCGAGAGATCTCGCTATTGTAGATGATCAGATTGTCACCGTCGGTATAAAGCCCCCCGCCCAAGTCGTTAGCCAAATTGTGAGAGATTGTACTGTTGCTGATTGTGATCGTGCTGCGATTCGAAATCCCACCACCAGTGTTTGCTGAATTTTGGGAAAGTGTGCTGTTGCTAACTGAGAGCATGCCACGATTGAAAACTCCGCCGCCTTGGCTAGCCGAATTACTGATAATAGATGTGTGGGTGAGGTCAACTGTGGCTGCTGAACCGATAAAGACGCCGCCGCCGCAGTTAGATATACTATTAAAGCAAGTTACACCATCCGCCACACCGTTTTGTATCGTCAGGTTCGCCACCATTACGTCGCTGTCTTGAACGTTTAATACCCGTCCTTTGCCATCACCATCGATCGTGTGATCGTTGCCATTTATTTGTAACGTTGTGGCTAGCGCATTGCTGATCGGGGTGGTATTGGTAACTAAAACGATATCGGCCGTGATGTTGATTTCATAATCTCCGGCTGGAGTGGCATTGAAACAGCGAATAGCACGG
>JAHDGV010001122.1 GCA_020631655.1 Chloroflexota bacterium | reverse complement strand
TTGGTGTCTAAAACGTTGATGTACAGATCCCAAGGGGCCGGATTCAAATCATCTTTTAGATTTTCGGCCGGATCATTCAGGATCAGCCGGATCACGGCTGACGCGCCGTCAATGTGCTCAAGCTGTTCAGGGCGAGAGTTGGTGTGCGGCCGGTGGTCTTCTGGGAAGTAAACGGGCAGTGCAGATCGGGTATTTGAGAAAATCTCAAAGACCGTATCATCATAGAAGCTGAACGCCTCGGTGCTAATTAGCTGGCCGTCCCCATCATAATATTCAGACCGAGCTTGGCCGGTGCCTGTTAGCTGAAGGTCTTGCAACAGCGTGTGTTGGAAGCCAGCGCCGCGTGCCAAAACCGTATAGGTCAAGGTTGCGGTTGCCAACGAGTCAACGGGCAATGCATCGCCGAAACTGTTACAGGTTAAGCTCAGGCTATCGAGCTTGGCCCCTTGCTCACGCACGTAAATGGTTACGGTGTGCGTTCCGGCCGTTAGTTCAAATTCATATGGGTCTGAATCGATGGCGCTTTGATTGATGGTGGATGTATACCAAGTTCCATCGGTTGGATTAAACCACCATTCAAACGGATCTCCATCGTCGATTTTGACAAAGAAAGCATTGTTAAAGCGGCTGGGGGCATTCACAATCGCATCGAGCGAATAGGTGCCTGCTTCAGCCACGTTAAAGGTAAACACCGCTTTTTCGTTTTCGTCAGGCGTTTGGCGCACTGCACCAGAGCCGGGGACAGAAATATATTGCCCGTTGCTCACACCCGCCTCGCTGGTGACGGTAAATCCGGTTAGCGTGGCTAGCTCCGCTTCGATCGTTTCGTCGGCGCACGCATTTGGAGCGCGTATGGCCGAGCGATCAATCGCTCCGTGTACTTGTTCAAACTGTTTTACCCCCGAGGCGTAGCACAGCTCAGCATTTAAGCGGACAACGAGGTCGTTAAAGTCCCAGTCGTTGTACCCAACGTTTTTCAAGTCTTCGAACGCGACGTTTTTGGTAACCGTTTCACAATTTAAGCCACCGGCAAAGATTGTTGTTTCAC
>JAHDGV010001121.1 GCA_020631655.1 Chloroflexota bacterium | reverse complement strand
CATTATGGGGTTGGGTTGGGAGTTGAAGTCTCTGACGGAGAGGTTGAATACGATCAGGAAAGCCAGATTTTGCGCTGGTTCCATGCGTTTGAGAGCCGGAGCCATACGATCAAGCTGTTTCGTGAGAAAGGTGAGGCTGAAATCGAAACGGGGATTTTGCACACATCGGCCGATGAGGAGAGTGATCAAGAAATTGTGTTGGAACATCACTTTCGTGAAACCAACGGGATTAAGCTTCACACGGTTGAGGCGGGGCCAAAAGATGGGGAGATGGTGATCTTGCTCCACGGATTTCCGGAATTTTGGTACGGCTGGAAAGAGCAGATCCCATTTTTAGTTCGGCAAGGATACCGGGTTGTGGTGCCAGATCAGCGTGGCTACAACAAATCTGACAAACCGAAACGGGTGGCCGATTATCACCTTGATACGCTGGCCGATGATATTGTGGGGCTGATAGACCGGTTTAAGCGAGAAAAAGTCTTTTTGGTTGGGCACGATTGGGGTGCTGTTGTGACCTGGTGGCTGGCGGCCCGCAATCCTGAAAAATTTTACCGCACGATGGTACTCAACGTGCCGCATGTGGATGCGGTGCGGAACGGCTGGCGTAAAAACCCAAAGCAAATGCGCAAGAGCTGGTACATCTTGGCGTTCCAACTGCCGTGGTTGCCGGAGTTTCTGATTCCACGCATGGGGATACTTGAAGGGTCGAGCCATGATGACACTTTTACGGCCGAGGATTTACAAAAATATCAGGCGGCTTGGAAACAGCCGGGGGCTTTGACCGGTATGGTGAATTGGTATCGGGCGTTGTTACGCGGTCGGCCGCAACTTGCAAACCCACGGGTCACCATTCCGATGCTGATTGTGTTTGGGGCCAATGATATCGCCATCACCCGCAAGGCTATGGTTGATAGTTTGGAATATTGTGATGAGGGGAGTATCTATTTTCTGGAGGAGGCGACCCACTGGGTTCAGCATGATGAGCCGGAAAAGGTGAATCAGCTGATCGGCCGGTTTTTGTCCGCTCATTTTGATGATTCTGATACTAC
>JAHDGV010001120.1 GCA_020631655.1 Chloroflexota bacterium | reverse complement strand
TATAACGGCATGTGGATGCCCTACAACTACGGCGACACCATGGGTGAGTATTGGGCCACGATTGAGGCGGCCACGCTATGGGATGTATCGGTTCAGCGCATCATCGAGATTTCGGGGCCTGATGCATACAAATTTATGAGTCTGCTGACACCGCGCGACATTTCTAAAGTGAAACCCGGCCGCTGTCGCTACATCTTCTTGACCAACGCAGAAGGTGGCATTTTGAATGACCCGGTCATGTTGCGTCTGGAAGAAGATCGCTTTTGGCTATCAACGGCCGATGGGGATGTGCTGATGTGGGCTCAAGGGGTTTCGGTGTTTGCCGATTTGGATGTGAACATCAGCGCACCTGACGCCTACCCCGTGCAAATTCAGGGGCCAAAATCCCCCAACATTGTGGCCGCTCTGTTTGGTGATGACATTCTGGACTTGGGCTACTACCACTGCACTCAAACAGAAATCGATGGCATCCCCGTAGTGGTTTCACGCACCGGTTTTAGCGCTGAAGTGGGTTTTGAGATTTATATGCAAAGCACAACCCGGGGCGAAGATCTGTGGGAGATGATCATTGAAGCGGGCAAGCCGCACGGCCTTGTTGTCTCATCTCCTAACCGGATGCGCCGCATCGAAGCGGGCATTCTCGACTATCGCTCAGACATGCTGATTACCGATAATCCGTATCAGGTTGGGATGGATCGGCTGGTGAGCTTGGATAAAGAAGGTGGCTTTATCGGCCAAGCGGCGCTCAAGAAAATCGCGGCCGAGGGAGTTTCACGCAAAATCGTTGGGATTTTTATCGACGGTGAGCCGCTTGAGACGCATAACGAAAATCGCTGGCCGATCACCAAAGATGGCCAACCGGCCGGTGAGCTGACCGCGTTTGTCCATTCACCCCGCCTGAAGAAAAACATCGGGTACGCCATGATCCCCATCGAGCATACGGCCGAAGGGACAAAGTTAACGCTACAAACGCCGTTTGGCGAACGGACGGCCGAGGTGACGACTACACCGTTTATCGATAAAGATAAAAAGGTGCCGCGCCAAAAGCT
>JAHDGV010000307.1 GCA_020631655.1 Chloroflexota bacterium | reverse complement strand
AATTACAATTTAAGAACGATTTGAGTCTGAGCAGTTAGGAGGATGACCATGGACTTCAAGCACTCAAGCATACAAGGTCTGATTATCGATTTAGATGACATTGACTTTGAAAAGGTGGAGATTAGAGACTTGAAACTTTTGTTTGATCAAGTCAAACAAATTAACCTTCGGCATACCTTTGTTACGCGAAGCTCTATAAACCCACCTCGTCATTACATCAGGAAATTTGCTGAGTGCGGAATTGAGATTCAGCTAGATCAAATTTTAACCCCTGCCATCGTCACCGTTCAGCAGATTCGAGACTGGTTTTTGCCCGGAATGACAGTGTTCACAGTTGGAGAGGCTGGCTTATATCAGGCTTTAACTCAAGCAAGGTATCGGGTTGTTAATCGCTCCTCTGAGAATATCGAAAATATAGATTTTGTCTGTATCGATCCACAGGTAAGAATTGACAGACAGACTTCAGAAATCGTCAATAAATTAAAAATGCAGGGAGCACCATTGATTACGATTGACAAAGAAAGTTGTCTGTCCCACAATCTCAACTCTATTTCAAAGATCGAGTCTGTGCGTGCTTCAATTAGCTCAAATTTATCTCCACCTCCCCTATTTGCTAAAGCTTTAGACTGGCTTGGTAGTGATCGAAATACGACCGTCGTGTTGGGATATCGATCAGGAAGGATTTTGTCGGACGCAAAAGAAGCTGGCTTTAAACAAATTGTCGATTGGGCAGAGCTGAAGCTCGGTAAAAACCAAGCCCCTCACCGCATTTATGCACAATCTTCAAAATCTGAAATTACACACTTTATTCAACCTGAAACCGGAGCCGTCATGCCACATCGACAGAAGGCAATTAAGCCTAGAGGCTCGATTTTTTACACCTTGAATTAAATTTCCCCTTCAATCGAACAAAACAGGCACCATTGCCTACCCCGCACGCAGGATTGTATTTTGGCGTGTCGCAAATAAGACCGAAACCCCTAGGAGAACCCAAATGGCACATAAACTCGAAAACATGTTAAAAGATGTCCCGAGTGACATCGATATCGCTCAAGCCGCAACCCCTTTGCAGATTCTTGAAATTGCAAGAGAAGCTGGCGTTTTAGATGAAGAATTGGAGATGTATGGCTGGACCAAAGCAAAGGTCAGCTTGGATATTCGAGATCGTTTAAAAGATAAGAAAAATGGAAAATACGTCGTTGTCACCGCCATTACACCAACTCCACTGGGTGAAGGGAAAACGACGACGACAGTCGGTTTAAGTCAAGCATTGGGTGCCCATTTAGACAAAAAAGTGTTCACCTGCATTCGTCAGCCATCGATGGGGCCAACCTTCTCGATTAAAGGGGGCGCGGCCGGTGGTGGTTACAGTCAGGTGATTCCGATGGAAGAGTTTAACCTTCACGGGACTGGTGACATCCATGCGATTTCAATTTCGAACAATGTGTTGGCGGCCGCCATTGATACTCGTGTCTTCCATGAAGCGAGTCAGAACGACGAAGCACTGTATAAACGGCTAACCCCAGCCAAAAAAGGAGTTCGCTCGTTTTCACCTTCCATGTTGCGTCGCTTGAAAAAATTGGGAATCGATAAAACCAATCCTGAAGATTTGACGGCCGAAGAAGCGGGTCGTTTTGCTCGTTTAGACATTGATCCAGACACCATTACTTGGCGACGGGTCGTTGACTGTAACGACCGGATGGTGCGTGGAATCACAATTGGAACTGGGCCAAAAGAGAAAGGGCGTACCCGTGAAACCGGTGTCGACATTACTGTCGCTTCTGAAATCATGGCGATTTTAGCATTGGCCACCAGCTTGCCCGACATGCGTGAGCGTTTAGGCCGGATGGTGATCGGCATGAGCCGGAGCGGTGTGCCGGTGACGGCCGAAGACATCGGTTGTGCTGGGGCGTTAACCGTTTTAATGAAAGATGCGCTTAAACCAACGATGATGCAGACGCTTGAGGGGACCCCGGCACTGATCCATGCGGGACCATTTGCCAATATCGCTCATGGAAACAGCTCGATTGTGGCTGACCAAATCGCACTGAAACTTGTCGGTGAAGATGGGTATGTCATCACCGAAGCTGGTTTTGGGGCTGACATCGGGATGGAGAAGTTCTTCAACATTAAATGTCGTTACTCCGGCTTGGTTCCCAATGCGGTTGTGTTGGTTGCTACAGTGCGGGCATTGAAAACACATGGTGGTGGGCCAAAAGTGACCCCCGGCAAGCCGCTGGATCGGGCATACACGGAAGAAAATCTTGGATTGCTTGAAGAGGGATTGAGTAATCTACGAGCACACATCAAGAACGCCAGAATGTACGGGGTGCCGGTTGTCGTTGCGATCAACAAATTCCATACTGACACTGACAATGAAGTAGAGATGATCCGCAAAGCGGCCGTTGAAGCGGGTGCGGTTGATGCGGTAATGTCTGACCATTGGGCGTTTGGTGGGGCTGGTGCGGCCGACCTCGGCCGAGCAGTCGTCAAAGCGTGTGAGATGGAGAGCGACTTCAAATTCCTTTACGATCTGGATCTACCGATTAAAGAAAAGATCGAAATAATCTGCAAAGAGATGTACAACGCAGATGGCTGTGAGTTTTCTGAAAAAGCGGAGGAGCAGATTGCTAGTTATGAAGCAAATGGCTTCGGAGGCCTACCGATGTGTATGGCGAAAACTCATCTTTCAATCAGCCACGACCCTGAGTTAAAGGGATGGCCAACCGGCTTTACGGTTCCAATTCGTGAGATTCGGGCCTCTGTCGGGTCAGGCTTCCTTTACCCACTCTTGGGGACGATGAGCACGATGCCGGGTTATCCGACACGGCCAGCCTACTATGACATCGACATCGATATGGAAACGGGCCAGATTGTGGGAATGTTTTAATTTAGCTTTTGTCTCTGGTCGTCAACGTTCAGTCTGGTCTGAACTCAAACAGCTGATAGCTGAAAACTAAGAGCTCATATGTCTCACAAAACTCTGAGAGGAAAAGCGGTTGCGGGGCCGATTCGAGAAGATATCAAATGGCGTGTGGCTGAGTTGGGGAAACACGGTTGGATTCCAAGCTTGGCCTCAATTGAAGTGGGCGATAATCCGGCCGCCAAGCTCTACATTCGCAACCAACGGCGAGTGGCTGAAAAGCTCAATATCATCTTTGAAGAATGGCAATATCCCGAACACATAACCACGGAAGAGCTTGTAGCCGCCATTAGTGCGATGAATGTAAATCCGAAAATTACAGGGATCATTTTGCAACGGCCGTTACCGAATCATATCGATTTGGGCGTGATTCAAACAGCGATTACGGCCGCCAAAGATGTTGAAGGGATGCACCCGACAAATATCGGTAAAGTCGTTTATGACGATTACATCCTCGGGCCGTGTACATCGCTTGCTTCAGTTGAATGCTTGAAAGCAACCGGAATGGAGCTTCGTGGGTTGGAGGTTGTCGTCGTGGGCCACTCTGAAATTGTAGGCAAGCCGCTGGGTTTGCACCTGATGGGAGAGTTGGCCACTGTCACAGTTTGTCATCACGGTACGCGTAATCTGGCTGTACACACCCGTCGGGCCGATGCGGTTTTTGTGGCGGTGGGCAAGCCGGGGCTGATCACGGGCAATATGATCAAGCCAGGCGCGGCCGTCATCGATATCGGAATCAATCAGGTTGAAGTTGAAAATAGCGAAGGAGCGTTGGTCAAAAAAACAGTTGGTGATGTTGATTTTGACTCCGTACATGATGTGGCCGGTTGGATTACCCCTGTCCCTGGCGGCGTCGGGCCGGTCACCCTTTCGATCTTGATGCGTAACACTGTTGCGGCGGTCGAAGCACAGAGAAATGCGTATAAAGCCGGAATGCGGGCCGGCGACTAGGCATACCGATTCACTGACTAACGAAGGCCGCTACGCTAACGAAGCGGACTGAATACCGAATACTGGTCACTGCTCTCCGGTCACGGTATAAATCAAATATGCAAAATAAACCTCCCATTATCGGCATTACAACCTACGCCCGAAGCGAAAACAGAGAATTCAGAATAGATACTGACTATGTTGATGCGGTGAGACGGGCCGGTGGCGTTCCATTACTTGTCCCACCTGGCGAAACGCATCTAGATCAAGTGATCGCTTTGCTCGATGGCTTGATCCTTTCTGGTGGCGGTGATGTGAACCCAGAAACGTATGGGGCTGAAGCCCATGCGCAAGTGGCCAAGATCGATCATGAACGGGATGATTTTGAACTCGCAATGGCAAAATTTATGCTTGAGATCGACAAGCCGATGTTATGTGTTTGTCGTGGTATGCAGGTGCTCAATATAGCGATGGGTGGCTCGCTGATCCAGCATATCCCTGATGAGTTTGATGGCTCATTGGAGCACCGTATTGTTGATGATGCACTGACATACGGCAGTGGCCCCACTCCCCATGATGTTACACTTTCGGCCGACTCCCGCTTGGCAAAAATGATGAAGAACCAAACAGTAACAACTGTGTCGTGGCATCACCAATCTTTGGATAAAGTGGCACCCGGCTTAGAAGTAGTCGCCAAAGCGGCCGATGGAGTAATTGAGGCGGTTGAGCTGTCGGGAAAACCGGTCTTCGCTGTTCAGTGGCACCCTGAGCTATCAGCGGCTGAAGACCCTGCACAGCAAAATCTGTTTGATGCATTTATCAACTTAAGTAAAAAAGGGTAGTTCACTTGAAGATGATGGATAATTCAAATCTCCTCCCCCAATAAAAAAAACAGCCGGATATTTCATCGCAAATCATCCACCAGCTATTTGGGTGAGGCGAATCAAGGCAAAACCTAATCTTTTGGCTCTGAGTATTCGATTTTTTGACTTATCGACAACCGCAAGTAGCCGGATGAGGAGCTAGTTGTATCCCATCCGGCACTGGCAGTTGGAGTGAATCTTGAACCTGCCAACGGTAGCGAACAAGCTTTGCCGCCATCGCTGGGGTTCGATGTCGGTATCTGCTGGGGCCGCGAATATGCTTTCTGAGTGACATGTGGGGACGGCAAAAATGATAATATGCCAATCCCCAATGGAGATGAAAGGCTAAATGAGAGCGATCATAAGCGATAGACCAAGTCCGACGAGAGAGGGGAGCGATGAGCTCACGCAAAGTAAGATTTGCACGCTCAACAAAAGCGGTTTGAACCGTTCCGGTAAATCCCAGAGCAACCAGTCTCGCCTTTAAGGCGGCACGTTCTCCCAGTTGAACAATACTGTACAGAAAGGAGACCTTTCTTCCCCAACGCCGTTTGCGTAGCTGAGCATAGAGCAAACGAGGGTCAGGTTTCCAATGATACTTTCTCGCTCTGGGTGGTTTCCACCAGTTCCCAAAGTGGGCCGTGATCCCGTAAAAGTACTGATTAAGCCCATCCGTTGTGAATATTGGAAGACAATCGGGCTTGAGTCGCTGCCAGACCTGATGAAGCAGATGATGGGCATCTTCACTTGATCGACGACCAATATGGAAGGAAAGGATCAGTTTTGATTGAGCCGTAATTGCCGTCCATATCCATATGCGCTCTTCATCACGTTTGACTTTAGTCACTAATTCATCCAGCTGCAGATGACCGGCATCGACAGCCTGGTGGAGTAGCCGTTTATGAAGGCGCTCACTGTGTGCCCCTGCACGACTTAACCAGTAACTGATCGTTGAGTGACTATGGCCAAATATTCTTTGGCATGCCGATAGGTCAACCCCTTCCGAAAGGGCGGTTAGCACCATGGCGACCGTTTTGATCGGGGTTTTCAGCCAGTACAGCGGGGTCCCGTAGCGGCTTGTTCGGCAAGAGCCACACGCTTGGCATTTCCAATACTGAATCTTTTGTTTGCCCCGTTTCCCATTACTCACCAAAGCATGCGTCTCTTGATCGGCTACTGCAAAATAGTGGCACCGTGGGTTTAGGCAAGCATGGCCACTTGAGTTAACCGTTTTCGGCCGGCCCCGACGGCTCTTTCTCTTCGACCAAGGAACAATTTCTTGTCCTGGGTGATCTGGCAAGTGGGTGGACCCTTCACGGCAAAGTGGGCAATCGGAAGGGGATTTCGGCTTTAAAGTCCATCGGCCACGTTTTTCTTGAAGAAGTTGCATATCCACTTCAATATTTTTCGGCCGTACAGGCTTAACAAGAAGGTCAGCAAACATAATAGAAGGCAGATCAACGCATGTGTGGGAGAAAATTTGAAAGTCATCGTCTCATTTTGTAGAATCTATCTCAAAATGAGGGATTTTACTGGATGAGTTGCTGAGCTTCACACTTGTTTTTTTATTGGGGGAGGAGATTTGAATTATCCATCACCTTCAAGTGAACTACCTGCTTTTAGTCTCTCGATGACACGCCGGTTCCCCTGTAGGATCACGATATTGGTCATGGGCAGCTATCCTCAAGTAG
>JAHDGV010001119.1 GCA_020631655.1 Chloroflexota bacterium | reverse complement strand
GCCGAGCGGACAAAATCAATCGCGTTGTCAATCGCTCCATCCGGCAATCCTTCGCCAAACCAAACCACATCCGGCCGGAGCCATGAGCCACATATCGGGCATGTTGGGGGTGTTCCGGGCAACTGATCCCAATTATCAACCATATGGTGCTGATCAAAACATTTAACCCCGAAAATATTTCCATGAAATCGGGTGATGTTTTGACTGCCCGCCTGATCGTGTAGATCGTCTACGTTTTGGGTAAACAGCGCAAAATTTGGGATGTGTTGTTCCATCTGTGCCAAAGCCAAATGGCCCGGATTGGGCTGTACGTTGCCAGCCAGCTCCCGTCGCCATGCATACCAGTTCCAGACCAGTTCTGGGTCTGCTCTAAACGCTTCAGGGGTTGCCAGCTGGGTTGGTTCGTATTTGGCCCACAACCCGGTTTGTGCATCTCGAAAAGTCGGCACGCCACTTTCGGCCGACACACCTGCGCCGGTCAGCACAGCAACACGTTGCGCATCGCGGAGAGTGTTAATGAGGGATTGTGGAATCATGAGTTCAGTAGAAAGTTCGAAGTCTAAAGTGAGAAGTGGTTGGCGTGGTTTCACTACTCGCCACCCGCTACCCGCAAACCCGCTTAATACACTATTTCTCCCGAAATAAATCGGCGAGTTTCTTCATTACGTGGGTTATCAAAAAACGATGCGGTATCTGATAGATCTTGTAACCGGCCGTTTAGAATTAGCCCCGTTCGGTGAGACAGTCGCTTGGCCTGAAAAATGTTGTGCGTGACCACAACAACCGTTGTGCCACGTTCTTCATTTTCTTTTGCGATCATTTTTTCAACCAGCGCAATATTTTGCGGGTCTAGATTAGACGTCGGTTCGTCGAGGATTAAAACCTTGGGCTCAAGAATTAGCGCTCGGGCCAATGCCACTCGCTGTTGCTCACCGCCAGAAAGCTTGGTTGATTTTTGATCGAGCAGATCATAAATGCCCAAGTCTCGTGAGAGTGTTTCAAGACGGCCGTTGTTTGCCACATCTTGCCCACGTAGCTGTAGCCCATATG
>JAHDGV010000306.1:2064-6415 GCA_020631655.1 Chloroflexota bacterium | reverse complement strand
TTTTTGGAAGAGGAACGGCCGGTTCAGCAAGGATCTGGCAGTGGGTTTTTAATCGATCAAAATAACCAAAGTGACCGCTACATTGTCACCAATTTTCATGTGATCGAAGCGGCCCTCACACCAGGTACGGCCGATTTGGTCGAAAATGCAGAGATCACCGTTGTGTTCCCCCAACAAGATGATCGGCCGGTGCCGGTTGATGTGATTGGGGCCAACCCATCCTTTGACCTAGCATTGCTGGCTCCCAGTGATCCAACTTTGCCATTTCCAAACGTACCGGGACTTACCTTTGCAGATTCCGATCAGTTGCAGATTGGACAAAAGGTTATCGCCATCGGCAACCCATTTGGATTGGAATTTACCGTCACCAACGGGATTGTTTCAGCCCTCGGCCGTTCAGTCCCCTCAATCGGGCAAGTCAACGTCCCCATGATCCAAACAGATGCGGCCATTAACCCCGGCAACTCCGGTGGCCCGTTGCTCAACTCTCGAGGAGAACTGATCGGTATCAACACCTCGATTATTAATCCTGAAGGGCGCGCTTCGGCCGGTATCGGATTTGCGGTTCCTAGCAATCTACTGATTGAATCACTCGATAATTTGGCGTCAGGCGGCTTGTCAAACGTACGGGATACTCGGCCATATTTGGGTGCTCAGATCCAATCAATTGAAGCGATGCCAGAGCAAATTCGAGAGCTTCTTGATCTGCCAGAGTCAGGCTTAGTGGTTGTTGGGATTGTCCCAGACAGCCCGGCCGAAAAAGCAGGCTTACGCGGCCCTCAAGGTAGCGAAACCATCGGCTCCACCGAGTTCCCCACCGGAGGTGATGTCATCATCGCCATTGACGGCACACCGGTAAACGATGTTGAAGCGTTGCGATCTTTTGTAACGTATGAAGGGGAAGCGGGTGAAGATGTAGAGCTAACGATTTTGCGTGATGGGGAAGAGATGACCCTGACGGTTACCCTAGAGTTAATCGGATAACATCAAAGCGTTACATCGTTCCAAATAAAAAAGGCCGCTGACGATCACATCAGCGGCCTTTTTGCATTTAGTTTAAACGAATCTAGTCGTTGTACTTCGGTACATCAGGGCCAATAATTCCCTGAAAAATCCCAAGAACTTCCCCATCATTCGCATGTCGGCCGGTTGCCTTTTTTGAATAAGCCAATTCACCATTAACTTTCAATTCAAAACGGCCGCCGCCACTAGGGATCAATTTAAAATCTTCAACAACGTGTTGATAGTTACTTAAAATTTCGTCTGCCGCACGGACAGCTCGAGGTAAGTAGTTTCAAGCAGAGCAGTATTCTAGCGAGAGAACGTATTTCTTATCTGACATAATTTCTCCTTAATTAGGCTACAGGTTGCAAGATGCAAACCCCGTAGCCAACCATCTTTGTTTTTAAAATCTACTCAAGTATTCCAAAAATAGCCACGCAATGCCACCCTCAAATCTAACTCAAACACACATAAGCCTTTCAATTGCAAGGAACCCTGAGCTTGTCGAAGGGTGCTCTCGCATTTGCTGAAACCTTGTGAAGCGAAAACTCCAACATAATAGGCAGGTCTGTAACCAACACGCTAACGTTACGCCGATTACCAATCGAAGATTGGTGTGTAAGCAGCGTGTTAACGCTGCGCCGGTTGCCAATCCGGCATACGCTCTTGCTCAGGCGTGTTGGTTACCCGCACCTGAGAGGTCCCATCTGCACTCACGAGATAAATATCTCGATTCTCCGCATCAAACTCACGGTGGAAAGCGATCCATTCCCCATTTGGTGACCATTTAGGATAAAAAGAATTTTGGGCATCAAAAGTAACTTGAGTTGTATTGCGGGTCGCCAAGTCCAAGGTAAATATCTGCCAAAAGCCATTTACAAATCCATGGAAAACCAGCTGATTCCCGTCAGGTGACCATGAGGCGAACAGTGACGGCCGGTTCAAGGTTGTAATCTGTTCTTCATCGGTACCATCAGCATTAATGATAAACAGCTCCCAAATATTGCCAGAGAGCTGACGATGAAAAACAATCTGATCACCGGCCGGTGAAAAGGCACCGCCAAACTCATTCTGCTCACTGTCTGTCAGCTGCAATTCATTTCCAGTTTGGACATCAATCACATAAATATCAAACTGACGCTCCTGATCTACTTCCGTCAAATTCCGGTTAGTATGAAACACAATCTGAGAGCCATCGGGTGACCAGCGTGGGAAGCTATCATCAGCCCGATTATTGGTGATATTTTGCTTATCGCTCCCATCCGCATTGGCGCTGTAAACTTCCCAAGTTTTTTCAATCTCGTGTTCTTCATGCCACGCAACACGACGGCCGTCTGGGGAGAATGTTGCACCAAATGCCCTGAACGAATTGTCAGAGATCCAAGCTACCCCCTGATCATCCGCTTTAAAAATCGAGAAATCTTGATCAGATTCGGCCGCATACACCAATCCGCCAGCCCCCCCGCCTAGTTCGGCCAGCTGGCTAGAGTCAATGTCTAACTCTTCAAATACCGGCAATGTCACAGTGGCAACAGGGTTTGATTCAGTCTCTTCATCAATTTCAGCTTCCGTCTCCGCGACAGGCTCAGAAATCGGATCGCTGTTACCCGCTTGTGATTCTAAGGATGGCGGTGGCAAAATGACCGGGTTGTTTTGTGCAGAGCCCGTCCCAACTAAACCGGCCGCCCGCGCCGCAAAATAACTGCCGCCACAAATCAACAGAAGCGTGAGCACGCTGGCAACCAACCACAGCAACCAGCGATTTTGTGCCAAAAACCCTTCTGATGCCGGCTCAGATGGGATTGCATGGTCATCATCTAAGAAAAACGGCCGTTTTTCTGTCACATAGGGTTCTTCGGCTTCTGGCGATTCTACTGGCAAATCATATTCTGAGTTAACAAAATATTCGGCCGAATCTTGATCAGCAATTGTATGAGCTGGAGGTGATTTAAGCGCGTGTCTAAAAGCGGCCGCCAAGTCCCCGGCCGTTTGAAAACGATCTTCAGGATGTTTTGCGAGCGAAAGCTCAATCACAGAATCCATTCCGATAGGCAAGTCAGCGTCATACATCGTCGGCCGAGGAATTGGATCTTGTAAATGCATTAAGATCGTCTGCTCAGGTGTTTCGCCCGAAAACGGTTTGCGGCCGGTCAGCATCTCGAACAGCACAATTCCCATCTGATAAATATCAGTTGCAGGGCTAAGCGGATCACCTTGCGCCTGTTCTGGAGCCATGTAGCGGGGTGACCCCAGATAGCTGGTGGTCTGATCCCCGGCCGTTACCCGCGCAATCCCAAAATCCCCCAAATAAACAAGCCCTTCCCCATCAATAAAAATATTGGTCGGTTTAATGTCCCGATGCACAATATTACTCTGGTGAGCACGCTCCAAAGCGGAGCAAATACGATCCAAAACGATCTGGATTTCTACCAGAGGCAAAGCACCTTGCTGAATCGAATCTTTGAGCGTTCCCCCATCCATCAACCGCATTACCAAATAAGGCCAATCGTCATGCCGCCCAAAATCATAGACCGGCACAATCGCATAATGCTCTAGCGATGCGATAATTTTCGCTTCTTGCCGAAATTTTTTGACCAGAAACTCTTCAAGCTCATCCCCCGGCAAACTGTGCAACATTTTAATCGCCACATCCCGACCAAACTGAGGGTCGTGCGCATGATAAACCGTTGCCATTCCCCCCCGGCCGATCTGTTCGCCTAAAATGTACCGTCCGCCTATCTTCGACTCTGACATATTCCCCTGTTTATATCTGAACCAACAGCCGGTTCGCAAGACATTGATCTATCAATTTTTCGATTTTTGTAGCATCTTTAAGCGGCAGTTGTTTCTTCACCATGCTCCGATTCCGATATCCAGCACACATTTTCCACACGGTCGCTCCCAATCCATTCAAACCAAATACCTGTTGAGACTGAGGTTCAAACAGGATGACGCTTTCATCTTCCAAGCGCCAGATCAACCCGTCGGGAGTCTCAATATCACCTTCTAAACGTTCTAAAGCCAACGGAAGTTCCAATTCAGCCAAATTCCCCAACGTTTTGTGAGGGGGCAGTAAATGCCAACCATTCTGCACCTCACCCGAAACCGGCACGGTCACCGGCAGGGATGGCTCTGTCCAAGGAAACGCGACGTGACCCACCGAAGCGTTCAAATATCGGTCTGGGTCTTCATCAGCTAAACCAACGTCATTACGTACGGCTAAATCTACTACTGATACGCATTCTTTAACCGTTATGGTTTCATCTTTACAGATGGCTTCTCTCAGTTCAGCGGCCGAGGCCAAATGGCAAAACCAAACATCCCGCCCCTTAAATCGACCTACTGTTTG
>JAHDGV010000306.1:0-1964 GCA_020631655.1 Chloroflexota bacterium | reverse complement strand
GTTCGATTGGATAAAATCTTGATCTCAGATGACATAGTTCAAATATCTAATAAACAATTGTATCAAAAGCTGTCGATTCTTGAGTATAATCCCATCCCACAAGGCATGAACATTTCACTTTGCAACATCCCCATCCAGCTAAAAACTCAAATTTCGGCCGTAGAACAGGAATGGGCCGATATTTTTGCCTGCCACCAAACCGAAGCTACAAATCCCACCATCACTATAGAAGCACACCCGCTTGATCAAGCCCCATCACATGATCCCAGCTTATCGATCCGGATGTTCAATTCTGAATCCGGTTCCTATTCGCTAGCAACTTCAGCAGATGGGACATCAACTCTGTCACTGGCTTCAGGTGCGGTATTGGTCTTCAGCAATCTGGGGGACTCAAAGTTAACCGATACAACTACAACTGCACAGCTTTATATTTCAGACAGGCACATCAAAGCTGGTCAAACAGAGGATATAACGCTCACTATTCTTGCTCCACTCTTGCGACGCTTATCTATATATATAGTACATGCATTTGGAGTTGCCCATCCCACAAAAGATTGCGTGTCACTAATCATTGGCCCTTCAGGTTCAGGCAAAACAACGTCAGGACTTTTTCTATTGAAGAATGGATGGCGATATCTAGGGAATGACGCAATCTTTTTGTCAGAAAATCTAGACAATCAAATTGTCGCTTGGCCATCACCCGGAAAGATCAATGTACACCCAAAAACGGTAGAGCTTTTAGCCCCGCTTTCCTTGATAGATAAGGCATCCTCCTCCGTTGGTGTGGATGGGAAATATCATTTCTCTGCAGAGAATATTGAAAACAAAATAAAAAAAACGGCCCAAGTTGGTGTTCAAGTTTTCCCTGAGGTTGCTCCAAATCAAGATGATAGCCGCCTCACGCAGATTCCAGCCGGTATTGCCTTATCTCAAACCATGTCACAAAGTGTGGATAATTGGGACACAATCACATTTGAACCCCATTTCGCTTTTTTAGAACGGCTAACCAGTCAAACAAACTCCTTCAAAGCCATAAACTCACCTAATCTAAACTCGTTTGCTCAGGCGATGTTAACCCTATGAACAATAGCTTTCGCAGACATTGGAACATACATTGGCCCTTTCTATTAACTACTTTGGTAACTTTTGTTGGATTAATCTCCTTTTTTGGATGGGCAGCAGTTAGCCAAGGAACGGCCGAATGGTGGCTGGTGTCTCTCATTCTGTTTGTTTTTCTGATAATTTTTGTAGCTACACAATCATGGTTCTATTTGCAAACAGAGCGGGCCATTCTTTTACAGATTCCAAAATGGATTGTGAGCAAAGGCCGAATATCGTCTGAAGATCAAGTTCTATTCCCCTACGTGGCCGATAGCCGACTGGCTCCACCGATCATCACCAAACTTAATCTAGGGAAAATGTGGATCGTTGATATCTACAATCCCAAGGATATGCAATCGGCCGCCATACGCAGAACGCGCCTGCACGATGTTCTGCCAGAAAAAGATCCCAGAGTTAAATTTATCCCCGGAGACATGACTCTTCTTCCCATACAAGATGGCGAGATTGATGTGGTGGTTCTCAACAATGTCATTCAATCGATCACCCAAGCCGGTGACCGTGAACGGTTCCTTACAGAAATCAGCCGAGTTATGAAACCAAATGGTCGACTTGTGATGTACGAAACTCTGAATTCTCCAGTCAGAAATTTGGTTGACCCCTTAAATTTCACACGATTTTGGAACAAATCAGAATTGGACCAATGTCTCATGTCAAATGGTTTCTCGAGGATAGAATTGCAAACACCTGCCAAACTTACAATTCTCGGCCGAGCTACAACCCCCGGAAGGTACGAAAACACACCTCTACCTCTGGAATTTTGAGGATTGTAAATTTTAAGGAACTAATTTTTGTAAAACTGTTGACTTGGAAAAAAGTGGTGTGTATACTTCTCATCCGTTGCT
>JAHDGV010001118.1 GCA_020631655.1 Chloroflexota bacterium | reverse complement strand
TGTGCCAGCAAAATGGTTCGGTGCCCACAGGTTGGGTCTTGAAAAACGATTTCAATATTTTTAAGCCCGGCCGCGCTTAAAATCGATTTGTATTCCTCCGGAGCCAAGCTTGAATGGTAGACTTGCTCACCGGCAACTGAGCCTAACACCTCTCCGGCCTCATGCCCTATCGTGAGCAACATCGCCCCGTTTTTGCTTAGATGCTGTGCAAAGCGTTGGAGCGTTTGGCGCTGTTCATCTTGGTTTAAATGAAAGAAACTGTCCCATGCGATGATGCCATCAACCTTCCGGTCGAGATCCAGCTGGCGCATGTCAACTACCTGCCAAATATGGTTAGGGAAGCGTTTAGAGCAGATGTTGATCATCGCTTCGGCCGCGTCGATGCCTGTAACAGCAAACTCTTGATCAATCAGATATTTGGCGATCGGTTCACCCGAGCCACAGCCCACATCAAGCACCGAACCACCGGCCGGGATGCGGCCGATAAATTTGTCGAGCCATCCTTTTTCTACAAGCGAGCGGTTCCGCTGATCGTCCCACGTTTGGGCGTTCCGTTCGTACACCCCTTGCATTGTTTGTTGATGGATCGCTTTAAAATCTGACATGTGAGTTTCAGAGCGTAGAACGTATAACGCAATACGTTCTACGCAACAGGTTAATCTAAATGGGGCGCAAGGATTTGTTGAATATGGGCGATTGCATCTGAGTCACCCATCTTGCCACAAAAACGCATCCCATCTAGCCCGATATACAAGGTGCAACAAGAAAATCGTTCGTCGAAGTGTGAAACATCCATCCCGTTTTGGGTGTAAAAATCACGGAAGTGGGATGCGAGGTCAACGTTGCCGCGCCAAAAATCGAGATAGGCGATGTCGTAAACAAAGTCGCCGTAGCTGGCCATGCCCCAGTCGAGCACGGCCGTGACTTTCCCATTTTCAGCCAGTACATTGTTGTACTCATAATCTCGGTGAATCAGATACCGTTTGTTAGGGCTGAAGGGGATTAGGCTCTGCATCTTCTGAAACGCCGCCTCGAAATACGGCCGATCAAG
>JAHDGV010001117.1 GCA_020631655.1 Chloroflexota bacterium | reverse complement strand
TCACGTTTGTTTGTGGCAAGCCACAAGCCAAATTTTGCTCTCGCAAAACGGGTCAATACTGGGGTCACCATTTGAAAATGGCGGACCCAGCATTGACCTTAGGCTAATTCCTTTGGGAATTAGCGGTCAGGCAATTTTATGTTGAAACGACTTTCAAAAAATCGCCAGAAGAAAACAATCTATCTTGCCCCTGAAAGCCTTGAGGCGATCAAGGGGTATGCAGACCGGAACGGTCTGACGTTTTCTTGCGCCATCGAAACGCTGGCACTGCTCGCAGTTGAAGAGACCTTTCACATGGGGATTCTCGAATGGGTTCGAGCCGGGGTGCGCCATGAGATCGGCAAGCAGTTCAACCGCTTCGCCAAGCTCCATGCCTTTACGGCGATGGAAGCTGGGACGGCCAAAGAAACGGCGTCGGCCGTGATGTGGTGGACGCTACAGGAACGGTATCGGGATTACTTGGATCAGCTCCGGCCGGGGCAGAGCAAATCGCTGGCCGACTTTGAGAAATTTATGCAGCTCAATCAAGATGAACCAGATACCCAAATTTTACTGGCCGCCCTCAAAAAGCGTACGCAAGGATATCGGTATCGTACCGTCAGAGCGTTGCGTAGCCCGGTTGATGAACTGCAACAGCTGCTCGATGAGCTAGACGCATACGTGGCGGAGGAGGTGCTTGATGAGCCAGAGACGGACTAGAGGTAAAGGATCATACGGCTTGGTCAAAGCCCGCTACATTCGCAATCGGTCCCAGGAAACCGGTCGGCATCTGACCGGTGACTTACAGCGGCTCATCTATTACAACGTCTATGGGGATGGGGGAAAAAACCCCGATCGTCGGCCGCGTGGACCGATCTATGACGAAAACGGAATGGGGCAGAAATATGGGGAGTACAAAGCCTGGGCTATCGGCCGCAGTAGCGAAGCTGCGTACACCTACCGGATGATCATTTCACCCAAAGGGAAACTGTTGGGGGACGATGATTTTGTGACCTCAATCCGAGCCACGGCCGCCGAGACCGGCGTGGGGCAAGCGTTTCGAGTGGTCATCC
>JAHDGV010001116.1 GCA_020631655.1 Chloroflexota bacterium | reverse complement strand
GATTGCCGACCGCAAAGGCCGCGCGTGGCGCCATCCCTAAATCACCGGGCGACAAGCGGTTCACTAGCACAGGGTTTTCGATGTCGGCTGTGTTGACGATGTACAGCCCCCCTTCTAGCGTCGCCAAATACAAATAGGGGGCTTGCCAGTGGAGCCACCACGCCCCGCCGTAATCGGCTTCTTGCACCCCCGGCAAATCCATGTGATGTACCAGTTGAGGGGATTGAACATCACTCATGTCCCAAAACATAATCCCCTCGGTGCTTTGCATGGCGAAAATATTTCCGCTAACTCCAAAGGTATGAATCTCCCGCAGTGTGCTCAACTCATCGTCAAATTTTGTGCTTACAAGCTCAGGATTTCGGGGATCAGAAATATCGTAAAAGCTAAAGCCTCCGCCCGGTGCACCTGCGTCTCGGCCGCTGGGAACAAACAGCAGCCCCTGATGCCAGCCCACATGCCCCTGCCCCAGCGGTGCGCCGTTTGATTCATCAAACATCGCCAGCACCGGGTATTCAACGGCCGACTGGACGCTGGAAATGCTGAGCAAAGCGGCAATTAGACCAACCGCGCCCAGCATAAGTAATTGCTTTATAGATGGCCAAAATTTGGGTGCCCCAAAATAGTCCATTTCAAATAAATTCCTTTTTCTGTAGTCTCGCACCTGTCACACTTTTCTTCCGGCCGCTAATCTATCACATCTTGAATTTCTAATCCGCATTTCTTAACTGCAAAATAACAAAAACGGCTGGAAACGTTGGTCCACCATCTGGCAGTTATTTGTAACCTATTATGATGACACTACATACAGCTGATATTTATTAAAATGACAAAACTATACTTTTTGTCACCTTGCATCTTTATCTCGTAACCCGTCCATGCTAAAATTCAGAAACAATCTTTACCAGAACAACCCTCTTTTATGACTCCAGACACCTTTTTGCGGCACATACCGGTCACCGGAATTTATCAAACCCTTTATGATTTTCAGGATGCCTTCGGCGCCTACATGGGAGACAAAGGGACCCACCCTTGGAGTCAGGGGTTCCCCC
>JAHDGV010001115.1 GCA_020631655.1 Chloroflexota bacterium | reverse complement strand
AACGGCCGCGCCAAGGTTCAATTCAACGCGGCCACCTCCCCAATGTTGACGTTAAAGCAAGCATATGGGTCGGTTGTGATTATTTTAGTCGGTCACGGCCACCTAAATCAAATGAGGAACATAAAAATGTTGAGCAATTTAAACGACCTGCTAAACCAAACGAGCCAATTTACCGGCCGGATGCGCCAATCGAGAGATATGAGCAACGGCCCCACAAAAGGGCAAATGCGCCGAGTGACCACCTCGATTTTTATCTTAAAGCTGCTGTTGGCGTTCTACACCGTCCCCCACAACATGGCCGCGTTGGGGATCACCGAAATCTTTAGCCCGCAGACGCTGGGGCTACTGGTCTACGAGCTAGCCTTCCTGATTTCTGGCATTGTGCTGGCCAAAGGATTGGTTGAGGGTGATGGGCAATCTTGGGCGATGTGGGGTTCGTTTTTGCTCATTGTGATTTTTATGGCGGTGAATGCGATCTACGCCAATTTTCACCACGCACACCTGATCTATCTGGCGACACTTGAAACAGGTGGCTTGATCACGGCCGACATGGTGCAGGAAATCCCACAGGCTTTGGTGTTTTACAAGAACTGGATCGTTCCCACCACCCCGCCGATTTTGGTCGCCCTGTTTGTGATCTCTGGCTTTGTTAGCCCGAAGGTGCAGCTGTGGATGACCGATGCGCAGATCAAGAATCAGATGGCGCGTGAAAAGCTGAGCGCCCAGCTGACTAAGGCTCAGGCGGAAATGAGCCAAGAGATGGCTGATCTTGAGATTCAGACCGGCCGGATCGTTGACAAGGTGCAACGGCAAAGCTCGAAGTTCGCGGCCGATCAGGCCAAGCGGCAGGCGGAGCTAACCATTGAGCTATCTGAGTTGGAAGCTGAGACCAAGGCGAAACAGCATATCGCTGAAATGTCTGGGGTGGAGATGGTGTCTGTTTTGGCTTCACCTGAATTCAAAGATGACATCACCAAGAAAGCGAAGTCAAAAGCGAAGCGATTTTTGCTCCAATTCCAGAAGGGAGATTTTAGCGGGGGAAACTGACCCCGG
>JAHDGV010001114.1 GCA_020631655.1 Chloroflexota bacterium | reverse complement strand
TATGAATCAATCAAACAATAGATCTCGAAGAAATTTGTTATATAGCATTGCTATATTTAGTACGGGGGCAATCTTTGGTGCGCTGGTGGCGCTATTTGCTTTCATCACACTCACCGGCGGCACGGCCGAGCCTAGCGAGCCAATAAGTGCGCCAACTTTAGCTATCCCTATTGCTGAGCCAACTGAAGTTACTGTTACAGATGCCCCAGAACCCACGCAAGAGTTAGCGGCTCCCGTCGTTCAAGAACAAAATAATCAAGCACAAGAGGTTGTTGTCGAGCCAACATCAGAACCGACACCAGAGCCAACGATTAAACCTTCTCCAACGGCCGAGCCGACATTGGCTCCTAAGCTGTTTCGCATTAATTCAGAGCAATCTGAGGCTAGATTTTCAGTTTATGAAACGTTTCCTGAAGGGACTGCAGTCGGCCGGACAAACCAGATAGCGGGTGACATCATTGTTGATTTTAACGCACCGGCCAATTCTCAACTGGGCGTAATCCGGGTCAACCTGCGTTCACTAGTAACCGATGATCCACAAAGAGATCTATCGATTCGTTGCTGTGTTTTGCTCACCGCTCAAGACATCTATGAGTTTGGAGAATTTGCTCCCATCACTTTAACTGGCATGCCAGAATTAGTTGAAGTTGGTCAGTTGTATGCTTTTACCGTTACGGGTAATTTAACCATTCGGGGAGCAACTCAGCAGGCCACATTTGATGTCGAGCTTCTGGTTAGCTCTTTGGAAGAGTTACGTGGCAGGGCAAAAACAACAGTGAATCGAAGTGATTACAACATTTTGAACAATGCTGAAAACGGATTTGATTACCACGGGGTCGTTGAAGAAGTGGTTTTAGAATTTGATTTTGTGGCCAACGCAGTTGTTCAAAACTAGGGGATATTTTAGACCTAAACGAAAATCTAAGCCTGCTGTTTAACACTGCCCATCAAATTTATTTTGCAAGGTAATAAAAAAGCCAGATCAAAAATGATCTGGCTTTTTTGTGCCCCCGCCAGGACTCGAACCTGGAACCTGCGGATTAAGAGTCCGTT
>JAHDGV010001113.1 GCA_020631655.1 Chloroflexota bacterium | reverse complement strand
CGGCCGGGGTTGATTTCAAAGATATTCTGATCAATGACCACCAAATCGGCCGCTTTGCCTACTTCAATTGAGCCTGTAATTTCGTCTTGATGAAGCAGGTAGGCCGAATTAATCGTCATCCACTCGATGATCGTTTCAAGCTCTGGCACGTTATCCGCATCTTGAAACAAAATTGACTCCATTTTGACAAAGGGTGAGAGCGCATCTGCATCCCAGTCACTGCTAATGGTGATGGTTGCTCCTTGATCATACAGATCAAAGGCGGGGAGCAATTCGCGCGATCTGGGGCCGATTAACTCAGCGATATCGTTTTGGTAGGCCTGATCCACCGAACTAGGAGCCAACTGGAAGTCTGCGATGACGTCCAGCTCTGCGAAGCGCGGCCGGTCATCTGGATGGACTAGGTACAAGTGGGTTAATCGATGGCGAGGATCGGCCGAGCCGTTTGTGTCGAGGGCTTGTTCAATCGCATTGAGTGAGAGGCGGGTTGCCCTGTCACCCGTCACATGGAAGTGGAGTTGGAATCCGGCCGCATCAAGCTCTTGCGCATACCGATTGAGCGTTGCGGTATCGAAATAGGGAAAACCACCGGCCGGAACGCCAGGTAGCCCAAAAACCTGCTCGTAGGGTTCTACAACCAACCCGGTCCCTTGCCCCAAAATCCCATCGGTATAAATTTTGGCCTGATTAAAACGCAAAAGCGACGTTGGGTCATTGGTATAAAGTCGCTTGAAATCTGCCAGTTGAGAATCAAAATCCCGCTCTGGGAACAGATAGAGTGCGTTGCTGGCTCGCACAGTCAGGGTCCCATCTTCCAAAGCCCGCTCCCAAATTTGATGATGACCCCGAGTCCAATAGCCACCTGCGTCGCTGATGCTGGTAATGCCGTTGCTGTTAAGCGTGTCGAGTGAGGAGAGAAGGGCGAAGTAGCCGCGTGACAGATTGGCTGAGGTTGGGGCAAGGGCGGCCGTGCGTAGCGCCTGCTGGGCGTTCTCAAGCACAATTCCGGTCAAATCCCCAAACTCATCACGAACAAGTATGCCTCCTCCCGGAT
>JAHDGV010001112.1 GCA_020631655.1 Chloroflexota bacterium | reverse complement strand
AAGATGAGGCATCGCTGGCGAAAGTGCTCGAGATCAACACCAATCCGGCCAACGGACTCACCTTTTGCACCGGCTCGATGGGTGCCAATCGGGCCAACGATCTGCCGAAAATGATCCGTCGCTTTGGAGATCGAATTTATTTCGCCCACTGCCGCAATGTGAAGCATGTGGGTGACAAACATTTCCACGAAGTGGCTCATCCCCCGTCATACGGAGACGTTGATATGGTTGCAGTGATGGCCGCATTTGCTGAGATCGGCTTTACGGGGCCTCTGCGACCCGATCACGGCCGGATGATTTGGGGCGAAACCGGTATCCCGGGCTACGGCCTCTATGATCGTGCCATCGGTGCGAATTATCTACTTGGGCTGTGGGACGGGATCAGTAAGAAGGTGTAAGTGGAAAGTGTGAAGTAAAAGGCTTAGCGCTTGTTACTTCATACTTTTTACTTTCCACTTAAATTTTTAATTTGGAGAATTTGAAACATGAACAGCATACTAACCCGTTTGGGAAATATCGGGATTATTCCCGTAGTAGCGATTGAAGATGCGGCCGACGCGGTCGCGCTGGGCGGGGCCTTGATGGCCGGTAATCTGCCCTGTGCTGAGATTACCTTTCGCACAGCGGCCGCGGCCGAAGCGATTGAAAAGATGGCGGCCGCCCATCCAGACATGTGTGTGGGTGCAGGCACCGTTTTGACAGTGGCGCAGGCTGAAACGGCTAAAGCGGCCGGAGCGCAGTTTGTTGTCACCCCTGGTTTCGACGAAGCGGTTGTTGACTGGTGTTTGGCCAACGATATGCCGATCACCCCTGGTGTCATGACGCCAACTGAAATCAACATGGCGTTGAACAAAGGGATCAGCTTGCTCAAGTTTTTCCCGGCCGAAGTGGCGGGCGGCATCAAAGCGCTTAAAGCGATTGGTGGCCCCTATGTTGATGTGACCTTTATCCCCACAGGTGGCATCAATGCCAATAACCTGACCGACTACCTCAACCTTCCCATGGTTCATGCGTGTGGTGGAAGCTTTATGGTGAAGAAAGACTTGATTGCGGC
>JAHDGV010001111.1 GCA_020631655.1 Chloroflexota bacterium | reverse complement strand
TGTTTTACGAACTTGAGTGCTGTTCATCGATCGGGCTGTTCCATTTCGACGTTCAGGTAGTGCATTTGAAGATAACGGATAAATCAAATCTTCTCCCCCAATTGAAATCCATGTGAAATCAGGCGACCCATTTAGTAAAATCCCTCATTTTTTGAGATAAATGATACTGAATGAGCCAATGTCTTCCAAACAAATTTTACTCGAACTTGCCATTTGCCTACTTATCTGCCTCCTCACTTATTTGTTAACTCGATACTGGCGAAAAATTAGCCGTTGGATCAAGGAGTTTTTCAAGAAAAAACGAGGCCGACGATCCCTCAAACCAAAATCACCGGCCGATTGTCCCTTGTGCAATGAAGGATGCTGCCATCTTCCAGATCGGCCAAACAGGGAAATTATTCCGTGGTCAGAAATAAAGAGCCGTCGCGGCCGCCGGAAAACGATTAATACCAACGGCTTTGCCTGTCTCAACCCGTTGTGCCATTATTTTGCAGTAGCCGATCAAGAGATTCATGCCCTTGTTAGCAATGGATGCCGAGGTAAGCAACAAATTCGGTATTTTAAATGTCAAGCGTGTGGTTCTTGCCGAACCAGCCGCTACTGTACCCCACTCTATTGGCTCAAAACGCCGATTGCAACGGTGGCGATGGTGATGACGGCGCTATCTGAAGGGGTTGACCTATCGGCGGCCGAAAGGATCTTTGGTCTCAGTCACACAACGATCAGTCAGTGGCTCATAAAATCGGGGGAACACAGTCACCGTTTGCACGAGAGATTGCTTCACCTAGCAGTTGAAGTTGGCCACCTCCAGCTCGATGAGCTGGTGACAAAAGTGAAACGAGATGAAGAGCGTCTTTGGATATGGACCGCCGTTGCAGCCCAATCAAAGTTGATCATGGCTTTCCATATCGGCCGACGATCAACCGATGATGCCTGCCACTTGCTCCATCAAGTCTGGCAACGACTAAAGCCAGATTGCTTGCCGATTTTCACCAGTGACGGCTTAAATCAATATTTTTATGCGGTCACGGCTCATTTCGGCCGTTGGTGGAAACCA
>JAHDGV010001110.1 GCA_020631655.1 Chloroflexota bacterium | reverse complement strand
TCCAAACGCTTATTAATCGTCCCAACCGCATACCCCCTATTCAGCATCCACGTCTTAAACCCCTGCACCAGCCCCCAACTAATCGGAGCCCACGCAGACGGATCATTCTGAAAATCCAACGTCTCAACCTCAATGCCAAACTCACCAGCGGCCGTCGTCAAGAACTCCCCAAACGAACCCAACGACTGAGCATGTCTTTTCACCGTAGCAGCCGCCTGTTCCTCATGGTATCGCTCAAAAACCGACACCGCCGCTGCACGATTCGCCACCTTGCCCATCACCGAAAGAGCTTCATTCTTTCCGGCCGGTTCCAACTGCCCATCATCCTTAACCACTAAATCCATAATGCTTTAACCTCAACCATTAAAAACCATCAAGTACCCACCCTCAGCGCCTCTGTGTTGAAAAAACACGCCGAGAAAAACGAATTCAAGTTTATTAGTGCAAATCCCTTTAAAGAATTAGCACTAAAACTATAACACAATCTTGTTACCCCTTCAATGGTTTGGTATCATCCCTCCATGATCCAGCCCATCAGCTACAAACGCATCCCCAACACCAATCTCGAAATCGGCAGCGCCGGAGAACACAGCAGCCGCATCATCTCCATTAAAACCACCGGCCAAACCGAACCCATCCACATCAGCACCGCCCCACGCGCCATCCTCATCGGCAACCCCCAGCGCGAAATTCGCCAAGCCATGCGCGACGGCCACTTCACCCGAGCCATCCTAGAAAGCATCAATATGAAAGTCGGCGGCAAAACCTTTACCGCCCTCCAAAAAGCCCTTGACACCTACCTCAAAAATTTATGATCCTGTATATCCGTATCTGTGAAAAATAAGCCCCACCATCTATGGCCGGTCCCTCGCCTTAATTTAGGGTAAAGTACCCCACCGGCCGTTGCCCCCCTAACACCCACACCAAACCACCACATACGTTCAAGCCCCACAATCACCGTTCCCCCCGCCCTTCGGGTCTACCTGTTTTCTCCATAGAACAATGGTAATGAGCCCCTAAAATAGGACCAGCAAGAATTGGAATTTTCTGCCAAAATAA
>JAHDGV010001109.1 GCA_020631655.1 Chloroflexota bacterium | reverse complement strand
ATCTTTCTCCCAAGAAAAATATCGCTAGGATGGCCGCAAACACCGGCAACAAATTAATAAACAGCCCGGCCGCATTTGGCCCAGCCAGCTTGATCCCCTGATTCCAGCACAAATAAGCCAGAATCGTGGGACATGTACCCAAATACAAAAATGACAGCAACACGCCGGGCGTCACCGCAAATCCGCCGACCGTGCCCAGCTCCCACAAATAGACCGGGAACAGCATGAGCAACCCGCTGCCAAAGGTGTACACCAGCAGGCTAAACGGATGAATATCCGGCCGGAAGCGCAACAACACCGAGTAGGTCGCATACAGCGTCACCGCCAACATCATGATCGCATCTCCCACGACCAGACCGTTTTCAATCAGTCTGCGTGGGTCACCGGCCACAATAATCACCACCGCCCCGATAATCGAGATCGCCACACCGACACCTTGTCGGCCGGTCACACGCTCACCCAGCAGGGCCAAATTGAGCAAGATCACAATAGCGGGCAACACCGTCTGCAACACGGCCAAATTGATCGATGTGGTTGTTTGTGCCGCCACGTAGAGCAACGCGCTAAAGCAGGTGATCCCCAAAAAGCCGAGCCCAACAACGACCCACCATTTTTCTTTGACCAGCGGCCAATCTTGCCGAGCCTGACTAAATCCAAAGAGTAGAACAATCGCAAAAGCCAATCCCCACCTAAAAAACGACAGGCTGATGGGTGGCACAATACCGACTGTACCCCGTGCCAAAACGGCGTTCCCGGCCCAAAACAGCGGCGGAAACATCAGGAGCAAATAGGGCATTTGCCAAAGCCGTTCAAAGAGTTTCATAAGTTGAGTCCAAAAGACCAGTCAGGTTTTTAGAAACCTTGCTTCCTAGCCTGAAACACCTATTTTGAAACCTGACTGGTCTCTAAACGTCCGTACTTCTTCAACACCGCTTGCAACTCGTCATGCGGGATGGCATGAAATGTGTTCCCATTGATGCCGGTTGTTGTTTCGGCCGCCACCAACGCGTTGATAATCGACTCTTCTGTCGCCCACGCGGTCGCCTCAAACAGATCGCTCA
>JAHDGV010000305.1 GCA_020631655.1 Chloroflexota bacterium | reverse complement strand
CACCGCACCCCGGCCGAAGTTGACGAACTGCTCGCCATGCCAGACTACACCGAAGTGGCTGAGTTTGAGAAAACAATCGACGCTTACTACGAAGAAAATGGACTTTAGTTTTTTGACCAACAATTCGGTACTCTGACCCAGAAGTCTGAAAATGTTTAGTGGAGGCGTCATTCCTGCGCAGGCAGGAATCCAGCGCCAAATCTAGCACTGGATACCCGCCTTCGCGGGTATGACGCATCTCTGATGGACCCGAGAAAACTTCTGGACTGTTTTTTCAGACTACTCCCACCAAATTTTGGCGAAGATTTTGATCTATGCTTGAAGAATTAAGTAGTTACAAAAACAAAAAGGTCCTTATTACCGGCCACACCGGTTTTAAAGGATCGTGGCTTACCGGCTGGTGCCTAATGCTGGGTGCAGACGTGGTTGGTTTCAGCTTGCCTGAGCCCCCCACATCCCCATCAAACTACGAGCTGTGTGATTTAGCCAGCCAAATCACCGATGTGCAGGGCGACATCAATGATTTTGAGTCGCTGAACAGGCTGATTCAGGCTGAACGGCCGGAGATCATTTTCCACATGGCGGCTCAGCCTTTGGTCTTGACTTCGTTCGAAAATCCGCGCGAAACGTTTGGCACCAACGCCCAAGGGACAATTAACATACTTGAAGCGGCCCGCCACTGTGACGCTGTGAAAGCGGTTGTGTGTATTACCACCGACAAGGTTTACGAGAACAAAGAATGGCTGTACGGCTATCGAGAAGATGATCGGCTGGGGGGCAAAGATCCCTACAGCGCCAGTAAAGCGATGGCGGAACTGGCCATCAGTTCGTACGTGCAGAGCTTTTTCCGGCCGGAGTGGCACGGTGATCGGCACAATGTGATTGTGGCCTCGGTACGTGCGGGGAACGTGATTGGCGGCGGAGACTTCGCCGATTTTCGGCTTGTGCCGGACTGCATGAAAGCCCTAATCGACAACGGCCCAATTGTGGTGCGGAACCCGAATTACATTCGGCCGTGGCAACATGTGCTTGTCCCGCTAGGCGGCTATTTGCTACTGGGTGCTAAAATGCTCGCGGGCAATCCAGAGCAATGGAGCGGAGCTTGGAACTTTGGCCCGCCGGAAATGAATGGGATCTCAACGAGCCAAATCGCTGAAAAATTGATTGAGCAATGGGGTAGCGGGGAATGGATCTGTGAAAATCCTGATGCAGATAAGCTGGAAACCAGCTATCTGCGCCTTAGCTGGGAAAAAGCGGCCCGCAAGCTCGATTGGCGGCCGGGCTACGATTGGGAGCAAACGCTGGCTGATATCACCGAATGGTATAAGGCTTGGAACAATGATGAGGATTTAGGGAAGCTGATGCAGGTTCAAATCCAGCGATACAGCGATTGGGTTAATGCGGGCAATTAGTCATTCGTTTGCAAGGAGTGCTGAGCTTGTCGAAGTACGTCCTCGCAATTGTTGAACACCTCTTTACAAAGTAACCTAGATAAGCTCGTAATACCCTTTACCGGCACACTGCTGGCAAACAGGCTTCCCATCGATTGTTAGCTCACGTTCGTTGATAATTTCTTCACCACATACCGAGCAATCGACCCGCACAAACGGCCGGCTGACAATCTCGCTCACCGGTCTGGATAGCTTGACCCGCTCAACTTTTAGCAGTTGATCGACCGGCATCACCTGATATTTTTGGAGCATGGCCATGTATCTGGCCCGACGAGACTCCGCATCTTCCATTTGATCTGATACTTTTTGGCGCACATCGATTTGAGGGGCAATACGAACCGCCTCTTCTGTTTTTACATTGACGAAGGTGACAGCGATCCGGCCGAT
Source organism: Chloroflexota bacterium (assembly GCA_020631655.1). Taxonomy (GTDB): domain Bacteria; phylum Chloroflexota; class Anaerolineae; order Promineifilales; family Promineifilaceae; genus WTJY01. The sequence goes on along the minus strand of JAHDGV010000305.1, from coordinate 4,649 downwards.
ATCGTTGATGCGCAGTGTGCGCCGGTTAACGCTACAGCCTGTGGCCGCCTGCACACCGCTCACAAAACAACCGTCTGTTTCAACAAGTACCAGCAAGCGCTTTTGTCGGACCGGCTTTTTGAACCCCAACAGCTCCATCCCCAACAACCCAACCCGAACCCCTAAAACTTGGCGCGGGCACAGGTGATGGTGCATTTCGGCCGAAAGCTCGAGCAACTGCTTAAGCTCATCTTCCAGCGGCACCTCATGCGGAGCGATGTTCATGTGTTCAAATTTACTCATACGCTGAATAAGTTTGCCTTAATTACCTCACAACGGGCAAATAAGTTGGAAAGATCTGATTGGTAATTATTGTATTCGGAACCCCTTCATCAAGTTCAACATAGCTTAGGCCATCTAGGTTTGCCTGATAATCTGGATTTTGCAGAGTCACCGGCTCTTTAGGCAACAAACCACGCCAGCTTTGAACTTGGGTCTGATTGGGTTGAATGTCTTCGAAAGTCAGTATGACCGATGGATTCCGATACTCACCACCATCTACGTACAAAACCTCTTGAGGAATATCGCCAGAAAACTGAATTTCATCGATTGGCTCACCGCCGATATTGGTTACCTCGATCCGCCACACGCCAAATCGATCTGGGAGCGTTAATCCCGGCCCGACGATCTTGATCGAGGCCGCCTGATTACCCATCACCCGATGGATTTCACCCGATTGGTAATCGGCCAAATACAGTTCTCCGGCCGAATCGATCCCGAACGTTGAAATATTCGCATCAGACCCATGGATCAAACGGGAATTTGCGGCATCATCCTCCGTGTCAATGGCCCAAATATTCCCAGAGATAAAGTCTCCAAAAAAGTAAGTGTTTTGTAGTTCAGGAAAAATCTCTCCCTGATACACGTATCCTCCGGTAACAGATACACCCAAAAAGTTCCCTTCATCATCTACTCGGGTATAGATTTCTACCGGATCAGTTTTGATCGCTCCGTTGCTAATCTCGCAGTTATCCAGCCAAGTTTCAACCCCTTCAAAGCACGGCCAGCCGTAATTGCGCAAAACATTGGTGGTACGTGGAATAATGTTGATCTCTTCAAACTTTTGTTCACCAACATCCCCCACCCACATCCGGCCGGTTGCGGGATCCAGACTATAGCGCCACGGGTTCCGCCAGCCGATCGAAAGAATCTCTGAGCATCCATTTTCTCCCAGTGGGAAAGGGTTATCTACAGGGATTAAGTAGTTGCGCACTCGGCCGCACCCTTGATCCGGGGGCAACCCCTCACCGCTCACATTAATGCGCAACATTTTACCCAACAGGCTTTGGCGGGATTGGGACACACGGGTTTCTTCACCCTTTCCCCCACCGTCACCTAATCCGATGATCAAATTGCCCGTGCTATCAAAGGCTAAATGTCCCCCATTGTGGCTATTCGCAATTTGGGCAACTTCCAAAATAACTTCTTCTGAGTCTGAAATAGCCAAGTTGTTGTTATCCGAAACACTAAACCGTGAGACGACCGTATCCCCATAAATATTGGGATCGTTGGTTGTGTAATTGACATAGAAGTAACCGGTTGAAGCAAAGTTAGGATCAAAGGCCATCCCTAAAAGGCCGCGCTCTCCCTCAAGGGAGATTTGACGGCTTAAATCTAAAAACGGCCGGATTGATTTTTGCTGACCTTCAAGAATCCAGATTTTTCCGGTTCTTTCGACAATAAATAGCCGATTGTCATTTTCAATTCCGGTGGAAACGATGCCCACGGGTGTCTGAAAACCGGTACTTATCGGATGCAGGTTTATGGAGTTGGTGAGATCGGGTGTGTTTGGCTCAGAGTAGCCGAGTAAAGGGGTGATTGCGAGGAAGAGGGCGACGACGGTGCCAATCAGTAAAAATCGGACAGAGTTGTTAAGTGCCATTTGCAAGGGTACCAAGGTGCGTGATTTCGGGACAAAGCTAGATCGTTTGCTTTGTGCTTTTTATGATGTTAATCAAACGTCCGCTATTTGACGAGTCATAACATTAACTTGTTATAGTCTGGCAAATTTAATCCCTCATGTCACCCGTTTACAGACCAGTCAGGTTTCTGTTTCTCTCTTGTTTTTAGAGCAGTTGTTTACAAAAACCGGACTTGTCTTTCTCGGGAAAACACATAAGGCAAGTTAATCATTTATGCTTTCAATTTTGTCGTGTGCTATTATCAACGGCCGAATAGCAAGCTATGACTCAAGCAAATCATTTGAACCAAGAAAACATCACCCCTGTTGTCATTTTGTGCGGCGGGCAAGGCACCCGGATGGGAGATACGCTCACCAAAAAAGAGCTGATCGACATTGGGGGACGGCCGCTGTTGTGGCACGTTCTACGCATTTTTTCGGCCTATGGTCACAACCATTTTCAGCTAGCGCTGGGTCACTTGGGGGATCAAGTTCGCCGCTATTTTCTTGAGTACGAAACGATGTCGCGCGATGTAACGCTCACCTTGGGTCAACCCATCGATCAAAAAAACAGCAATCAACCGGCCGTAAAATACGGCAAACGGCCAGATCATGATCCGTGGCAAATCACGATGGTTGACACCGGATTAACGACTGAAAAAGCGGCCCGCATCGCTAAATTAGCCCCTTACTTAGCAGATTGTGATCGATTTTTTGTCGCTTATGGCGAGGCGGTCAGCGACATAAATTTGGCCGATCTAATGGCGTTCCATAAAGCGCATGGCAAGTTGGCAACGGTCACCGGCATCCAAGTCAATTTTCAGTACGGGGTAATCGACTCGGCCGAGGACAACCGTGTGACCGGCTTTCAAGAAAAACCGAAACTGCCCTACTGGATCAACGGTGGCTTTATGATTTTTGAGCGGCCGGTTCTTGACATGATGAGCAACAGCGAGGATGCGTTGCATCTTGAAAATGAAATTTTGCCCCAGCTGGCCCAAGACAATCAGCTGATGCTGTACAAACACACCGGGTACTGGCAGTCGATGAAAACTTTAAAAGATGCGTTAGAGCTTAAAAAGCAGTGGAACGAATCTAAGCCTTGGAAAGCATGGTAGCAATTGAAGGATAATCTGCGAAACTGTTGATCCTTCAACTCTTGGTGATGGGGAGATAATGTCTTTTGGCAACTCGCATCACTCCCAAATTTCTTTGATACAATATCACTTATGTCGCGTGTGCTTATTACCGGTGGAACCGGTTTTATCGGGAAAAATCTGGTAACACGGCTACTTGCTGATAATCAGCATGAAGTTTGCCTGCTGGTTCGCGAACCCTATGGGATGGGGACCCCTCTGCCACACCCACTCGACCAAATCCGAGAAAAAGTTGATCTTGTTTTTGCAGACCTACGCTCAGCGGGCCTAGTTAACCGCGCAGTCAAAGAGTCTGAAGCGGAAATCGTCATTCATCTGGCGGCCGTTGGTTCAACAGATCCGTTTTTGTCCCCACAAAAAGCGGTCCGCCACAACGTCGATGGGATGATTAATCTGGTAGAAGCCTGCTTTGAGAAAAACTTTTCGACTAAAAAAATGATTGTGGCCCGCACTCCAGGCGAACTGACAAAAATGAACCCTTACGCCGCTAGCAAACTGGCTGGCTGGCATTTTTGTGAGATGTATGCCCGCACCCGCCAATACCCGATTTTCGGCGGCATGATCTTCCAAGCCTACGGCCCTTGGCAACCTGAACGGGCCATTGTCCCGGCCGCTATGCTCGCCGCCCTAAAGCACGAAGATTTCCCGATGACCAATGGAACGCAAAAACGAGATTGGATTCATGTCGAGGATGTAGTGGCAGGCTTCCAAGCGATCCATGAAAGCGATGGATTAACACCGGGTGAAACGGTGGAGCTAGGCTCAGGAATATGCTACAGTGTGGCCTCGCTAGTCGAGCAGATTTTTGAGCTAACCGAAAGCAACGGTAAACCGCTAATCGGTGCTCTCCCAAGTCGGCCGGGAGAAGCCCCCATTCAAATGGCTGATGTGGCTCGAAGCAAACAACTTGTTGGTTGGGAGCCAACTTACTCTTTACAAGATGGGTTAAACCAGATGCAAAAAGCATTCAAGATCTCAGAATAACCTCTCCGCCCCCACCTGATTTGCCCTACAAAAAACCGAATGATTCAAAAAAATAACCTAAAACCTTTATTCGTTCTCGTTTCGATTTTTCTATTTGGCCTGATTTTAGCCAGCTCTACCCAACCGGTTGCGGCCCAAACAGACCCAACACGTAGCCTGTATTTAATTGGGGATTCCTGGACCGCCCAAATGTCAGACACCTTTGGTTCGTTTGAACAGGCGCTGACAGATCGAAATCTTTCAGATTCGATCAACCTTGTGTCATTTGCAGAAGGTGGCTCAACCGCCGCTGGATGGGTGGCCGATGACCCGTGTAGCCCGGGGTGTAGCGGCCGGTTTACCGATGTTAAAACCGCAATTGCCAACGATACATTGGCAAGCCCGGTTCTATTTTTCACGCTGGGCGGCAACGACCTTTTGGCTGGATTTACAGGGGGGCCGGACACGGCCGTTTACGAGCAAATTAAAACCAACCTGCGCACCATCATCACCGAAGTTAAAGCGGTGCGGTCAGACGTGATTATCGTGATTGGTGGCTATGACATTTTGAATCCGGCCGTTAATCAAAC
>JAHDGV010001108.1 GCA_020631655.1 Chloroflexota bacterium | reverse complement strand
TTCCATTCCTCGCCCCTGACTGAGATCTAGTTGGAATCCTGCCAAGTTTATGACTGGATTTCGCGACAGTGTGAGATTAGCAAATTAGGGTTGTGGGTTCAATGATTCTGATCTAAATGTGATGTTCAAATAATTGTGTATTCTCATGAAATCTTAAGCTTGCCTGTAAGCTGTTAGAACTACCGTAAGGTAAGAGCTTAAGCAAGGAAAAAAAGGAAAAACCGATTCGGCATTTCCCCTAGAAAAAAATCGAATAAATTGAGCCAAAATTAGGAGGCCACACACGACCATGTGTTCAAAGTCATCTTTGCCAATCTGGGTATTGCTCCCAGTCATTTTGTTGTATAGTTGCACATTACCCCCAGCATACGAATCAGAAGTGCCAGATAATCGTGGCGTTGAGGGGAAAATTGAGCAAACAGCGACCCCAGTTGTTATTGAACCTACTGAATCGCCTACAGAGAGTCTAGAAAGGGCCTCTAATTCTGTTGAAGCTGAAAGCTCAAGTGAGCAAGTCGTTGCGGCCGAACCTGAATCGGAAGAGGTTGAGCAGACTGAAGAAAGTACTGAGACAAGCGAATCTGATGAGGGTGAGTCGGCCGAAGTTGCAGATACATCAACGGATGATGAGCCTGACCCCACAGCTGAACCAACTGAGACACCGGTAGTGTCTGAAGCAGATGAAGAGGACGAAGATGATTCTGAGGAAGCAGAACCTACCGAAACCCAAACATCAACGCCTGAAATTGTGGAGGTCGTTGAAGGGTCTGAAAATAGTGAAGCCGCGCCAACCCTCGTCCCCACGATGACGGCCACACCAACAAACACGGCCGTGCCTCAGCCCCCTGCTCCAACGAGCACACCCACAGCCACGGCCGTTAGTGTGCCAACTAACACGCCCGCACCGGCTACCAGCACTCCTCTACCGACACAGGTGCCATTGGCAACAAATACGCCTCAGCCGTTAGCAACAAGCACACCTTTCCCACCCACAAATACGCCGGTTCCAACCTCTACATTGGCCCCCGGTCAGTTCCCGGCAACGAGTACCCCATCCCCATAA
>JAHDGV010001107.1 GCA_020631655.1 Chloroflexota bacterium | reverse complement strand
CCCAAACCCCAAACCCCAAACCCCAAACCCCGGAGTATTAAAAGAGGATCGGGTGGGACTAGATGTTAGACAAACTGCTTTGGGACTGCAGGTGACTTTGTTCTTTGCTTTCGCGCAAGTCGTCTTCCTTTTTGTCATCTGCGTCGATGTCCTTTTCGCTGTTATTTTTTGTAAAGAGCATGTTCTTTAGAGAGTTCCTGTTTGTGTTAATCAATGTGCCAAAGTCGTTCTTGTCTTCGGGTGACGGATCCGTAGTCAAAAACTGGTCATCATCGTCTTCATCAAACAGTTCCTCCTTTTCCTTCCTTTCCAACACAAAAAAATCGAAATAAAACCCAGCAAAAATGCCTCCCAACAAAGGCGCCGTAAAATAAACCCAAGGCTCACTTAACTCAGCCGTGACCAGCCTGGGCCCAATGTACTTGACCGGGTTGATACACCCGCCCACCATTTCACCAAAGCAAAGATCGCAAAGGATACTCACACCGCCAATGGCGAACCCGAAAATATTGGAAGGGGCTCTGCAGTCAACAATCAGAGCGTAGTAGGTCCACACGTAGAAGCCAGACCCGATGAATTGCATGATGAAGGAACAGTAGGTGGGGATCGACTTGGGGATGTTCGGGAATTCGATGCTTGTGACGCCTTCGCCCTCGAATTTGTAAGGGATTATAATTAGGATCAGCAGAGCAGCGAAGATCGAACCGAGGATCTGGACGGCGATGTAAATGGCGCCTTTGGTGAAGGAAAACTGCCGCAGGCCCACCTTGACTTCGAGTTAAACGGCTAAATTTGAACTTTGTACCAATAGTCACGATCGGGTTGAAGTGGGATCCGGATTCGACCACGGCCACCCAAATGAGACTTCCCAGCAACATTCCCCCGATAATCGCGTGGGCCATTAAGTCGATTTGTTCTGATTTGATGGAGTAGAGAGACCAGCAACTGACCATCGTGATCAAGAAGCTCCCCAGGAACTCGATTACAGCGGCTTTAACAGTTTGCTTTTTCATTTTATATGCAATAACAATTCGAGGCATGGGGTTTGGGGTTTGGGGTTTGGG
>JAHDGV010000304.1 GCA_020631655.1 Chloroflexota bacterium | reverse complement strand
CTTTGACAAACTGCTCATCCCCTTGATCAAAATTTAGACTATTTTCGGCCGCGAATACTTTCAAATCGATCTTTTTGACATCCCGCTTTTCTTTGTCGCGGTACCAATTTAAAGTTGCATATCCGACCATTAAAGCCCCACCACCAATGAACGCAGCTAATGTTATTGGGTCCATCCGATTTCTCCTCTTGTCATATTGACACGTCAATCTGAAGCGTCAAGGTCACACATTAATTAAGATAAGACGCTCTACGCAAATGAGCCGGCCGTGTTGCGTATCACGCTTTCCACCACATTTTAGGCTTCATCCGTTCCCCACGTTTTTGTCGCTGATCCCACCACAGCGCCAACTTGCGCAGTGGAGACTTCGCCAGACGGAGCCAAGCACGATTCTCCCATTTATCATACTCCCGATTGTACGGACACACTCGAATACAAATCGAGCAGTCACTGTTCTGAGCCGCCCAGTAGCTAAAACATTTTTCTCCATCTACGGTCCATTTGCGGACCCCTTTTAGGTTAGATTGATTAAAACGCTCGGTAGATGGCTGGCCAAACGGAATCGCTTTTACAGGGCATCCGGCTGCACATGCGTTGCATTCTTCGCACATCTCCTTGACCCCAAACTGGATCGGCGCATCATGGTCTAATGGCATATCGGTAAAAATTTTGCCCAGCCGCACTCTTGGCCCAAACTCTGGGGTGATGAGGAGCCCGTTCCGGCCGTATTCGCCCAATCCCGCCTTAATTGCCAGCGGGATGGCAAGGGCCGAGTCGTTCATGCTGGCAACAGCGTTATACCCCAAATTCCGAATGTACTGTGCGATAGAAAGAACCACCAGCGCATCATGCGAGTAGCCCAACCCGGTAGCCGCTCCGCTCAGCGCAGATGGGACGGTGCGAACCAAATCGTAGTCCATTGCCTGCGCTGTCACAATCACATTATCCAGCCCTTCTGGTATATCGTTCGGCCGTTCAGTGCTCGACATGTCGCTAAATTTGTTCACGTACATCCAGCGCTCGTCAAAACCGGTGATCCCCACCATATCCGCCCCGAAAAAGCGACCGACTCGCTTGATCTCAGCCGCAGCTTCGGCCGGAGTACCAATATCGATTTTCGTTTCAGAAGGTTCACGATAGAGCGTAAATGCGTCTGAAAACCCTTCACGCCGATCTTGCCCCTCTTTTAACTCAGTAAAAATATCGCTCACATGCCAAGCGGCGTTGCGTAGAGCAAAATCCTTTTGCGTAAACCCATCTGCTTTGCGCCACGTTTTTAACGGCTCTCGATAGGTTGCGTAAAACAGCATCGCCTTTTCGCTTTTGATCCGCTCATCCCACCATGACCGTCTAAAGACGTCATCTTTTTGGTTAAACGGTTCAAAATCAGCCTGAATATCAAATCCGGCCGCGTGGTCAGTCTGTTCTTGGGTTTTCATATCGCAGATTATAGGGTAACAATGTCGGACCGCAATCGTAGGATGCGATCAAATGAGACGCAATCAGAGATTGCGTGAGTAAGCGAAGCGACCTTTGCCCTTTACGTTAACGTAAGGTATTATCTTTGAGCCTACTTTTTGGAATTGGTTGTTTTAAAAACCTAAAGAGGAAAAATGCAGTTACTGACCCCCCAATCTCCCCCTTTTGACCACGATGAATGGAGCCGACAACCCTATCACATTCGAGCCAAGTGGCTGTGCCAAATGTGGGCCGTACAAGGATACGGAGCCCCCGTTGGCACCTATGCGTTCTACATACTCAAAATTGTTTTCTACATTTGGATGTGGACTTGGTTTGCCTCGTTCTCAAATGATCTGGGGAACTTTGGCAACCTGAGTGAATGGTGGTTTAAGCCAGAAGCGCTACTCAAAGCGATCGCTTGGAGCATGCTGTTTGAAGCACTTGGCATGGCTTCGGGCAGCGGGCCGCTCACCGGCCGCTATAATCCTCCAGTTGGCGGCTTTTTGTACTGGCTTCGGCCGGGCACAATGAAGCTTCCGTTTCGGCCGGGAATGTTTTTCTTTGGCGGGGACACCCGACGTTGGATAGACGTGTTGTTCTATGTGGCCTTCATCGTCCAAATGGTGGGTGTGCTCGTTGCGCCAGCCGTAACCCCACAAATTTTATGGCCCACGTTTGTAATCTTGCTCCTCATGGGGCTAACAGATCGCACCATGTTTATGGCCGCCCGGCCGGAACACTATTTCATCGGTCTAGCTGTTTTTCTATTCCCTACACACGCCATCGCTGCATCAAAATGGGTTTGGTACGGGGTTTGGTTCTGGGCCGCATTTTCAAAACTCAACCGCCACTTTCCATCCGTCATCAGCGTCATGGTCAGCAACAGCGCCGTCATTCGCTCCGAAGCGGTGCGCAGACGACTATTCCGCGACTATCCAGAGAATCTAAAAGCGAGTAACTTTGCTCGCAACGCGGCCCATTTTGGCACAGCAACAGAATTTCTATTCCCAGCCTTACTCATGTTCGGTGGCCTATTGGGCGGTGATCTGTTTGGATTAGGATCACCCGCTACAGTAATCGGCCTGTTCGTGATGCTGGGCTTCCATACCTTCATCACATCCCACATCCCCATGGGTGTTCCCATCGAGTGGAATTTTATGATGGTGTACGGCGGATTTGTACTCTTTGGCGCACAGGCGGCCGTCTCTCCATTTATAGCTATGCCACCCCTTCTAGTCATGATGCTACTCTTTGCGTTGCTCATCATGCCATTGGCCGGCAACATATGGCCCGCATGGATTTCGTTCCTATTGGGGATGCGTTTTTATGCAGGCAACTGGGCCTACAGCATTTGGCTATTCAAAAAGGGATCAGAGCAAAAAATTGCAGACAACATCAAAACCACAGCCCCTCTTATCCCCAAACAGCTCAGCCTGCTTTATGATGAGCCAACGACTGAAAGTATTTTGAGTCGCGTGATAGCCTTTAGGCTCATGCATTTACACGGCCGGGCATTACACTCTTTGCTTCCCAAAGCGGTCGATAACATCGATGATTATGTTTGGCGGGATGGTGAGCTTGTTGCGGGTGTCGTGCTCGGGTGGAACTTTGGGGACGGGCATTTGCACAACGAGCATCTACTTCAACAAATGCAGCGCCACTGCAACTGGGAATCAGGCGAGGTACGGGCGATTTATGTTGATCCACAGCCGCTGGCTCGGCCATATCACAACTGGCGCATTTTTGATGCTAAAGATGGCATGATTGACTCCGGCCAATTGACGGTAGACGAGTTGATTGAACGGCAACCGTATCCGCAAGATCCGATTTTTGCTGGAGATTAAGTAACACTTAGGTTATAAAAGCAACGTAATTTTCAGCAGGTCGCAGATCGACCCTCCCAGTGGGAGGGCGACAGCCCAACAAAGTTGGGCTTAATGCCAACGAAGTTGGCACTTCCTCCCCCCTCGGGGGAGGTTAGGTGGGGGTAACCTGACAGAGAAGGACAACCAGCATGAAACGAAAAGTAGCAACAAATCCAACCATCCTAAATCGAGCCAGAAAAATGCGGAAAGACCCGACCACTCCGGAAGCAAAACTCTGGTACTTCCTAAAGAAGAAAAATCTAGGTGGATATCGATTTAGGCGTCAGCATCCCATTAATCGATTTATTGTTGATTTCTATTGTCACGAAACAAAGTTGATCATTGAGCTTGATGGAAGCTCTCATGCTGACCAGAAAGAATATGATGCAATTCGAACAGCTTGGTTAGAGGCTCACGGTTATACGGTTATCCGATTTTGGAATAATCAAGTGATGCAGGAAATTGATTCAGTTTTGAAAAGTATTTTAAATCAGTGCCATGCTCTGAAAGTAAAGAAAGTACTCCAAATAAATACCTCGACCCTCCCCTAGCCCCTCCCGGGGGGAGGGGAACGGCCCAACTTTGTTGGGCTTAATGCCAACGAAGTTGGCACCTGCTCCCAAAACAAAAAAAGCCGCTTGATGCGATCTGCACCAAGCGGCTTTTTGTTTTTAAAGTTAGCTGAACTTAGCCCGCAAACAGCACTTCGGCCGCGATCATCACCGCATCCTGTGCAAAGTCGATCCAAGGGCCGGGGGTAAAGCCGATAGCGGCCGTACCCACAAGGGCGATAGCGATTGCCGCTTGAATTGGACGAACACTGGCCGCTGTTGCTTCGCCATCGTGCATGAACATGTAGAAGACAACACGCAGATAGTAGTATGCTGAGATTGCACTGGCGATAACGCCCAATACAGTGAGCCAAACTAAATTAGCATCAATAGCCGCTTTGAACACAACAAACTTACCGATAAATCCACCGGTAAGCGGCATGCCGATTAGCGAGAACATGAAATAAGCCAAAACCAGCGCTACAACAAAGTTGTTTTTCGCTAGGCCTTTGTAATCCTCGATTGTTGTTTCACCGTCAGTTTGATTCTCAACCAGCATAACAATGGCGAATGCACCAATGTTGGTGAACATGTACGCCATCATATAAGTGAGAGCACCACTAACCGCTTCTGCACTATCAGGAATTGCGGCGACGGCCATTAAAATGTAACCACCGTGAGCAATTGACGAATAGGCCAAAACACGCTTCATGGTTGATTGCGAGATCGCAACGATATTGCCCAGCAACATGGTTATTGCGGCGATAACTGCAACGGGCAAAACCCAAACAGATGCGGCCGATTCTGGAACAGCTAGGGTAAAGAATCGGATCATTGCGGCAAAACCACCAACTTTAGCGCCCACTGACATGAACGCGGTTACAACCGTTGGGGCACCTTGATAAACGTCTGGGGTCCACATGTGGAAAGGAACTGCACCGACTTTGAATGCCAAACCGACCAAGAAGAGGGCCAACCCTGCCATTGAAAGGGCACCATCAAAGTTTGCCGCTACAACGGGTAACGAAGTCGAGCCAGTTGAACCGTAGAGCAGAGCGATACCAAATACCAAAAAGCCCGATGCGAATGCACCTAGCAAGAAGTATTTCATCGCTGATTCTTCAGATTTTTGATCCGGCCGTGCAATACCACACATCACGTAGAGTGGAATTGACAGAAGTTCGAGAGAGATGAAGATCAAAATGAGATCGTTGGCCATCCCCATCAGCATCATTCCGGCTACTGAGAAGAGCAAGAGCATATAAAACTCAGTGCTTTCAGTAATCTCTTCATCGATCAGATAAGATGATGAGATCAGAACGGTTAGAAGGCCGGTGCCCAAAAAGATAAAGTTCAAGTAGTGAACATATTTATCAATAATGAGCATTGAGTTGCCGCTGACGCTGGTAAACGTTGCGTCTGAAACTCCCCAGATGAGAAGGTTGGCCGCAACGGCAAGGATCAACCCGATGGCGGCAAACGTGGGCATAAATCCTTGTTTTTCGCGTGGGTAGATCATGTCTGCGATCATCACCAAAATGCCCCATAGCGAGACAATGGTAACAGGCAGGACATAAAAAATGTTGAAATCTGGTGCTGTAAATTCCATTGGAAAACCTGATTTGATTTTTCAGCAAACAATTTTGAGGCGACTCCCCGATATTTTGCTGAATGAGTTTTGTTTCAAAAAAACAAAGCCTCTGGCATAAAGATGTACCAAAGGCCCTAAAAGTCTGTTAATGGCCAAAGATGCTTTGGCTGTGCAGCAACAAAATCTGTTCCTGAACAAGCTTGGATTGTACCGAATTTCACAAGTGCCAGCAATTTGATCGGCCGCTTACAGGGGGGACAATCGGGTCATTCAGGCTGATTAAGTGATTTTCTTACATTACGGTGTCAAATACTCGGGTCAAACACTCAGATAGTAGTGCCACAGCAGGTGCGCGGCAACCGAGCGATACGGCCGCCAGTTTTCCCCCCACGCGTTAAACTTTTCTTTCTTCGGCCGCTCGTCTAACCCCTTTATTTGTTTGATGGCTTCCTCAAGGGCGATATCACCCGTTGGCCAAATATCACTGCGGTTCAAACACATCATTAAATAGATATTGGCCGTCCACACCCCAATCCCTTTGATTTTGATCAGCTCCGTCTGCACTTCCTCGTCAGACAAATGGGCCAACCCTTCTAACTCCAAATGGCCGTGCAAGATGGCGTTGGCCAATTCACGGCAGTAGCGAGTTTTCTGGCGGCTAAATCCGGCCGTTTTTAACTCCACATCATCAAGGGTCAGAAAAGTTTCCGGCCGTAAATCCCCATCTAGCCGGGCCAAAAGCTTGTTGTAAGCGGCGCGTGCAGAAGCCAACGACACCTGCTGCTCTAAAATGATCAGGACGAGTGACGGAAAGCCAGCCTCTCGGCCGAAGTGAGGCGAGTAGCCAAACCGCTCAACCACTCTGCCAAAATCAGGATCCAGCTCGATTAAGTTGTCTGAAAGTTCTCTAAGATTTTCGGGAGTAAAAAGCAACATGTTGTTCATAATCTTTGACAAAGCCTGGCCGGTTTTCTACTATCATCCCACAACAATTTCCTGTTCGAGACGAGGTCCAATGCGACGAGCAAAGCTATCTGTTTTTATCCTGATTTGTGTG
>JAHDGV010001106.1 GCA_020631655.1 Chloroflexota bacterium | reverse complement strand
CCGCATCTGCATGACCGAGATCGCACCGATGTGGAAACAGACAACATCGGCCGGTTAAATGGGGCGATTGCGGATCAAGTGGCGACAGCACGCCGTGATAACAAAGCTGTTTTGATGACCGGTGGCAACTGCTGTCACATCACTGGGGTGGTCGGCGGCTTGCAAGACGTACACGGGCCGGATGTCAAAATCGGCCTGGTCTGGTTCGATGCACACGGTGACTTTAACACGCCGCAAACCACGCTCAGCGGTATGTTGGGTGGGATGCCGGTGGCAGTATGTGCCGGGCTGGCGTTCCCCAAATGGCGCGAGCTTTCCCACATTAAATCTCCCATCCCTACAGATCGCATTGTGATGGTGGACGTGCGCAATTTGGATGAGGCTGAGGAAACGTTGATTCGTGCGGCCGGTGTTAAAACGTGCCAACCGGCCGCGGGGTATCCGGGTGAACCACTTGAACCGGCGATCAAAGAGCTGGCTGAAAATTGTGACATCATTTACCTCCACATCGATTCAGACATTTTAGATGAGCGCTATGTGCCCAATCACGGCACCGTTGAACCAAATGGGCCGAGCATGGACGAAGTGATGGGGGCTTTGGACGTGGTGATGGCAACGGGGAAAGTCGCGGTGCTGGCTTTAGTCTCTGTGTACGGCGAGGGGGAAGGGGCCGAGACGTCAATCGAGTCAGGCATTGAGGTGCTGGAGCGGGGTTTGGCTAGCTGGGCGCAGGCCGGTATGCCGCATTTTACGGCCTGAGGAGTCAACTCCTCAGTTAAAATATGAAACATGATAAATCATGTTGGCTTACCTGATTGGAAATTTAAACTGGAATAGCAAAGTTGGTTCATGACCACCTCACAACCCTCATCCGCCCGGCTCAACTTTGTTGAGCTTAAGCTGAGCCATGCTCAGCCGGGCACCTTCTCCCAACTTGGGAGAAGGAATTGGGCCGATCGCTTAGCAAAAATACGTTCAATATGGCGGACAAGGCTCCCTCTCCCAATTTGGGAGAGGGTTAATCATTAGCACACAAATCCCGCTTAACTCGAAAAGAAATCAACCGTT
>JAHDGV010000303.1 GCA_020631655.1 Chloroflexota bacterium | reverse complement strand
CGAGCCCAATCCGGCCGTTTCGCCGCCCATTTCTCCATCTCCGGCTGTTCGTCATACGGCTTACGCAACAGCTCAAGCAATTCCCAAACGACTGAATTATCACCTTCATCGGCCGCATCGATAGCGACTTGGGCCATGTAGTTGCGCAACACATACTTTGGATTTACTTGGTTCATCGCCGTTTTTCGCTCGGCATCTGGTGTCCCATCTGCCTGCACCCGGGCCGCATACGCTTTTAGCCAGCCGACTGCATCAGTTTTCAGCCCCAGCTCCAGCTGTTCGGGCAAATAGTAAGCGTCTAAAACCGGTGCGAGCCACTCATCGTCGCTCCGCTCGGCCGGGCCTTCGGTTATCGGCAGATCGGCCAACTTGCGGAAGAAAATAATGTAATCGGTCTCGGTTAACATCAAAACCCGCTGAAGTTCTTGCAGCAACGGTTCATCTGTTTCAGCCATATACGTTTTTAGCCCCAGCTTGTCCGCCATCATTTTAGAATAATCGCTACCGAACACCTCGCCATATAGATCGATACCGGCCTGTAGCGGCTCAACTTCTTCTACGAGTGGTACGAGGGCGTTGGCCAACTGAACCAAGTTCCACATCCCGATTTGGGGCTGATTGCCAAAGCGATACCGCTTGAACTGTGCGTCAGTTGTGTTGGGGGTCCAATTAGGATTGTAATCTTCGAGCCAACCGTAGGGGCCATAGTCGATGGTGAGTCCCAAGATCGACATGTTGTCGGTGTTCATCACCCCGTGCACAAACCCAACCCGCATCCAGTGGATGATCATTTCGGCCGTGCGGCGCGAAATCTCGTGGAACCATTTGATATAGGTTTCTGTTGAAGGTTCACCAAGGTGGGGGAAATCGGCCGTGATCGTGTGATCAACCAATTTTTTCAGATTGTCTGCATCCTGCCGCGCGGCAAAAATTTGGAAGTTGCCAAAACGCACAAAAGATGGGGCCACACGGCAGACAATTGCGCCGTTTTCCGGCTGTGGGTTGCCGTTGTAGAACATGTCGCGCACCACTTTTTCGCCCGTGGTGACTAGGCTAAGCGCACGGGTTGTGGGGACGCCTAAGTGGAACATCGCCTCGCTACATAAAAACTCGCGAATGCTAGAGCGCAAAACGGCTAAGCCGTCGGCCGTGCGCGAGTATGGGGTCATGCCTGACCCTTTCAGCTGTAGCGTCCAGTGTTCGCCGGATGGGTTGAGCAACTCGCCCAGATTAATCGCCCGGCCGTCGCCTAGCTGTCCGGCCCAGTTGCCAAACTGATGCCCACCATACACCATTGCGTATGGGTCCATGCCGTCTAGTAAATTATTGCCCGAAAAAGTTTGTACGAACTCGTCAGAGTCGAGATAGGCTTGTGATAAGCCTAAGATGTCCCCCACTTCTTTTGAATAGGCGACCAGCTTAGGTGCGGCCACGGGGGTAGGTTCTACACGTGAGTAAGCTGCGCCCACAACTTGGCGCGGCTGTTTGGTTAAATTAGGGTCGGCCGGGAGCGCATCCACAAACCGATTATCAAATCGAACTTCAGTTGTCATAGTGAATATTAAACACCTTTAGCGGGGCAAAGTCTATTTTGCCAAACTAATGCAAACGTTTTGACTTTTTGCGTGTATCTGCCTTATTTGGTGCGATGAAATTTTCGTAAACGGCTGATTCAGGTACTAAAAACAGGACCCAAGTGTTTAGATTATCTCTTATTTTAAGTCTATTGGGAGCTATTTCTTATCCCACCATTTCTCTGGGAAATCTAAAATTTGATGTGCGGGGATTGCGCCATCTTTCTGGCCCAGAATCCTCACCACCCTGCAAACTATGCGCTGGGGTGGAGCATTTGTACAAGCGATGCTTGATGTGAACATCGGCCGTTTACTTTGCGGCTATTGATTCAGATCAGCATGATCCAATTGGGGTGCTATGTCACCCTAAAAGTGTCCTATGGTAAACAATCAGTTTAATAACGAATCTGTCTATAGATCATACCTGCCTCCCTTAATCGCAACCGGGTTGCTGATTTTATTAGGGAACGGGCTTCTCTACTACTACTACTATTCAGACGTCTTCTGGCCTAAAACCCTTCCTTATTTCGAGGACTTTACCGGAGATGACCGAGTCGATTTTCGACAAGTAGGTGGTAATTGGAGACTCGACGAAGAAAACGCACGTCTGATCCAAAACGATCCTAATCTTGTTGATATTTTGGCCGTTATCCCAGCTTTAGAGCTCGAGCCGGAGCAACCCTATGAATTTAGTAGCAACATTTCTGTGCTCGAAGGGCCAAAAGGTGGTGGGATCGTCTTTAACATGCAAGATCGCGGCACCATCGTCAGTAGCCATCTGATTAGATTGGGTAACAACGAAGGTGGCGATTACCTGATTTATGGCTACTTTGAGGATGACCGAAATTTTACGGTTCAAGGTTCGGCTAGCCCCGAGAATCTCCCCAGTGATTTTAAGCTGGGTGTGAAAGTAGATGGGCAGACATACAGCGTTCTACTAAACGACACTGTGATTGCTGAAGGGGTTGAACTGATGCATGAAGGTGGCAACTTGGCTCTAACTTCTTGGAAGTCGAAAGTTGCTTTTGACAATGTATCGGTCATTGGGCCGGATCAAACGATTCCAACCGTTGTCGAAGAAGCCCCGGCCGAAGTTGTGGAGCAAGCTGCCGCACCGCAAACAGAGGTTGTTGTGGTTGAGCAGGCTCCAGCTGTGCAACAGGCTGCACCAGCGGCCGAACCACAAACGCAAACCGTTGTGGTGCAACAGCAAAATGCAGGGGTAGCCGTTGTACCTGCCATTGGCGATCTGCCCTACTTTGAAAATTTTACCGGTGACACCGCTCTAGATTACCGAGTGATCAATGGTGACTGGCAGTTGCAGGATGAAACAATCACCCAGGTTAACCCTGAACTTGTAGACGTTGTTGCGGCCGTTCCCGGCCTGTCGATGGCGGATAATGAGATTTATAACTTTGGTGCCGACATGACAATGCTCGAAGGGGCAAAAGGTGGTGGATTGGTCTTTAACATGCAGCGGCCTGATTCGGTTAGAGACAGCCACATGCTACGTTTGGGGCAACGGCAAGACGGTGGTGAGTATCTGATTTACGGTTACTTTGATAGCGAGCGTGGCTTTAACACCCAAGGAACCAGCCAGCCGCTTGAGTATGACACCGAAACATCTTTAGGTATCCAAGTTAATGGAGAGACCTACGACATTATCCAAGATGATCAAACGCTAATCCGTGATATTCCACTGGTGTACAAAGGTGGACGGCCGGGGTTAACCACATGGAATTCGGCCGTGCAGTTCGACAACATCGAAGTGACGAGCCCCAACGGGGCGCGTAGCGTGAGTGGTGGCACCACGGTGGTCCAACCGGCCGAAGCCGCCCCCGCACCAGCAGTTGAAGCGACTGGATCTCTGCCTTGGATCGAAGACTTCACAGATGATACAGATCACACCTTCCTCGAAGCTGGTGGAAACTGGCAACTTCGCGAAGAGACGATGTTGCAACTCAACACAGAAGCATCGGACATCATGGCTTTGGTGCCAGACTTGGTTTTGACTACAGACGAACCGTATGACTATTCGGCCGACCTGTTGATCCTCGAAGGGCCAAAAGGTGGTGGATTGGTTTTCAACTCACAAAATACTGACACGATTCGGGAAAGCCACATGGTTCGGTTTGGTAGCAACGATGGGAATGATTACATGATTTACGGTTACTTTGATGAGAACCGTAGCTTTAACGCCCAAGGGTCTGCTCAACCACCTGAATTTGCTGATGAGGCTCGACTTGGGGTTTCGATCAGCGGATCAACCTACAACATCTTGGTCAACGATGAGATTGTTGCCCGCGATATACCGCTCGTTTATTTGGGCGGACGCGTTGGCTTAACCACATGGAACTCAAGCGTTGGATTTGATGATATCGAGGTGGTGAGTCCGTTTGCTGAGCAACTGATCGAACGGACCTCCGACGTAGATCTGTTTGCAAATCCCCGGCCGGTGAATACTTATTTCACGGCTGATTTAGACAATTCAACCGACCCATCAAACTGGGGAATCGTAAACGGAGACTGGACCTTTTCTGAGACCGGAATTACCCATCCAAATGCTGAATGGTTTGATAACTTGATCATGCACGCCAACCCATACGACAGCTATGCGTTGACGACCAATATGCAAATGGGTGAAGGGGAAGGTGGCGCAGGCGTTGCGTTTAACATTCCGGCCGCAGACACAATTAATGGAGCACATATCGCTCGTTATCTAGGAAATGAGGTTTTGACTTGGGGGTATTTTGACGAAGGTGGAGTGTATGTAGAACAGGGATCTGCGACCGTGACAGCGGCCGGAACAGACGTGCATAACTTTGAGATCCGAGTTGACGGAGAAAATTACTCTGTTCGCTTAGACAATGAGTTATTGGCTGAAGGGGTTCCACTCTACACAAACCAAGGACGCGTTGGCTTCACATCTACTTTAAGAGAAGTAACTTTTGATGACATTGCGCTGACCGAGTTGGAAATCCCAGCTGAAGGGTAATAAAGACCATGACTAGAAAGACTAAAACAACGCGGGTAACTGAAAAAGTAACCGAGTTTGTGGAAAAAGCGGCCGAAGATAAAAAGGCGTCAGCTCCCAAACGAACTTCAACAGCTACCCGTGCAAAAGCAAAGAAAACGACCCAATCAAAGACAGCCAGTGCGCCAAAAACCACCAGTCGATCAAAAGCGGCCGCAACCAAGACAAAGGCAAGCGCCAAAACAACGGCCAAAAAGACGACCAAACCGGCTGCTAAAACAACCACAAAAACCAGAGCAAAAGCTGGTTCAAAAGCAACTGCAAAAACAACGGCCAAGGCTGCGCCTAAAACAACGCGCCGCACCACAAAGGCTAAAACATCAACTACTGCAAAGCCGAAAAGCACCGCGCGTAAAACCACTCGGGCTAAAAAGGCTCCGGTGACTAAAGCGGTTGCTCCAGAGCTAACCGGCATTAACGGAACCAACGGGCATCATCCGGTGCAGGAGCCAAACGGGTCTGTGGCTGTTGCTGAAGCTGTGGCGGCTCCGGCCGTTGAGGTGGAACCGGCTACTCATGTAGCTGAGGCACCTTCTGGCCAATTTAGCCAAGCCGCGTTGGCCGCAGTGGGTGAATCGATGCTGAACAGCATGAAGCAACTGTTTGCGTTTGGTGGCACCAAAGCGCCAGACGTGGCTCAACCCACAGCGCAAGCGGAGTTTGCTCCGTTGCAACGGACCCAGCAAGATCCCACGGTCGCCCCTGACATTTTACAACCGGGCCCTCAAGCTGAATTCAGCGAAATGGCTGAAACGGTCCCTGTCTCAGCACCTGTGGCTGAAGCGGTACAAGAGGCTACCACGCCACCCGAAGACAGCACACAACCGGCCGAGAAGCCGGAACCAAAGTTCAAAGACGAAGATCTTGAATATGTGCGGGTGATTCGGGCGATGGCGATGGTGGTGATAGTGGCGGAGCATTTGGCTTTCCCTCTCATCTATCGTTACAACGAACTGCTGATCTCAGAATGGTGGATCGGGACCGGAATTTACCTGTTTGGTAAAGCGGGCTCACCGTTGTTCACAATGGTCAGTGGACTTTTACTGCTTAATCCATCTAAAAATAACCAAACGCTACAAGTGTTTTTCAAAAAGCGCTTTATGAAAGTGTTGATTCCGTTTTTAGGCTGGTCGGCCATTTATTTATGTTGGCAGATGTATTGGATCGGGGTCGAATACTCGGCCAAAGAGATCATGATCGCCATCATTGACGGGCCGGTTTACTACCACCTCTGGTTTATCCAGATGATCTTGGGGCTGTATTTGGCAACTCCGATTATGCGCATCTACACCCGTCACACAGACCGGCCGAACATGACCTATTTTCTGATTGTTTGGTTCGTGGGGACGGCACTATTCCCGATTGTGCGTCGCTTTTATGGCTTCGAAATCGGGATTGATATTTACGTAACTGTAGGGTTTATGGGGTACTTTGTGCTGGGCTATTACCTGCGGCCGATCAAGCTAAATCGCCAGCAAATGATGTACTGCTTGGCCGTTATCGTTGGATTCTCGTTGCTGACCATGGGCTTAACCCACTGGATGGTGGTTCGCGCAGGTGGCAAGTTTGACAACTTCTTTGCGCTAAACACCAGCTTCAACATCATGATCTTAACCACGGCGTTCTTCCTGTTTATGAAGTCGCTCGATTATAAAAAGATCTATGCGCGTCGCCCTTGGTTCCAGTGGGTTATCACCCATGTAGCTGGCACAAGCTTTGGCCTGTACTTGGTGCATGTGATGATTATCGAGGACTTCCGCTCCGGCCGGCCGGGCATCGTGCTCCACGGTATGACGTGGCATCCTGCCATTGCGATCCCTGTTTTAACAATTGCAACGATGGTGCTGTCTGTGATCATCGTTAAGCGGATGCAGAAGATCCCGTACGTTAAAAACATTGTGCCGTAGGGTTAAATTTTTATTATT
>JAHDGV010000302.1 GCA_020631655.1 Chloroflexota bacterium | reverse complement strand
CGCCATCCAAGCAGAAATAGCGGTGTCGTAGTCACGCGTGTGTTGAAACGCTTTGAGGGCTAGCCGCTGGCGGGTTTCGGCCGAAATTGACCCATCTTGCTTTAGCTCGTTCAAAACAATCCCGTAATCCATTGGATCACACACAACGGCAACTCGTGCAAAGTTTTTGGCCGCAGCGCGTAGCAATGTGACTCCACCAATATCAATTTGTTCGATGGCATCTGCCACGCTCACATCGGGTTGGCTAATCGTTTCTTCAAACGGATACAAGTTACAGACCACCATATCAACGGCTTTGATACCGTTTGCGGCCAAATCTGCTTGGTCATCGGCAATGTCGCGAGCCAGAATCCCCCCATGCACGGCCGGATGCAGGGTTTTAACACGGCCGCCCAACATTTCTGGCGCACCTGTTATCGCAGACACCTCTCGCACGGTCAGCCCAATTCCGGCCAACTCGCGCGCGGTTCCCCCGCTTGCAACAAGCTCCCAGCCTAATTGTGACAGCTGTCGGCCGAAGCCGGTTAACCCCATTTTGTCGTATACAGACAATATCACTCTAGGTTTCATATGGTTTGAATTTCCTCCAAATATCAGCAACTTACCAATTGTTTACAGATTTAGTTAGCGGTGGGAGCGTCTATTTTACCTCTTTTGAAAATAAAAATTCGAAATGTAAAAGGGACTAACATCACAGAATAAACTAGTTTACACCCAGCATGTAAACATTTTTTTCTTTAAGATATTGGTCTGTTTCTGTGTGACAAATCTCATAGTATCAACGTATGGGTGAAGGTATCATGGTGTCATATCGGGGTCATAATAGAGACAACAACACTCCAACACTGATCCCCGCACACACAGGATATTAATACTGCCAGAAGATTTTTAAGCTCGAACAGGCATCATATCAATTTAGGGTCAAACTATTTCTTCTAAATTGTGACGAATCGAGACTTCTGGAAGTGGAAGAAAAGGAAGACTAAAACGAAATGATACTGTCTATGGTGTTAGCCCACCTTGTGGGTGATTACATTCTACAATCAGATAAATTAGCATATTGGAAGAGTCAGAAAATTGAAGGGGTTCTGGTTCACGGACTAATTGTCGCAATAGTAACTTTTTTATTTGTTCTCCCATTTGAGGGATTTTGGTGGCAAGGCGCACTGTTCATCAGTGCCAGCCATCTATTCATCGATCTTACACAGTTACCTTTAACCCGAAAACCAAAAAGTGGCGTTTACCCTCTACTCAGATTTACGGCCGACCAACTGCTCCACATGATGGTGATCGCACTGGCCTTACACTGGGGCGGGTATTTCCCGATGGGTGCATTTTGGCCCGTTGCATTTGCAGAAATGTTTAGCCGGCCGGGGCTTCTCATCGTACTCTCGTATACCTTGTTGGCAATGCCTGCATGGGTCATTCTCGAGTTTACCGGTTATGGTCTGATCAACGGATCGCCTCCGAATTTTAAGCGGGCGTCCAACAAATATGTTTCGTCTCTTGAACGATTTCTAATCGCAACATCTGTGATCTCGGGTCAGTACATCTTGATTCCGATGATCGCAGCGCCAAGAATTTACTTTGAACGAGACACAATTGTCGAAAATAAAGAAACCGCAATTTACCTGACCAAATTGCTAGGAAGTATCGCTATTGCATCGGCCATAGGGTTTGGATTACGATGGGTTGTGTAGGTAGCGGAATGAAAGCGTAGGGATATCGATTAGCCAAACTATTTTTTCTGATAAATAATTGCCATGATGATGACTCAACCACTTAGCGACATCCCGCTCTTTGAAGGATTAAACAGCCGCGAAAGAAGGCGGGTGGTTGGTGCGCTTCGCAGTCGTGTATTCAAAGCTGGTGAAATTTTGTTCCAAGAGGGAGAGTCTGGTGACAAGCTATTTCTTGTCAAAGAGGGACTAGTCCGCATTTACACCGGTGGCCGTGAAAACGGACAAGAAACCTCTGTTTTGATTATCGGCAAGCCGGGAGATTTGTTTGGCGAGTTGGCCCTCGTAGACGGTGAGCCCCGCTCAGCAAGTGCGAAAGCGGTTGAGGACACCGTGGTCTACACAATGGCTCGCGACCATTTCAACCATCATCTTGAAGGGATCCCTCGCCTAGCCTACAACTTTATTCGGCAAATGTCGCAAAAGATGCGGTCATCCACGACCAAAATGGACAGTTTGGCCAATCAATCGGTTTATGACCGGCTGGTTGGGTTGATCTACAAACTTGCAATCGATTATGGGAAAAGCAGAGGGGAACTAATCCTCGTAGAGATCAGCCTAAATCAAACAGAAATTGCTAGTTTGATTGGAGCTACCCGAGAGAGCACAAACCGAGCGATGCAACGGCTCAAAAATGAAGGGATCTTAGAAAACGACAGCGGCCGATTTATCATCTACGACATGGGCGCTTTAAAAGATTTAGCTGACTGAGGCCAACCGTGAAAAGCAAATGGCCAGATTCGCTACCGCAGGGTTGGCTGTGAGGCGATTTTAACACCAGATTCGGGCAATTTATTTTTTTCAAATCGCCCAAGCCTAACAGCCCCTACTACTCAACTCCACCCACAATTCATCAATCGCCTCTTTCGAAGTCAAATGACTGCGTGATTTAGCGTCGTGCAAATGTTCGCCACAAAACCACAGCAATCCTGTAGGATGGCCAACCATACCCTCCGGCAAGGATTCATAGTTGGCAAACCGGACAGTCCCACCCTCATCTTTTGGATCAAATTTTGCGCTGCACAAATCGCATCTTGGAGGTCTCATATCAAACTATTTCCATCAATTAAACTGCACCAAACGCCGCCCGGGCGGCCGCAATCGTCTTGTCAACCGCTTCTGCGTCATGTGCGGCCGAGACAAAGCCAGCTTCAAACTGGGCAGGAGCCATGTAAACGCCATTTTCAAGCATCGCCATAAAAAAGCGAGCAAATGCATCGGTGTCACTACTCGCGGCTGACGGCCAGTCGGTCACAGGGCGATTGGTAAAGAACGAGCAGAACATCGTTCCCACTTGATTCTGGGTAATAGCAACTCCAGCTTGAGCGGCCGCTTCAGCCATTCCTTCAGCGATTTTGGTTGTTGTAGCCACCATCTCATCAAACAAGCCCGGCTTTTGAAGCTCTGTTAGGGTTGTGATACCCGCTTGCATAGCCAATGGATTTCCTGATAAGGTTCCCGCTTGGTACATCGGCCCAACCGGGGCCACCTGCTGCATGATGTCTTTCCGGCCGCCATAAGCACCAACGGGCAAACCACCACCAATCACTTTACCTAAAGCCGTAATGTCTGGCTTAACATCGTACAGGGTTTGCGCTCCACCCAAATGCACGCGCCAACCGGTCATCACTTCATCGAATACCAGCAGAGCACCGTGCTGATGACACAACTCTTTTAGTCCTGCCAAATAGCCGGGATTAGGAGGTACAACCCCCATATTTCCAGCTACCGGCTCACAAATCACACAAGCGATCTCATCTGGAAAAGCGGCAAACATTTCAGCGATGCCGTCCAAATCATTGAATTGAGCCACTAGGGTATCCGCCACGGCCGCAGGTGGCACGCCGGGTGAGTCCGGCAACCCAAGCGACGCCACGGCCGAGCCGGCCTGCACCAGCAACATGTCAGCATGGCCGTGATAATTCCCCTTGAACTTGATGATTTTGTTCCGGCCGGTGAACGCTCTTGCTAAACGCAGGGCGCTCATTGTCGCTTCTGTACCGCTGTTCACAAATCGGATCATTTCGATTGATGGCATAAAGCTCATCACCAATTTGCCCAGCTGAGTTTCTAGCTTGCTAGGTGCGCCAAAGCTAGTCCCTTTAGCGGCCGTTGCGGCCAAGTCGGCCAACACTTTTGGATGGGCGTGACCCAACACGAGTGGACCAAAAGAGAGAACGTAATCGACAAATCGATTTCCATCTTCATCAACCAAATAAGCCCCTTCCCCACGGTCCATAAACAATGGCTGGCCGCCAACCGGCCGGAATGCGCGAGCGGGTGAATCAACGCCACCGGGCAACACTTGCTGTGCTTCAGCAAACAGTTCAACAGATTTATCTATTTTCATAATTCAGATACGAATAGCTGTGATTAAACGGCCATAACCGTGCGGCCGATATCCTTGGATAAGATGTGAAGTTATTATATGATCTAGCTCGACTATATCGAAACTTTTCTACCAATCCCATTTATTGTCCAACCAGCTAATTGGATCATTTTTTAAATGTCAAACGCTCCTAAATCAATCGAAGCCCCACAACCGATTTTAGATAACAAAGCCAGCTTTTTTAACGTTTTTCCCCCTGATGGCTATATTCCGGCCGAAAGCGCAAAAGACGGGGTCACAATTTTTATCCCGACCCCGAAAAACCACGACGATCATCAAAAAGTGGTTCAGTTCGACTGCCCCCGCTGTAGTGGAGACTCTGCGTTCAGTGCGGAATCGGGCGTGTTGGAATGCAAGTTTTGCGGCTATCAGCAAGTTCCGGCCGGGGCCAGAGTGGGGCGTGGCGCTGACGAGCAAATGTTCCGGGCCACCACGTTAGCGGCCGCCAAAGAAGGTTGGGGGACGGACGAGCGACAAGACGTTGTCTGTCAAAACTGCGGCACACGGGAATCTGTCTCGGCCGATATGCTGACCCACAACTGTGCCTTTTGCGGATCGTCCCGTGTGGTTCAAGCCAAGACGGTTCAGGATGTTCTCCGGCCGTCAGCCTTGGTCCCCGTCGAAATCGATCAAGCTCAGCTCGAAGAAATTCTGAACGAATGGTTTACCGCATCTTGGTTACTGCCCGACAAATTGAACAACCTGATGGCGAACGTTGAGCCTGACAGAGTTTTTCTGCCGTTTTGGACCTTTGACGCCCGCAGTAGCGCCGATTGGCGGGCCGAAGTTGGCCATACAGTCACAACGGGGAGCGGAAAAAATCGGCGTACAAAAACTGTTTGGCGCTGGGAAAGTGGACACGTCGATCTGTCGTTTGATGATCACTTGGTATCTGGCTCAAAACGGATCAGCAAAGAGCTAACGTCTAATTTGGGTGACTACAACATGCGTGGCTTGGTTGAGTATGATCCCGACTATTTGGCCGGGAGCATTGCACAGGCCTATGACACCAAGCTCGACACCGCGTGGCGCATCGGCCGGAACGATTTTCGTGAGATCACCCGTCGCGCCTGTCGCCGACAAGCCAGTAGCAGCAAAATCAGAAACTTTAGTATGACGCTCAACTTCTCTGAAGAATCCTGGCGATATATTCTGCTTCCCGTGCTCATGGCATCATACCAGTTCGACAACAAAACCTATCGGATTGTGGTAAACGGCCAGACGGGAACCGTTTTTGGGCAACGGCCGGTCGATTGGCGCAAAGTGCGCAGGGCCTGTTTGTATGCAACCATCCTGCCGGTTTTGGCCTTTATCACGGCCGCGATTTTAACCTTGATCGGTTTTCCAGATGAGGCAAGCGGGGCATTTGCGGTCGGTGGCTTCTTATCGCTCGCTGTCCTTGTATTCTCTGGTGTTCTGGTCTTTATGGGCTTTAATTTACAAAAAGAAGTTTGGGAAGATGAGCTGACGGCCGGAGCAGATTTTGATCCAAAATCAGACGAGGTGAGCCATGAATAATCACACAGAACAACTCTCACAACTTGGCTGGCAGGATGGGCTTTTACTTGCCGCCTGTAACAACTGCGGCCTGGGCGTCATGCAACCGGCCGAGATGTTTAATCAGCCCTGTGTTCACTGCGGCTCTTTTTTGATTGAAGAAATGGATCCAAATCTTGATCGGCCGCCCCATCTGGCACCACCAGAACTGATGATGCAGTTGCGACTCGATCAGAAAAAGGTGCAAAAAGAGCTGGGGGATTGGTATCGACGCTTTTATTTCCCACCGGCCGATTTAAGCATGGCAAACCTCGCATCCCGCTTGCGGCTGATGTACGTACCGGTATGGTTAATGGACACCACGCTCAACACTCAGTGGGCCGCAGACGTTGGGTTTGATTACGAAGTTGTCTCTAGCCAAGAAAAATATCGTGGAAGCACATGGTCAACGACTGAAGTTAAGCGGACTCAACAAGACTGGGAAGGCAGAGCGGGAACCATCAATTTAAGATACGACAACATACCGGCCGACGCCGTTGAACGAGAGTTCAATTTTTGGCCAATTGCCCGCTTGGTGCGCGGACAAAGTCGTTTGATGCACCAAGCAACCCCCTATTCGGCCGGAAACGCTCAGCCAGCAACTTACGTGCTCCCCAGCCGCATTCCGGCCGATGCCGTCAACGACATGTTGCCATCGCTTATGGGTCTGGCTCAGGTTGACGTGCAGGAAGCGTGTCGGGCCGATCACATTCGCAACTTTAACTGGGCACCTAAAATCGAAGAGCAAAACTGGACCAAGCTACTTATGCCGGTTTGGAGCACATGGTATGAGGATGAAGACAAGCGGAAACGGATGCTGTTCATCAACGCCACAACCAAACAGGGATGGGGTGAAAAAATCCCATCGATGCG
>JAHDGV010001105.1 GCA_020631655.1 Chloroflexota bacterium | reverse complement strand
TATGCGGCCGGGGCCAACGGTGGGGGAGGCGGGATTCTGAGTTACGGAACCCTAACGATTACACACAGCACCATTTCGGAAAACCGCTCAATCTTCGCAGGTGGTGGTGGCGGTATTGAGAGCTATGGGCCATTAACCATTGAAAATAGTGTCATTAGCCATAATTCATCTGATAATGGTTCGGGCATTTACCACAACGGTTCGGCCGGCCTATTGAGCATTTCTAACTCAACAATCAAAGATAATAATGCGGTTGTCTTTGGTGGAGGGATAGCGCTTTCAAATGGTGTCGCCCAGATCAGCCACAGCACCATTAGCAGTAATACCACAGCCGCCGGTGATGGTGCCGGAATCTACATTGGAAGCGGAGCCCTGACGGTAACCAATAGCACGCTGTCTGGCAACATCTCAGCCGTCAAAGGGGGTGGCATCTACAATGCCGGAACAGCCACTATTATGAATAGCACATTTAGTGACAACGGTGCTACCACTAGTGGAGGAGCGATCCATCAAGAAAATAGCGGCACAATAAGTTTAAGCAACAGCATCGTTGCGAATAGTTCAAGCGGAAATAATTGCTCTGGTACGATCACCATCAACGCATATAACTTAGACAGCGATGGGAGCTGTAACTTAGTCAATTATTTTGATATTTCTAATCAAGACCCACTACTTGGCCCGTTGCAAGATAACGGTGGAGCAACCTTTACCCATGCATTGCTAGAAGGCAGTCCAGCGATCAATGCGGGAGATTCAACGCTGGCTGAAGATCAACGGGGCTATGACCGGCCGCGTGCGGGGCTACCCGATATGGGAGCGTTTGAATATGTACCCGCTTGTTCAGCTGATCCCTGGGAAGCCTCTGATGAGGCAACACTAAACCATGCGCTTTTGTGCTTCAGCACAGCATCGGCCGCTGGTAGCTATACGATCTCACTCACCCAGAACATCAGCCTAACCGCCAGCACACAACCAATGAGCAACCCGATCCCGGGAATAGAGTTAACCCTTGAGGGGAACGGATTTACCGTTGATGGGCAGAAGTTAGACGATGTGCGGCCGTTTCACAT
>JAHDGV010000301.1 GCA_020631655.1 Chloroflexota bacterium | reverse complement strand
GTGTTTGTGACTGACAGGGTGGGTGATGGAGTTGGCTCAACGGCCGCTTCCTCAGCCTCTCCTTCCGCTTCGGCCGCAACCGCTTCATCTTCGGCCGGAGCAGGGGCTAGAGCCGCTTCAGCTTCACTGTTTTCGTCAGCCGATTGCTCTTCATCACCCGAATCCAAGCTGTCCAGCAAATTTAAGGCTGCAACTTCGACGCTTGAATCCTCAACGGTTGGGAGCTGGGCATCCCGAACACCGGTTGTTGCTACCACAAATTCTGGTAAATAAGACCAGTATTGCTGTGGGAAAACAGACTCAACCAGAAATGGCAGATTTGCAATTGCCAAAATTAAAATGAGCTGAATCGCTCCAATCGTAATGATTATATTTTTCGTTCTTCTTTGCATAACGGGTTATTGCATAACCAACTATTGCTCAATCTGGTCTAAGGCCTCTTGAGCAATTTGATAGCGGGGGTTAAATTCAACTGCTGATTCTAAATCCCGTATTCCGCTATTGGTTTCTCCTATCGCGATTTTTGCTAATCCTCTATAGGTGTAAGATTCTTCAAAATAAGGGCGCTGATAAAGTGTGACATCTGCCAGCTCTATCACGTCTTGGTATCGGCCGGTTTGGTAGTACGCTTCGTACGGACCAAATTGATACCAAAGCATGCGCCAAGGTAAACCGATTTGGCGTGCTTTGTCATAAGCGGCGGCCGCCAATTCATATTCGCCTAAATTGTTGTAAATGGTGCCCACATTGAACCACAGATATCCATTTTCAGGATCAGCCTCAAGTTCGGCCGTGTTGCGTTCCAGTGTTTTGCGCCACATCAGTTCATCATCAAAGTTTTCGCGGCCGATAATATCTGCAACCGTCTCAAACTGTGATTCTTCATACGTGATGATGAACGTCCGGTTGAACTGCCGCCAGTGGTCATCAAAATCTTGATAACCGATCTCGCGACCTTCTTCCGTATTGACGCGTTCACCTTGCGGATTCTCACCTGATCCCAGCCATGAATCGTAAACAAATATCGTTTCATTACTATCGTCGTAAGCCACCACCAAATAGTAATGACCATACCACTCAAGCCAGCTGTAATCACCTGGTGGATCAATGCCGGTTTCGATGATAACCGGAAATCCTGCAGTTATAAATCTTTTTAATAATTCGACTGTGCCGTTCACCCTCATAACTGACTGAAGATCAGTATTTTCGTTCACATAAGCGACCAATTCCTCTGGTGAGACGTTCCTATCCTCAGGATCAGGCTTTAACCAGCTGGCTGTTTCTTCCTGCTTAAGATCAAGATCAAAATGAGAAAGTGACATCGCCAATGTGGCTGGCCCGCAATTATTCCAGCTCTGGAACTGATGGGTAATGTCGCCGATGCGGGCTGAGGGTAAAAATGGGTAAGGCGTCGGAGTTGGCGGTGCGGTTGGAGTCGGTGGATCAGTTGGGACCGGTGTGAAAGTTGGCTCTAATGTTTCGACAGTTTCTGATGGAGTATTGGTGATGATAACGGCCGGGGGGACGGTCGCAATGTCCGCGACAGTTGGTAGCTCTGTTGGTTCGAGGATGAGATCAGCAATTTCAAGAACATCGGTGTCGGCCGCGGGTGCCGCTGTTGGTAGTGCTTCCGCGTGACCCCTGACCCCAAGCTCT
Organism: Chloroflexota bacterium; assembly: GCA_020631655.1. GTDB lineage: Bacteria > Chloroflexota > Anaerolineae > Promineifilales > Promineifilaceae > WTJY01. The sequence continues at coordinate 4,891 of JAHDGV010000301.1, read as the reverse complement.
TGGAGTGGTAAAGGCAAAAGCGCCACATAGCGGCTAGGGATCGCGCGTAAAATTGTAGGGACGAAGAGGGCAAAAATAGCCAAGGCGATAGCTACAACGATAAGCACAGTGAACAGTGCTGACCTTCCCTTTTTCTCCTTCTTGTCTGAGCTCATGTGGTTCTGACGTCAAAAACAGAAAGGGTTTTCCTTTTGATGGAAAACCCTAATCTCTAATTCATATTTCAATAATTTAAACGGTTATTTGGCTTAGGCATCTTCCTCGATTCCTAAATTTCGTAGATGGTGCCGGTACCCCAAATATGTGGTTCCGATACTCAAAAAGTACAGAATCAGAAGGGGTAACATCGTAATCAGCATTGTAATCGGGTCGATGGATGGGGTGATGATGGCGGCCAAAATCGAGACCCCCACAATGGCAAAGCGCCACTGTTCAGCAAGTGTTTTATAGTCCATAAACCCAAATCGGCCGACGAAGTAAAAAATAACCGGCATTTCAAAGCTTACGCCCAGCCAAAACACCATTTTTAGCACAAACGAAATATATGCTTCACCCGTCCATTCCGTTCGGAAAATATTATCGGCCGCACTGCGGTCATCATTTTTATTTTCCAAACTGGCGCCAATCGTGTCCGCAATCGCCGCTTCCACCAGATTCCCATCCGCTTTTAACCCGCTTGACAAGAGTCCGGTCAATTCGGCCGCTTGCTCAATGTTATTCCCTTCTAAAGCCTCTAAAAGATAGGTAGCTAAGACCTGCTCTTCTAGCTCTTTTTCCTGCAAGCGGAGCATGAGCGTGTTGGTTTCTTCAATTTCAGATGACAGGGATATTTCTTGGGTCAGTATCGTGCTTTCTGTCAAGAAGCTAGAAAGGAAATTGACCGCCGTAGGGACCAAAACAAACCAAGCAAACAGCAATCCAATAACAAACAAAGCAACTGTTGTTGGAATGAATAAGTAAATGTATCGTTTTTCAGACTTGGTTAGGGCTGGCTCAACAAATTTCCAGACTTGGATTAAGATCCAAGGCATACTCAAGATCAGCCCGGCCGTGATTGAGACTCTGAAAAAAGTTTCAATACCTTCGGTAGGGCCGAGCACAACAAGCTCGTTGTTTTCGTATGGCTCCAGGATAAATTGCAGAATGTCTGTGGTGAAAAACAGGGCGATGATTGTGGCGATGATAATGCCACCGGCCGCCCAAGTTAATCGAATTCTCAACTCATTAAGATGCTCAAGAATTGAGAACTGATCCATCGATTCAGTTCCGAGATCTATATCAGCCTGTGCCATCTTTTATTCTGGATCCCCTTCAACTTGAATCGGTTTAGGTAAGCCAGCTTTTTTCTTTGGTTTGTCCCCATTTACACTGCCATTCGAGCCGTTTTTCCCGTTTTCTAGGGTGGGTGGCTTGATCGAAGGGTGTTCCTCGATGGTCTCGCTGAGCTGTGCAACTTCAGCTGTTTCATCGTTGTTTGCTTCATCAACTGCAGGTTCGAATGTGGGGGGGGCGATTGAGTTTTTCAGCTCGTTTAAAGATGCTTCGGTATCGGCCGTAGCTTCCTTCACGGATGCACCGATTTGGTTTTGTAGGTTAGTAACCTCTGCACGCAAATCCTGCATTTCTTTCAGCATGTCGCGGAAGTCTTCCTGACCTTCAGCCATGTCCAACTCATCTCTTAATTGGGTCATAAACCCGCGTGAAATAAGTTGAAGCTTGGCCGTGGTTTGACCCAGCCAGCGAGCAACTTTAGCGATCCTGCCCGGTCCTAAAAAGATACCGGCCAAGATCAAGATGAAGAAGAACTCGGGTCCTCCGATGCCAAAAAAACTCTCAATACCCATTGAAGATTTGTACGATTTCGTTTTGCGTAGGTTGGATTCACAGGTTATGAGCTATGTCACAACCTGTGTGCATTGCTGATTAGGACTCAGCTTCCCCTTTTTTCAGATCGCTAATGTCGTCTTCGGTTTCGTCCATGCCATCTTTCAAACCTTGCCGGAAAGAAGAGACACTTTTGCCAAGCTCGCCACCCAATTTAGAAATACGGCCTACACCGAAAATAATGATCACGATGACCAAAATAATGCCTAATTCCCAAGGACCTAATCCCATAATAATTCTCCTGAATTTAGTAGATGATCTAAAAACTGATCAAATGCTAAAACTTCTACTCCAAATATTGTGTTGCCTAGTATACCAAAGTTTTTGAGTCACACTGGCTAAACGGCCATAATTTGTAACGATATTTAAGATAACCGGCCGAATTTTGTGTGCTAACGGTTAATCGCCTGAACCAATCCAGCCATATTGCCGGAGGGAATATAAATGACCGGCCCAGCCGCCTGTGCGATCTGGTGCACCACTCCCCATGTTTCAAGATTGCCACAGCCATTCCCCTGTAGCACAAACTCTGTTTTAGCCGTTTTGATGATGGTGATCATCTCTATTAATTCGCCGATGCTCGCTGTTTCATGCATGTGAAGGGCGATGAGGCTCGGTTTCGCTTTTTCTAACCATGTCTGAACGTTTTCCAAGCTGTTGGTCCAACATCCGGCCGCCAGCGTCATCTTGAGCTTGCGCGATTTCATCATCGACTGCATCAGGGCATGATCACCGGCCGTTTTCGATGCCGAGGTGCCGGTAATTACGTTCGAGAAAATCATCTTTTCTTGATTGCCCGTTGTGCCAAAACCGAACAGCGACCCCAATGTTTTACCGCTAGACTCTTTGTTGATCCGATGAATGGCTCCGTTCAGATCAACAAACAAGGTCGGCCGATCTTCTGGCTCAAAATTCTCCCAGTTGTCGTTGATCCAATTATTCAGCTGGCGCAAATACTGCTGAAATTTCTCTACCTCTTTCCCCAAACTTTTTGAATCAGCCACCGGGGGGATGGCGTAGCACAAGGCGGATGCGTGCTCTAGCAGTGGACCTTGCTCAGCAAAATCGACGTGTACGCCCAAAGGGGGGCGCTTTCCTTTTTGCCCGTTTGGCATTAGGTCGGCCAAATAATCATCCATCGATCGGTTTTTAGCGTGGGCACAGGCATGTAGTAGAGCGATCGTTGCCCCACGAATCATGTGGCGGGGCAATGGGTAACTGACATCGGTGGGCTCAAGCTGAGGCTCTTCCTTTTCGAGCACACCCAGCATCGAAAGCATCTCGCGACGGTTGTCTTTTTGCCGTTCGTCGGCCGATTTTTGTGACAGGTCCGGATAGCGCATTTCGCTGAGCGTGTATTGACTTTGGCTCGCCAGGCGGCACAGATGCAGATAATCATCCAAAGATTGACCCACGAGGGTATGGGTTAGCCCATCTGTTAATGGTGTAAGGGTAGCGGGAGGGGTTGATTCAGCCCCTGTGAGCAGACAATCCCCCTTAAAAACAGACCCATCTGACAAGCTAATCTCAACGCATGGCACATGCATCAGGGTTGATTGGGACGGGCCGTAAGCGATTGATCGGGAGATATTAACGGCTGATATTGTAAGTTGGGTCATAGATGGTTTTCCGCTAAAGTTTGTGAATGGGTGTGCAAAGCAACAACCAACCTAAGAATCAAAAAAACAGACTTATGATTTGGGGAATTGCCTCTGTTTTTGGCCTGATGATTTTGTGCGGATCAATTGGTGTTGTTGCTTGGAACTTAGATAAATCGGCCGCACATTTTCCCGGAGCCCGTTTGGTTGCTGATCACAGCAAATATTCACTGCCAAAATTGTATCGCTGGGACCATACATATGCCACGACCGCCACAATTGACGAAGTGTATCAGTGGTATTCGATTACGTTCGAGATGGGGCCGGAAACTGAGGCCAATGGGACCTGTTCTTTGTTGGAAGAGTTGGACAGTAATTTCTTTTATGAGCGCTACACGGGGGTTCTCATCTGCGAGATGGAAGTGGAGCGTATGATGTTTGTGACGCGTGGGACCAAATTTTTCCCGTAACGTTGGGGGCTCAGTGAGGGGGATACAAGGGCTTTTTTAAATATTTGTGCAAAAGTACCTTTGCAAAGTTTGTTGCATTTGTCACAATTTATTTCTGTTCAGTGATTCATTCTCTCGTTTGTATTTACAAAACAAATTAATTGGAGATCCCCAAATGCAACCAATTTCCCCTGATAACAAGATCACCGGAGCCCATCGCTCAAAAATCGGAGCGATTCAAACTCCTTCTGCAGAAACGTTAGCGGCCGCTGAAACCCAAAATTTGCACACGCTTGGCCCCGGCCCTGTAGCAGAAGGTGAGTGGGCAAAAGCCAATTTGCCCCAACCAGATTTCACGTACATCCGTCAATTTCGTATTGAGCGTATTCGTGAGCAGTTGCGCAAATATGATTATGCTGGGATTGTGCTTTACGACCCGTTAAACATTCGCTATGCAACCGACTCAACTAACATGCAGTTATGGATTACCCACAATGCGGCCCGGTACTGTTTTGTGGCGGCCGATGGTCCTTGTGTGCTGTGGGATTATCACAACTGTGAGTTCCTAAGTGACCATACCGAGGTGGTTGACGAAATCCGAACTGCAACGTCTTGGTTTTACTTTGGGGCCGGTGAACGGGTGCCCGAAATGGTTGAAAAGTGGGCCGATGAGATCGTTGACCTTGTAAACAAACACGGTGCTGGTAACAAGCGTGTGGCGTTTGATCGCTGTAATCCAGAAGGTTTGGATGCGATGCAACGACGCGGTTGTGAAATTTTCAACGGTGAAGAGGTGATGGAGCTGGCGCGCCTCATCAAGTGTGATGAAGAGATCAAAGCGATGCGCCGGGCCGTTTACTCCTGTGAACGAGCAATGGACGTGATGCGGGACGCAATGCGGCCGGGAATGATGGAGCAGGATTTGTGGGGCTACTTGCACCATGCCAACATCACCCGCGG
>JAHDGV010000300.1 GCA_020631655.1 Chloroflexota bacterium | reverse complement strand
GCTGAATTTAGGCCGGAACCATCCGTTTTAAAGCCACAATCTGATCCCCTTCTTCAACCATATCTTGTGACGGGAAAGGAATCGGTAGATTGTCACGTTCTGCAACAAGGGCCAGTGCATCTGGGCCAGCATGAAGTTCATCGAACAAGCTACTTACATCCTGCTCTTGGCCAATTGTTAGATCAACGCTTTTGACTTCGCCTCGCTCAATCCATCGGTCCCAGCGGGTAATGTCTTCCCAAACAGCGTCGATTGCGGTAAATCCTTGTCGCTCGGCCGAGCGGCGTAACAAAGTGTTTGCATGGGTCAGCACCACATTCACGTCTGAGATGGCAAACACATCACGGGCCAAGTTGGCCGCCAAAACATTGATTTCAGCGTTAGGTGTCAGAGCCACAAACGTCCGCATTGTTTCAGCATTGGCTTCTTCAAGGATATCTTCGTCTAGACCATCTCCTTGAATCGCGTTAAGCCCTTCTTCAATAGCTACTTCACAGTTATGCTGATTAATGTCAACGAGCGAAACGGGCCCAAATTTTGAAAGATTGTGCGCCAATAATCGGGCCGTGGGTGAGGCCCCTAAAATCAAGACGCCTTCTCGTTCTTCTGTTGACCGAACCAGTTCTCCCCTTTTATCCAGCCATTCTGTGGTCCATTTCAAAAAGATGGGAACGGTGGCGGTGGTAAAGATGGCCATAAACACCAGTACGGAGAAGATCTCCGGTGTGATAATGCCCAGCTCTAATCCGATTTGGGCGATGATGATTTCAACCGCCCCACGGCCGTTCATGCCAGCACCCACGGTAACACCTTCACGCCAACCATATCCACTAGGGATATAGAAGACTGCGGTTCCGATAATTTTCCCTAATGTGGCGACAACAGTAACCGCGATTAGGAGTAGTAAGAAATCACTTTGGAAAATATCGAGCGAGACGTGGAACCCGGCCGTGACGAAGAAAATGGGTGCCAAGAAGCCGATTGAAACGTCGTGTACTAGATCGTTTAACTGGTGCGAAAGTTTTGGCTCTAGAACCGTTCCTTCGCGCAAGAACAAACCGGCCATAAATGCGCCCAGAATCGCGTGTAAGCCCGCTAATTCAGCAAATTCAGCAAACAACAGGGCGATGAGTAGAATCAGCGTAGCGTTGAATGTACGGCCGGTGAACCCTGCTTTTGCCAAACGCCGCCACAGCGGTGGGAACACTTTTAGGCCGATTACAAAGACAACGGCGAAGAACAGAACAGCTTTTCCGGTAACTAGCCCAAGCTCTTGTACGGAGAGGCTCCCTGCCTCGAAGACCCCGATAATGGCGGCGAATACAATCAACGCCAATGTGTCGGATATGAGTGCACCGGCCATCATCACGTGGGCGATGCGGGTATTGAGTAATTTTAGGTCAACCAGGATGCGTGATTTGGTTGCTAATGATGTAACTCCGGCCGCGATACCGACAAAAAGACCTGCAAACGCAGAATAGCCAAATCCGACAACAAGAAAGTAGGTCACAACGAACGGGGTAATAAACCCACCGATAGCGGCCAACATTCCGGCCCAAGAAGCTTTGAACAGCTCCTTCGGATCGATTTCCATGCCGATGTAAAGCATCATGAGCAAGACGCCAACTTCGGCCAAAACTTCTAAAGCCTCACTCCCTTTTAAGAGTCCCAAGATGGGTGGTCCTAAAATAATGCCTGCTGCTAACTCTCCAAAAATAGATGGATAGCCGAAGCGCTTACTGATGTTGCCAGCAATGAGGGCGGCAACCAAGACAAAGAGAAGGTTTAAAATACTCAATTCCATATGTTTATATCCGTGTAGAAATAGGGTTTAGAGTGGCCGATAAAAGTGCTAGGTTCACCAGCGTTGACCACTTCTGTGTACCAATTTGGTGCTATGTATAGTTTTTTGAAAAGGTTTTTGGGTTAGTCCTATTTTAACCGCAAAGATGGTTATCTCATATTTGCTTTATATAGGCGATTTTTTTAATACTAAATATCTATGGTGATTAGGAAAAAAGGGTGGTTATTGTTACCATCTCCCCAAATTTTCCTAGAGTAATGCACATGAAAACCAATCAAATCAGACCTAGAAGAAGCCTAATTTTCTTTCCTGGCAACAAGCCAGAGATGTTCGCTAAAGCTTTGGCTACTGGCGCAGACATCATCACAGCCGATCTTGAGGATGCGATTGCACCGGCCGACAAAGAGACTGCGCGTGTAGAAACGTTTAAGCTTTTCAACTCCTATACGGAAGATACCGGTCAAGAGTGCATTGTGCGCATTAATAGCATTCGGGATAAAGATGGGTTAGCCGATTTACAGCAACTGCTTGAGACACCACGTCCGCCCAAAGCGCTTATGTTTCCCAAAGTAAAATCCCCAAACGATATTCGCGTATACGAGGATTTGTTGGTGGGGGAGTATGCCAACATCCGTTTTCATGCCATCATCGAAACCAACGAGGGATTAGCCGCTTGTCACGAAATTGCGCAAGCAAGCGACAGAATCGACTCTATTTTGTTTGGCGGCGTTGATATGGCGGCCGAACTGCGCATTGATATGACGTGGGAGGGATTGGTTTACGCCCGATCACGGGTGGCACATGCTGGAGCCACGGCCGGTGTTGATGTGATTGATGTGCCGTTTTTGGACTATAAAAATCTGGAAGGGATGCAGGATGAGGCCCGCAAAGTGAAGCAGTTGGGCTTTACCGGCAAAGCGGCCGTACACCCCAAGCAAATCGAGCCGATCAACGAGATTTTCTCCCCGTCGGCCGAAGAGATTGCCCGTGCCAAACGAATCATCGCCGCATTTGATGAACAAGGGACCGGTTTGGTTGTGGTTGATAATAAATTGATTGAAAAGCCGGTATTGCGTAGCATGTACCGCTTATTGGCGATTGCTGAAAAGATGGGTGTTGGCTAACTTTGGCCGTGCTTAGGTTTAATTTTTAAATCAAAACCAACAAACTACTTTGTAATGTTTATAAGCTGAACTTCACGAGGTGCGTCATACCCGCGAAGGCGGGTATCCAGCGCTGGATTCCTGCCTGCGCAGGAATGACGTCATCTTAAGAAATTTGAATATACGTTTGTGACAGAGTGCTAACCTAACTCAGCACCTGACAAGTTCAAAGTTATTGTGCTAAGAAAAAGGGGCAAAAGATAAGGAGTCTAGCCTGCAAATTCGCTAAGATGTTAGCGTGTTGGACGCACATAGGAAGAATCTTGAGGATCCAAATAGCGCAAGTCTGCATGGGAAAAATGGTGGAACAAACCCGAACCTAATTGCATTCTAAAGATAGAGGTACTCAATTTAGAGATATTTTGAGTTGCCGCAGGACTAAATGGGTCGTCAGTTAGGCGATTCTTTCTGCCCAAGGGATCGCTTACAACCCACACGATGAGGCGACTTGTTCCCTAAAACAAGTCGCCTTTTTTTATTTTGCCCAAGCCTGTTCTTCGATGTAGGCCAAGCTTTGATGGCGGAAATAGGTGTCGTAAAGCTCAGCGTAGTGACCACCGGCCGCCACCAGTTCATCGTGAGACCCTTGCTCGATTACTTCACCCTGCGAAAGGACGATGATTCGGTCCACATTTCGGATTGTAGACAGCCTGTGTGCAATCACAATGGCGGTTGTATTTTGAATGATGAGGTCCAGCGCTTCCTGAATTTGGGATTCGGTAAAAGGGTCGATGCTGGCGGTCGCCTCATCTAAAATGAAAATTTCTGGGTTGTGGATCAAGACCCGCATCAGGGCCACCATCTGCCGCTGCCCCATCGAAAGCTGGCTTCCCCGTTCACCAACCGGTGAATCGATCCCTTCCGGCAAGGTGTCTAGCCAATCTCCTTCACCGATTTTGTTTGCCATGGCGATGATTTCTTCATCGGTTGCATCTGGGGCCGCGTAGCGAATGTTGTCGGCTACAGTGCCGTCAAACAAAAATGGGACTTGTGACACAATGCCCAATTTTCGCCGATAGGCTTCAAGGTCCAGCTCACGAATGTCCGTACCGTCGATGCTAACATGACCGGCCTGGAATTCGTAGAAGCGAGTGACCAGTTTGATGATTGACGATTTTCCAGCCCCAGTGTGCCCTACAAGTGCGATACTTTCACCCGGTTTAATGGTCAAATTAAATTTTGGCAGAATTAGCTCGTCGGCCGTGTAGCCAAACGCCACATCCTCAAACTTGATTTCACCGCTTAACTTATCAAACGTTTTTGAGTCGGTTTGTTCAATGGCTCGATCACTGTCGATGAGCGCAAAAACCCGCTCGCAGGCTGAAAGCCCCTGCTGAAACTGGCTCCAAAACGCAGCACCGTTCATCATGGGGAACCAAAGCCGATCAACTGTGGCAATAAAAAGGGACCATGCACCGATTGTGATGAAGGGCAAAAAGACCGCTTCGCCCAGCGTAGCCCGGCCGCCAAAGTAGAGCAGAGTGGCGGTTGCAATCCCTGCCAGCGTGTTGAGCGTGGGGAAAATCGATGCGATGACCCGAGCACGCGCCACGTTAAGGGTGTACGACTGAGCGTTCACCTCGCTAAACTCGTTGTAAATAAAGCCTTCTTGCCTAAAGTTTTTGGCCACGCTAATACCGGTCACCGCTTCTTGAATCGATCGGTTGACTTCTCCCATAACCCGAGCTGATTGGCGAGTGACTCGCCGAGCGGCCCGCCGGAAACCGAGAGCCGCAAACACCACAACCGGGGCCAAAATCAACACCAGAAGTGTCAAGGGCACGTTGATGGTGAACAGCACAATGATCATGATGAGCGCTACGCCCAGCTGATTGATCACATCAATGGCGAGTAAAACAACTTGGCTAAATTCTTCGGTGTCGTTGGTGATGCGGGACAAAATTCGGCTGGATGAAAATTCATCGAAGAAGGACATATCCTGCCCGGCCGCGGCCGAAAAGGCATCTTCACGCATGTTGAGCACCACATCTGCAATAATTTCGGCCGACTTTACCCGCCGGAACCAATTGACAAAATAGGTGAGCAGTCCGGCCGAGAATACCCCCGTAATGAGCCAAATCATCGTATTCGGATCTAGTCCGTCGCCGGCCGCCGCCTCAATCGCTTGAAAAATGATGATGGGGAGTGCGGTCCCCAAAATGGCCATCAACAGTGTGGCGGCTACAGTCCAGTTAAATTTTGTTTGATAGGTCTTGAAATAGGTCCAGATTCGGCGGACAAGTTCCTTGTCGGTGTATGTCCGGTCGTAATCTTCTGCGTCAAGTCCTTGAAATATTCCAGCCATAAATTTCGAGACCAGTCAGGTTTATAAAACCTGACTGGTCTTCAGATATTTTTAAGTTTGTCGATTTTATCCTTTTTGCTTGTTCCGGTACATTAGAGTGTTGATAGCAGATCCAAGGGCTGAAGTCCTCGGTTAAGATATAAAATCCGATTATTGAAGCTAGCAAATTAAATAGGTAATAGCTTCACGACGTTTAACCCTCACCCTAGCCCTCTCCCAATTTGGGAGAGGGGACCAAATTCGCCGCTTTGAGCAATTCTCTGCGAAGCGGTCGACCTAAAACTCTTCTCCCAAGTTGGGAGAAGATGCCCTCGTAGAGGGCAGATGAGGGTTGTGAGGTGGCTGAGAACCGATTTTGATATTATCGACTTAATTTTTTTAACTTTCATAATCGGGTTTGAGTTAGTGTTCTTGCTGACCTAATAACAATGTTTTCTTTTTCTCATTTAGTTCAAAAGCCAATTTTGCATGCGGCCGACGACGGCCGATTTGAAGGCAATATCAACGGCCCAAGCCTGATCCAAGCGCCAGATTGGGCTGAAAACCGATTAGGCCGTTACTATCTTTACTTTGCGCATCATGAAGGGAACACCATTCGGCTGGCGTATGCGGATGATTTACAGGGTCCCTGGACGGTTCATTGGCCCGGTGCACTAACCTTGGCAGACTCCCATTTTGCGGTGCAACCGCCCGTAGAAGCAGATCTGGCACAGGAAGCGCGTGATCTCATCGCATCTGGTGGAGACGGGACCTATCCACATATCGCTTCACCCGATGTGCTGGTGGATGAAGAAGCGCAGGAGCTACGCATGTATTTTCACGGCCGGTTGCACGACGGCCGCCAGCGCTCACGTGTGGCTGTTTCAAAAGATGGGTTGACTTGGAGCGCACTGGAGCCGGTTTTGGGACACGCCTATTTCCGTGTGTTTCGGCATCAAAACGCATGGTTTAGCCTGACTATGCCCGGCTTTTTCTGCCGCTCGGCCGATGGCTTAGATCAGTTCGAAGCGGGGGAGATCGTTTTTTGTAACGAGATGCGGCACAGTGCTTTGCTAAAACGTGGCAACAAACTGCATGTTTTCTGGAGCCGAGTGGGAGATGCGCCTGAGCGGATTTTGCTCTCAACCGTTGATATCAGCGGAGACTGGCGAAGTTGGCGGCCGGACAACGTTGATGATGCTGTTGAAATTCACCGGCCAACTGAGCCTTGGGAAGGAGCTGATCTGCCCAACCTGCCGTCTGTAAGGGGGAGCAGTATGCGGCCGGTTAATCAGCT
>JAHDGV010000012.1:32748-36334 GCA_020631655.1 Chloroflexota bacterium | reverse complement strand
AGGGTCATTCTTGACTTGCCAAGCTCCGGCCGATGATGGCGAGCCCAAATCCGGCCAAGCCGCCTACAAACGGCCAAATGGAAATCTGCTGAGTGATCCACCTGATTTCCAGCGGGGAATACTCTGGCCCATGCGCATGTACACCGGTTTTGAGCACCATCAGTCCCAAAATTACCAGCGGAGCCGCAAGACCTAAGATCGCCCCAAAAACGGCCGACCGGCCGAGAGGGCCTAAACCATTTAGAAATGGGGTTTGCCGAAAAACAATCCATCCCCACAAAAGGGTAAGAGTTATACCTACACTCATAACGAGCCACAGAAGCCCTTCATACGGCATCCAACCCATGATGATGAGGAAGGTTGCTATGATGGGCCAAGCGAGATTTATAGGTCTACTCATTGGCTTGGGTTGCAGGCATCACACAGCGGAATCCGATAGTATCTCGCTGTGAGTTTTCTGGGAGTCGATTGCGGTGAGTCGCTGTAAGCACATCGGTTGAATCGAAGAAACTGCCACCTTTTAAAACACGCGAGGTAGCTGAACTTTGGACGCTAAGGTTTGCTTCACCCGAACCGGGTCCAGGGTATGCGGCCGGTGGGCCGCTGTTATTTTGCGGGATAAAGACAAATTCAAAAACGTCTTTGGTCCATTCATACACATTGCCCGCCATATCAAAAACACCTTGCTCGGTACTGCCATTTAACTTCTTGCCTACAAAAATCGGGGCTGGATCAATTCCATTTTTATTATCTACCGAGCATTCATTATGATGCGCGTAGGTACACAAATCTTCCGTATCTTCTGGATCTGCTTCTTCCCACAAAAACGTGGCTAGGCTGTTTTCCGGGCGAGATCCGGCCGCAAATTCCCACTGAGCCTCGGTGGGCAAGTCACCACCGGCCCACTGGCAATAATTGCGTGCCATGAACCAATTGACCTGAATCACCGGATAACTAAACGGAGAAGCCAAAGACTCTGCTTTAAGAATGGTGTGCAGTTCACTACTAACTTCAGGCTCACACGCGCCACTGCGCACGCAAACGTCGTACATTTCAAACGTTACTTCCGTTTCGTCTATCCAATAGTCGTTGAGCGAGGTTGAAATTTGATTGGTTCCATCTTGCCCGTTACTGTGATCATTGATCAGGAAGGTGCCACCGGGGATAAAGCGCATCGTCATGCCGTCACGCGGCCGTTGCCAATCATCCCCATCTATTGAAGTGAATGGCGGGGTTGCCAAACCAGCTATCGGGGTTGATGTGGCGGTTGGTGACGGGGTAGGGGTGTTTGACGGCGTTGCTGTGGCTGTTGGGGTCTCCGTTTGCGTGGGCGTGCCTGTCTCGGTTGGGGTTGGTGTGATCGATGGGGTGCTCGTTTCTGTTGGGGTAGAGGTGATCGACGGTGTTGGCGTAACGGTCGGGGTTTCTTCTTCTATTGGAACTTCGGCCGATTGCTCAGTTGGCGGTGGAGTTGGGGTGTTTGTGGGTGCGGCGGTATTTGTCGGACTAGGTGTATGGGTTGGGCTGGGCGTGTTGGTTGGGGTGTTTGTCGGTGTAGATGTTGGAGTTGGTGTGAGGGTGAACGTAACAAACACGTTGGGATAGGTGCGATTGGCTTGGGAGCCGAGCGCGATGTAGAAGATGAGAAAACCGATCCCTAAAAGAGCTAGCAACGATACGATGCCAAAGTTGGCACTGCATCCGCTCCGGCCGGCCGAGATGCTGATCTCTGTAAGATCATCTTTTCTTTCTTGTTCATCCGGACCAAAACGATCAGCCGGATTGTATTCGGGGGAAATGTAGGTTGATTTGGGTAAGTCTAACACCTCGGTCAGATCGATATCCGGCCGTTCTTCTGTCAGCCACAAAATAAAGTCATTCAGCCGATTTCGGTTATCCAAATACTCGATCAGCGTTCTGAATCGGTCAGATAGTCCGCCCGGAAATTCATCGGCCGAAATATCTAATTCAAAGCAGAAGTCTTTAAATTCATCTAATGTGAGCCGCTCGCGACATATCTCGAGTAGTTTGACTTTATCCATCTAGAAATGCTGAAAAAGGTTTGTGACTGACTGTGGGCGATTTCCCAAGGAGAATAGTACTTGCAAAGCTTTTATTTTCCAATGAAAAATCGTTCAAACCCTTGATAAACCATGCACCTTTTTAGATACTTGATCGCCTTTAAAAAGTAAAACGTGCTGATTGTGTTTTTAAATTGGTAACGACGCATTCTGCAACTTTAAGCTGTTTGATTATGATTTGCAGATCCTGCTATCTGCTGAGATTTAGGAAACACTTTCATAAAACACTAACGATAAAAGAATCAGGAGAGTTCCCATGTCCGCCATTCGTCAAGAATTAGAAGATCGGTTTTTGCGCTACGTTAAAATCGACACCACAAGTGATGAGTTTTCAACCGATGTGCCCAGCACGGCCCGGCAGTATGATCTGCTGAATGTGTTGGTGGACGAGCTGAAAGAGATGGGAGCCAGCGATGTTAAATTGACCGATTACGCGACGGTGTTCGCCACGATTCCGGCCACCGATCCCAATCCAAATATTCCGGCCGTCGCCTTTTTTGCCCACGTTGACACGTCGCCCGCTTATGCTGGGGATAACGTAAAACCGATTGTGCACCGTGACTACGACGGCTCAGAAATCACCTTGCCCGGCAACAGCGAGATGGTGCTGACGGCCGAAAATTCCCCGTACCTGATGCAAAAAGTGGGGGAAGATGTTGTGACCAGCGATGGAACAACCCTGCTCGGTGCGGATGATAAAGCGGGTGTGGCGATCTGTATGGCACTGGGGACTTATTTGATTAACAACCCAGATATTCCACACGGCAAAATTGTGTTGGCGTTTACCCCAGACGAAGAAATCGGCCGAGGGGTGAATAACTTCAAGCTCGAAGATGCTGGCGTAGATTTTGCTTACACGCTCGATGGCTCTGAACGGGGAGAAATCATCTACGAAACATTTTCGGCCGACGGAGCCAAAGTCAAAATCGAAGGGGTTTCAATCCATCCCGGCTACTCAAAAGGGAAGATGGTGAACGCCATGCACTTGGCCGCTAAATTTGTAGATGCGTTGCCACAAGAAGAGATGTCGCCGGAAACAACGGAAGATCGCGAAGGCTTTATTCACGTGTATCAAATTGATGGTGGTGCGGCCGCGGCCGAGGTTCACATGATCATCCGTGATTTTGAGCTGGATGGACTGGCCATGCTGGGCCGAATTGTGCAGGACAAAGCGGCGGCCGTGCAGGCGTTAGAGCCACGTGCCAAAGTGACGGTTGATATTACCCCGCAGTATCGCAACATGCGCTACTGGCTCGAAAATGACATGCGGCCGGTTGATCTGGCTCGCCAAGCCTGCCAAAACATCGGCGTAGAAGTCATCACCAAACCGATTCGGGGTGGCACTGATGGGTCTCGCCTAACCGAGATGGGGTTGCCCACCCCCAATCTGTTCACCGGCATGCAAAATTTCCACGGGCCGTTAGAGTGGGTCAGCCTGCACGATATGGAAAAAGCCACTGAATTGTGCATTGAGCTAACCAAGCTGTGGCAACAGTCGGCCGATT
>JAHDGV010000012.1:5162-32648 GCA_020631655.1 Chloroflexota bacterium | reverse complement strand
AAAGCCACTGAATTGTGCATTGAGCTAACCAAGCTGTGGCAACAGTCGGCCGATTGATGAAGTAGAGTTGCTAGACAACATTTTTAAACCCTCACCCCAGCCCTCTCCCAAATTTGGGAGAGGGAGCCAATGCGTGCCCATCAATTGAGACTTGAGACCCATCAAGAACTAAACTTTGGGTTCTTGATGGGGAATCTGTAGTGGGTAAACTTTTCTTTAGTGACTGCAGATGCGGTCGCAGGAGAAATTTTATGCATTCATCAATATCAAACTCATCCACAGATAATGACCCACAGGTGGCCGACTCCTTCGAATTTAGGTTTAGCCCTAGATTCAGACACTTTCTCAAAGTGCTGGCGGTGTGGCTGGCCTTTGTGGCTGTTTCGCTAATTCCATTTTATATGGCATCTACACAAGCTGCCCCGTACGATGAGATTTACGGCGTCAAGGTTATTGGCGCAGAAAACATCTATTTTCATGGCCGGGCTTTAGACTGTGATCCGGGCGGTTTAAACGGTGGAAGCCGAGATTGCTCGATGATGATTGATGGCAAGCTGTTGGAAATAAGCGCACCGATTACTGATTACGATAATGCATGGAATCGAGGGACTAGAGTATGCTTTGCCACGTTTGGTGAAGAAACTGTTCGTTGCAGCTTAGGCCCGATAACTGGCCCCGCAGACGGGCCATATTCAATCTTTTCCGGTGTTCACCTTTCAGGGGGGGATCTGACTGAAAGCATTTTAGCTGACCAAGATAGCTGGCGCGACTGGCGTAATCTATTCTTGGGCCATCAACCGGA
This sequence comes from Chloroflexota bacterium, assembly GCA_020631655.1. Lineage (GTDB taxonomy): Bacteria > Chloroflexota > Anaerolineae > Promineifilales > Promineifilaceae > WTJY01. Next base: position 31,846 of record JAHDGV010000012.1, on the reverse strand, counting down.
AGAAAAGCTAACCGGTTATCTGAATTATTGGAGCATAGCCGGCTTAGTTGTGCTGTATACGCTGATTCCGCTACTTGTGCCCCGGTCTCGTAACAGATTTTTTGTCAGTATGCCTTCGGCTCGGATGATCGTCGTTTCATCCGTTGGGTTGGCAATCGGGCTAGGCATTGTCGGGTTGTTTTTTGAACTTTGGTTCGCTGCAATCGTTTTACTTGGGACTCTTGTTGTTGGGGCTATCGTTGGCGCACTTGCGCTAGCCATCTTTAAGACCAATCAGGTTGAAATAGATGTTAGGGTTGTGGCCTCTAACTTGTCGATGCGATTGATGCACCTCACAGCAATTCTCCCTTTCATCTATGCCTTATTGCTGATCATTATGATTATCATGGGGTACGACGATTAAGCCTTAAGACCTAAAAAAGGCAATTGTTGCCCCTATCAGGCAGACAAAAAATCCGATTACAAAGGGAGCCATCAAAATGTAGATTCCAATTCCATTCCAGCCTTCAACCTCCGAGACCAATTTTGCATCGCGGGGATCATTGGGCAAAAAGATGATGTTTACGGTGTCTCCGGTTTCTGCCTGATTGTAGTTTCTTCTTTTTACCTCTATTGTTGCGGTTTGATAGGTGCCTACATCAACGATCTTAGTCTCATCAGCTTCTGATTTGTTGAAATACGATACGTCAAATTCATGCACCGTCTGGTTGTTCCCCTGTGACGTTCTCTCTCTCCTTTCATTCTTCGCTAAAATAGTCGCCTCGGCCGGGAACCCCTCGTTTCTGAATTCTCGAATCTCACTCTGCTGTATGGCCAAAATTCCGTAGAGCATCCCGAAAAAGAGCAGACATATCCCCGCCCACGTCAGCCAGTTTTTTGCATTACTCATCGTGTCCCACCTTTGTTTGATTAATTTATGCCGTTTTAAACAAACAATTTAGATTTTAAATTTAAACTGATTGGGGCATATTCTTTCAAATTTGGCGTTACATCTGCGTTACACCACGTGGACCTATTTCTCTGGAAGATGCAGGTATTTCTTTTTATAATGTACCTGCGTTGTCTGGCTGTAATATTTAAGGTTCAAATATTACAGAGAGATTACGTAGACCTCAACACCGGCTTAAATAACGACAAATAGGAAAGATTTCGCCATAAAATCATGTCATGAAACACAAGCGCCCCAAGCGACACAGTTTGAAAGTGAAATTGGGACGATAACCAGCAGAGAGAATTATTATGTTGATTAAAAGAAAATCAGGGATCGAAATCCCATCTTCAGAAATTACATCAGAGAGTTTATATAAAACTCGTCGCCAATTTATTCGTGGCGCAGGCGCAATTGCGGCCGGATCAATTATGGCCGCTTGCCGGCCGGAGCGGGTTCCACCTGAAAGTGCGGCCGCACCAACTGCTGCACCAGCCACCGGTGGTGAAACTGTTGCAGAATCAGAAGTTGTACAAGTTGCTTCGGCTCAGACAGATGAACTGGGCGATCCATGGAACTCATTCGAGGACATTACCAGCTACAACAACTACTATGAGTTCACCACCGACAAAGAGGGTGTAAAAGGACTATCGCAAAACTTCAAAACAGATCCTTGGTCAATTGAAGTAACCGGCATGGTCAATAACCCAGGCACCTTCGGCATGGAAGATCTGCTATCAAAGTACGATCAAGAAGAGCGCGTTTATCGGCTTCGCTGTGTTGAAGCATGGTCGATGGTCATTCCGTGGCAAGGGTTCCAGCTATCAAAATTACTAAAAGAAGTGGATCCAACATCAAACGCTAAATATGTGCGCTTTGAAACCTTGGCTGATCCAGAACAGATGCCGGGTCTTTCAAGCCCATGGTACAACTGGCCCTACGTTGAAGGGTTAACGGTCGAAGAAGCGATGCATGACCTGACTCTGATGGCAACCGGAATTTACGGACAAAGTTTGTTGCCGCAAAATGGCGCACCTGTTCGTTTGGTTGTCCCTTGGAAATATGGTTTCAAAAGCATCAAATCAATCGTAAAAATCGAATTAACCGATGAACAGCCAACATCTTTATGGATGGCGGCCGCTCCTAACGAATATGGGTTCTACTCAAATGTAAATCCAGATGTGCCTCATCCACGTTGGTCACAGGCTAGCGAACGCCGCATTGGCGAATTTAGCCGTCGCGAAACGCTTAAATTCAACGGATACGAAGAGCAAGTGGCTCATTTGTATGACGGATTGGATTTGCGCGAAAACTTCTAATTTAGATTCAAACTTAGTCCGTTCGGGTCGCCAAAGCCCGAACGGTTCAAACTTCGGCCGGGAGGTCAAGACAATGGCAGCAATATCTACCAAAAAACCAGCTAACAGATTTAGCAAAAAACAGCAGTTACAGTTCTACAAAGTTATCACCCACATCGGATCGTTGATCCCACTGGTGTGGCTGTACATCGACTATTACACCTACAACTTGGGTGTAGAAGAAGTCAATGCTGCCATCCTGCGCACAGGATTCCCGGCCGTTATCTTGCTTGTTTTGTCACTCGCAATTACCCCGCTCAACATCTTGTTTGGTTGGAGCATTTTAGGCCCACTGCGTAAGCCACTTGGTTTGTACGCATTCCTCTATGCGGCCCTTCACCTGACTATCTTTGTTGTTCTCGACTTCGGCTTGGAATGGGGTGCGGTTGTAACTGAAATCATCGAGCGTCGTTATGCCACCGTCGGTTTCTTTAGCATCTTGATCATGCTTCCGCTGGCGATTACGTCTAACAAATGGTCGATGCGTAAGTTGGGCAAACGTTGGAAATCACTGCACAGATGGGTTTATTTGTCAGCCATCTTAGCCATCGTCCACTACATTCTACAGGCCCGGAACGACTATAACTGGCCGTTCGCTCTCGCTGGAATCTTGACCTTCTTCTTTATTATTCGTATTGAGCCGGTTAAAAATAAGATTGTGGCTTTCCGCAAAGAGCGGGCAAAACAGCGCAAGCTAGCGGCTAAAGGGGCGTAGCGCCCACCGCTAATCAGACCAGCGTTCCAGAAATTCTTTCATTTCATTCTCTCTTTTAGCGTCTTGCAAATGCCCTGAACTCAGGTGTTGATTTGCAAGGCGTTTTTTTATTCCCAACCTTCTATTTGGGAATAGGGTAGAATATCGGGCAACTGAACGACACCTTCGTCAGGAAACAAAAGCCAAATTCCGAGACCATCCTTTATGTCCGAAACAGCCATTCGATTTTCGAATGTCACCAAAAACTTTCAGTTAAACAGCGAGAAAAAGCAGACTTTGTCTGAGCGGATAGATAGCCTGCTCGGCCGATCCAGCGCTCCGGCCGAGGAGCGGTTTTTTTCTGCGATTAAAAATGTTGATTTTGACATTAAAAAAGGGGAGACGGTTGGCTTTGTGGGGACAAACGGGAGCGGTAAAAGCACCTTGCTCAAATTGGCGGCCGGCATTATCCAGCCGACTGACGGAGAGATTGAGGTCAACGGCCGTTTAAGCGCCCTGCTTGAACTGGGTGCTGGCTTTCATCTTGACCTAACCGGCCGGGAAAATATAAATTTGGGGGGCTCACTGCTGGGGCTGACGGCCGATGAAGTGGCCGCCATCGCAGAAGATGTGATCGCCTTTTCTGAACTGGGTGGCTTTATCGAGATTCCGGTTAAACACTACTCATCCGGCATGTTTATGCGCTTGGCCTTTAGTGTGGCGATTCACGTGATGCCGGAAATCTTGTTTATCGATGAGATTTTAGCGGTGGGAGATCAGGCGTTTCAGGATAAATGCTTCCAGCGCTTGCACGACTTTAAACGGAGCAACGTGACGATGATTATCGTGAGTCACGATTTGCGCAGTCTGCAAAATATTTGCGAAAAGCTGATCTGGATCCATTTGGGCGAAGTGAAAATGAGCGGTGATCCGCGCAAGGTTTTGGCCGCGTACACCGACTTTATGCGCCGCCAGAATGTTGAAAAAATGATCAACCAATCATTGGATCAGGATGGGCAACGTTGGGGATCGGGAGAGATCAAATACAAATCGGTGCGGCTCAAAAACTCTGAAGGGGACTACACCAACATTTTAAAATCAAACGAAGCGGTTGAAGTTGAAATGGAGTGGGAGGCGTTTCAAGAAATCGATAATCCTCAGTTTGGCTTGTCGATTTATCGTGAGGGGGATCAGATCCAGTTGAATAGCCCCAACACCTTTGGCGCCGGGCTAGACTTGGGAACGGTCAGCGGTTGCGGCCGGATGAGCTATCACATCGATAACTTGCCGCTGTTGCCGGGGGCATACTACCTAAACGTGTCGATTTACGACAAGCAGGGGGTCCATGCGTTTGATTTTGTTGATCAGTGTTTGAAGTTCGAGATTACATTTACCGACAAGCCTGAGAACTACGGCTTTTTGTCTCTGCCGGCCCGCTGGGAGTTTGAACCAAATGAGTGACCCGCAACAACAAAACGGCGTTGAACTAAGTGAATTCGAGTTCCCGAACACGCTAACCGGCCGTTTGCGCCGCTGGGTGCACGGTTTGGCTAGCAAATGGGCGATGAGGCACACCATCCAGCAACAAAACGAGATCAACAGTGCGCAGCAGGTGGGGCAGGATTTGATCAAACAATCTGTTCAGCAAATTGACAAAGATGGGGTAGAGACACGGCGACAGGTGGGTGAGCTGACTGCACTGGTGGCCCAATTAAACCGAAAAATCGACGAGTTAGAGTCTGAGCTAAAAGCCAAAAAATAAAGATGATGCGTTTGGCATGGGTTAGCCCTTTTCCCCCAGAACGAAGCGGCATTGCCGACCATAGCGTTGAGCTGGTGACCGCCCTGTTGCCGCTGGCTGAGGTGGTGCTGTTCGTGAATGATCCGGCCGCGTTCGATGTACCGGCTTTAAACCATTTGCCTCGCTGGTCGATTGAGCAGTTGGGTGAAAAACGGTTTGAGTTTGATGTGCCGGTTTATCAGATGGGGAATCACACGTTGCACAGAAAAATCTATGAGCAGGCGTTGCTCTATCCCGGCTTTTTGATTTTGCACGAGCGGTCGTTGCAAGTGCTTTTCCATGAACTAATCTTGTTAAAGGATGGGGGCTCAACCCTGATGCGTGAGCTGATTTATGAACGGCCGGAACAGGTCCCTCAGGTTATTCAGCAAACGGCCGATTTGTTCACATTGCCAGACCTCGATTTTTTTCGGCGACTGGTGGATGGATCATTGGGGGTGGCTGTACACAGCGCTGCTATGCAAAAGCAGATCGGGGGTAAAAACAGTGTGGTGTTGCCGTTGGCGGCGGCTGAACCGGCCGCAGAATACGACTGGCCCGATACTCCGGCCGGTCGTATTGTGTTCAGCTGTGGTGGGTTAATCACCCCATCTAAACAGATTGATCGGGTGCTAAACGGCCTGCAACAATTAGTGGCCGATGGGATTGATGCTCGTTTGTTGTTAGTTGGAGATGTGGCGGGCGATGTGCCGTTGGCCGATTGGATTGCAGATCGGGGTTTGGCTGAACGGGTAGAGCGAGTTGGCTTTGTTGAGTCGATCGGTGAGTTTGAGGCAAATCTTGCTCGATCCCACGTGGTGATCAACCTGCGTCAGCCGACCATTGGGGAAACGTCGGCCGTGGTGGTGCGTAGCATGGGGATCGGGCGGCCGGTAATTGTGTATGATCACGGATGGTATGAGGAATTACCTGACAGTTGCGTTAAAATCGAACCCGGTTCACAGGAAGCACTGACTGAGGCGATGCGCTCTGCAGCCGCTGATGTGCCAAAGCTCAAGGTGATGGGGCAAGAGTGCCAAGCGGTTTTTGCCAAAAACCATCGGCCGGAAGCGGTTGCAAGTCGGTTGGTTAAATGGCTTTTGGCTTTTGGCTCTTAGCCACGTTGTTGTGTCTTGCTCGGGCTACTTCACAGATAAGGAAATATCTGGCTCTGTGTTAATCAAATATCAAATATAAATATGAGCTAAAAGCTAAATACAATGCCCCATAAATCTTGATAGTTTTTGTGAGGGTGTCATACCCGCGAAGGCGGGTATCCAGTGCTAGATTTGGCGCTGGATTCCTGCCTTCGCAGGAATGACGACCCCCTGATACATCTGAGATTGCTTTGGGGCACTGTGCTAAAAGCTGATAGCTGACAGCTAAAATGACCACAGATAATCAAAACGGCTCAGCCGAAATCGAAGTTGAAAAAATAATCAACGACATCCGTATGCAGATTTTGGCCCAAAAAATACGAGAAACCGGCCAGCAAACGTCGGCCGTGCTTGAAGGAGACTACTTCTCATCTGATTTCTATGAACGGATTTATCAGGCAAGCGTGACCAAGCAAGAGCTCTTGCTTCAGGTGAATCAGTCTAATGTGCCTATTATCGGCGGGTTGATTGATCGCTTGCGCACGATGGTCCATCAGCTCGTCGTCTTTTATTTGAACCAGTTTGTGGCTGAACAAGCCCGCGTTAACGATTTAACGATTAATCTGATCAAAGAGATGAGCGCTGAAATTGAAAAGCTGGGCCGACAAGTGGCTGAGCAAAATGGGGAAGCAACGGCCGAATGAAACTCGCGTTTGTAGTTCCATGGTTTGGCAAAGGGATCTCTGGTGGGGCTGAGTCTGAATCGATCCGGACGATAGAAAAGTTGGTTGAGGCCGGGTATGTGGTCGAAGTGTTTTCGACCTGCATCAAAGATTTCCATGGGGATTGGAGTCAAAATCATCACCGGCCGGGGACAACGGTTGAAGCCGGAATCACGGTGCACCGCTATCCGGTTTTGCCGCGTGACAAAGCTGAATACGATCGGCTGAACCAAAAGATTATCGGCCGGATGCGGCTTTCGGCTGAAGAAGAAGTAACTTTTGCCAACGAGTTTTTTAAAAGCCCTGAATTGCTTCATGCCCTCTACCGAGAGAAAAATAACTACCTGTTTTTCTTCATCCCCTACCTGTTTCCAACCACATACGATGGGGTTCCCATGGTCGGCCGGAATAGCGTGGTAATCCCCTGCTTGCATGATGAAGGGTATGCGTTCTTGAGCATCACAAAACAGATGATGGAGCAAGCTGGAGCCGTGATTTACCACACCCATAGCGAGCAACGGCTGGCCGAAAAAAGCTATGATCTGCCGGCCGATCAAATTCAGGTGGTCATGGGAGAGGGGGTCGAGCTAGAACAGCCGGGGGACCCTGACGCGTTTGCTAAAAAATATGGGATTAACAGCCAGTATGTGCTGTACGCAGGGCGCAAAACTCCGGGCAAAAACACCCCACAACTGATCTCGTACTGGAACGAATTTCAGTGGCGCAGTGGGAACGCAGACTACTTGAAATTAGTGACAATCGGCCCCGGCCGGAATACAACCCATCTGTTAAACGAAGGCAGTTTGATCGACCTAGACTATGTGTCTGAAGAGGACAAACGGAACGCATTTGCAGGGGCATTGGCGTTCTGTCACCCATCTACCAAAGAGAGTTTTTCGCTGGTGCTGATGGAAAGCTGGCTAGCGCAAAAGCCGGTTTTGGTAAATGGGTTTAGCCCGGTGCTCGTCGAGCATGTCAAACTGTCGAACGGTGGGCTGTACTATGCCAACGCTGAAGAATTTATCGGGATGTTGGATTGGCTGATGGATCATCCTGAAGAGGCTGCCGTGATGGGGGCTGGCGGTCAACGGTATGTGCAAAGCCGATTTAGTTGGGATGTTATAATTGAGAAGTACGTTGAGCTGATTGAACAAATGGCGGCGAAGAATCAGCTAGAAATTGAACGAATCGTTTGACATGGAAAAACCTGAGGAACAAAAGTCACAACTTGATATCGAGCTAAATGACGAAGTTTATTCGGCCGCTGATCTCGAAGCATCGATCGGGTCTGACATGCCTGCTGACCAAGCGGAACAAATCAATCAAAAAGTGAACGAAATCCCTCGGTTTGTGAAGGATAACAATCGGCCGGCGATTGGCTCAAAAGCGATAGCGCATCATTTAAAAGCGGCCCGCACCGCCTTGGCCAATGTTGAAACTCAGCCCAATTTGGCACCATCACCCGCCACGGCTACGCCGGTGCTGGGCAATTTGTGGGGGCGGATTCGGGGGCAAATGCACGAACTTGTTTTGTTTTACGTCAATCGGTTTGGGGGGACGAGTGGCCGAGTAGACGGTCAGCTGATTGAGGCGATTGAGGAGCTAACTGCGCTGGTGGAGCAACAGCAAGCGGAAATAGAATCTTTAAAGGCTGAAAGGGAAAAGGGAAAAGGGTAAAGGGGCATTTCGGCTTCTTGCTTCAACCTTTAAACTCAAACTATGACAACGCTCACCGTGCATCAACTTATAAACGGGGCCAGCCAGCGAGACGCGATCACCCAAAATGCGTTGCTGTGGCAACGTTGGTTGCGTGGGTCAGGCCACACGAGCGAAATTTTTGCGCTGTCGATTGAGGCTGATTGTGAGGGACAAGTCCGGCCGTGGCACAGCTATCGATCGCAGGCTGATAAACTTTTATACCATCACAGTTTGGGCAGTCCGGTTGTGGCCGACTTGATCGAAAACCACGCAAATGGGCTGATTCCGGTGTATCACAATGTGACGCCGCCACACTGGTTTGCCGGGTTCCAGCCGGAGCTGGCGCAGCGTGCGGCCGACGGTATTGCCCAGCTTGAACAGCTGGCTCAAGCTGTTTCGGTAGGATTCGGAGACTCAGCTTTCAACTGTGCAGATATGGAGCGGGCCGGATTCAAAGAAGCCCATGTGGTTCCCATCACGTTTGATGAAAAGCGGTACGCGAATGTGACCCCCATCCCGCCAAAAATAAATGCAAATGGGCCGGTTTTACTGTTCACCGGCCGGATTGCTCCGCACAAATGTCAGGCTGATTTGGTCCGTTTACTGTACGCCTGCCGCCAAATTGAGCCAGATACTCAGCTGATGTTGATCGGGTCAGAGTGGGCCAAAGCGTATGCTGATTGGATTCGGTATGTGGCGGCCGAGCTGGGTGTGACGGACGGGTTGCACATGCTGGGAAGTGTGTCGCTCGAAGAGATGGTGGGGGCGTATCGGGCGGCCGATTGCTACGTGAGCCTGAGCGAGCATGAGGGATTCGGGATGCCGCTGATCGAAAGTATGTTTTTTGATCTGCCGGTGGTGGCCTATCGCTCAACGGCCGTGACCGACACGTTGGGCGGGGTCGGCGTTACGGTCGGCCGGAAAGATTTTGCGGGTCTGGCCCAGCTCATCATCAAACTATGGCAAGATGGGGCATGGCAACAGCGCGTTGTGGCTCACCAGCGCAAGCGTCTGCATGATTTTCTGGAACCGCAAGTTAGGCAAAGATTTTTTGAAGTTTTAAGTATGAAGTGAGAAGCAGGACGCTGATCCGTCCGAAGCCCATGACTTGGCACTTATCACTTTATACTTCTTACTTAATCAGGCCCCTGTTAGCATCTCATCGATTGCCCCGGCGAACACCATCCCCGCATGGAGCTCTTTGGCAAAGGCGGCCTCATCACGCACGTCTAGCGTTTCAACCACGGCCAAACTTTCTGTACCCAGCGTGACGGGAATCTCTTTCATTAGCATCCGACGGAGCAAGGCAGGGCCGTTTTTGAGTACGGCGCTGGCGCGGGGGCAGTGGACGATGACGGAGCCAGTTTGTTTGACGATGTCTAGGTCGTCTTTGCTGGCGTGGTTCATGTGAATCAGGAGCGGGTTGAGGCTGAGTACGCCCAGGTCGTTGAGCGTGGCCACGGCCGATTTTTCGCTCACATCTGGCCGCAGGTCTGATCCCAACCGGCCGGGCAGGTCTGCCAAATGGCCGGTTCCTTGCTCAAGTGCTTCGTTTTCAGCCAGCGATTCGGCCGCATGTACACACAGCGGCACCGCCTCTTTTTCACAAAAAGCAACAATTTTTTCAACCGTTTTAAATGATGTGTTGTAGAGGGCGTTTAGGCTTAGCCCGATTTGCAGGTTGTGATTGATCTGGGGCCGGTACTGGTCGATCAACTGAATGGCCCGATTGAGGAGAAAGTCTCCCACGCTTGGTTCAAGCCCCAAAATATCGATGTAGACAACACCAGATAAACGGCTGTTGATGATCGGCTCGATGCTCAATCCGGTGCGGGTAACATCCCCCACGTGTGTTGTCCCGGCCGCCAACAACTGCTCGATACCCGTTTGGATACCTGCAATTACCTTGGCTTCACCAGACTCTGTTTCTAATATTTTTTGGTCACGGCGGGTTTGGCGCAGAAGCCAGTTGTGAAACGGTATCGGAGTTTTGGGCCTAAACGGGGCGGCCCAACATTGATCGAGGTGGGTGTGGGCGTTAACAAGCAAGGGTCTTAAAAGGAGTAAGGTTTAAGGGGAAAGGCTAAAAAAGGGACACGCACGAACAGGTTTATCCTTTACCCTTCCTCCACATGTTTCCAGCGGTTTTTGTCGGTGCGTAAATCGTCTGGGTTTACTTCGGCCGACTGGACTTCAATCATATACACAAAGTCTTTGGTCGATATCCATGCGGCTAAAAATCCGGCAAGCAGGCCACCAATTACGCCTACGGCCGTATTTTGTTGAAAAAGATAAAATCCAACAACGGCCCATACGATCATTAGGGTTGGATACCAAACGGCCGAAATTCTGACCGGATGTGGGTTTGCGTCTGCAACTCCGCTCAGCATCCCGTTGATCCACCCCATCGCATACCCGATCAAGGCGCCGGTCATCATGCCGGTTGTTAATCCCATAATCAAAGACAAAACGACGAAGCTAAAACCAACTTGGTCTGAAAGGCTGGCCAATCCGGTTAGCACCATCAAGGTTCCGCCTCCGATCGCTCCGGCGGCCGAGCTCCCTTTTACGCCGCTGACACCACCGATTGATCCTGCTCGAATATGGTTAATGATATTGTTTGACATGATTTATGTTTGCAGGTTTGCAAGAGGCAGGCCCAACGAATTGGGCTGAAGCAAACGCCGTTTCCTAGTTCTTTATCGTTCCCCGATTATAGCCAAAGGTGAACGGAGGTCGGGTTCGTTTACAAGATTCTGCTGAATTTGCCTCAGATTCCGACTTAAATCTTTTTCTTCTGTGCCCACTTATCTCTATTCGTGTATGGCAAAAGTTACAAAGGTGTTTAATTTGTAAATGGGTATTGATTTAGGATATTTCGGTTGCTATAATTCCCGTCCGTTGCCCTCATCGTCTAGGGGACTAGGACGTAGCCCTTTCAAGGCTAAAACCGGAGTTCGAATCTCCGTGGGGGCACAAAGGTCAGATTTATATCTGGCCTTTTTGCTTTTTAGGGGCCATTGCCAGTACCTACCTTAGATTTATTTCGTTTTTGAGCTTATGGGGCCTAAGTTTGCTTATCCCTCAAAATTTTTGACTTAACTTGCAGCACAATTGACTGATTTGTCATCATTTTTGACGCATTGGTCAATGACTTTTGTCGTTCACAAATTTAATAATCGGGATGTGATTCGTTCTCGGCCGAGATCAAAACATAGTTCGATTTATTAAACAGACTAGGGACAAATTCCCAAGGAGACAAAATGTCGATTTCAAAACATTTAAAATGGTTTTTAGCCGCAGGCTTTGTTGTGCTCATGATCTTTGCTGTAAATACAACCGAAACGCACGCCCAGTCAAGGTATGCATTTTGCAATACCTCAAACATACTCAAATTGTATTCAGGCTACTCATCTGCGGGTCAAGCTCATTTGAGGCAGGAAGTGGCTTCATTACAGCAGGCAATAAACGAAATTTATGAGCCGGGTGTATACGTTACACATAACTCAAAAAGATTTATTCGGATGCCCCATATTGGAGCCGCTGATGGATATTTTGGCCCTAAAACAAGAAGCGCTGTAATTGCTATACAGCAAATCTATGGTTTAGACGTTGATGGAAAAGTTGGTCCGCAGACTCGAGGGGTTATGTGTCGGTTCGATGCTAAGACACTTTCTGCTTTAGCTAGGAAGCAGTAAATAATTAGCTTTAGAGGTTTGAATTCAAGGGCACATCATTTAAATATGGTGTGCCTTTTTTGTTCTCCAAAGAGGGATTTAAACACACGATTTTCAACCCGCTTTTTTTGGAAACGGGTTGGAAACGAACGTTTCATACACTTGGGTTAATTCAACTAACAAACACATCGAAACACCCGTTGAATACATTTTTTTGAAACAAAACGAAACGCCTTCAGGAGAACAAAATCATGGGATATTCAGATGCTAACTATCAAATTGGAAAAATGCTTCATCAAGAATATGAGGCCAAGTATTCAGTACCGGTTGAGCTTGTAGATTCGGCCGAAGATCGCAAACGCAAATCACTAAAAATCGCTAGTTTTGCTTTTGCCGCCGTAGTTGCTGGAATTTTCACAGCATTGTCTTTACTGATCTAAAACAAACTTTAGTTAATAAGGAAAACAAAATCATGACTGAATTTAAACAAAACGGTTCAAACTTTTCAGCAGTTAGCTACATCCTATTTGCCATGGCATTAATCGCTCTGCCAATTCTTTTCTAAATCAGATTTCCCCTTTCTTTTAAAGAGACGCTTCACCCATTTGATGAAGCGTCTCTTTTTTTGCATTTTGCAGGATGCTTGCTACCCTCACGGCCTATGAGAACCCAAACAGATATTTCAACGTTAAGCACAAACGATGTGGCGATATTAGGCGTTCCGTTTGATGACAATTCGTCCTTTTTGCGCGGCCCGGCCGCTGGTCCGGCCGAAATTCGCAAACAGCTACATTGCGGGAGCGCAAACTATTTTGCCGAAGATGGGACAGATTTGGTCAACTGCGGCCGAGTTTTTGATGTCGGTGACATCGATTTTCGTGTCGGTAGCGGATGGCTGAGAACGATTGAAGATGCGGCCGGAAAAGTACTTGATACAGGAGCCAATCTCCTATCCCTTGGTGGAGATCATTCTGTAACGTGGCCCCTTATCCGAGCCTACGCAAAAAAACATCCCAAACTAACCATCCTGCAAATAGACGCACACCCCGATTTGTATGACGAATTAGATGGAAATCGCCACGCCCACGCCTGCCCCTTTGCCCGTATCATGGAAGAAGGGCTTGTTGACCGGCTGGTTCAGATCGGTATTCGCACGCTGAATCAGCACCAGCGGGATCAGGCCGAGCGTTTTGGGGTCGAAATCATTGAGATGAAAGATTGGGCTCCTGAAAAACTACCAGATTTTGATTCACCGCTATATTTGACTTTGGATTTAGACGGATTGGATCCGGCTGCCGCGCCGGGTGTGTCTCACCATGAGCCAGGCGGCTTTTCAGCACGGCAGGTGATCGAGATTGTGCAAAATCTGCGGCCGGTTTTAGTTGGTGCTGATGTGGTTGAGCTCAACCCAATGCGTGATCATTTTGGTATGACCGCCATGCTGGGCAGTAAACTTCTGCGCGAAATTACCGCCAAAATGCTAGAGCAATAAACCGCCAATCAAAACTATAGGAGCTGAATTTAATAGGCTACGGGGGCAACCAGAGTTTGTGCTATAATTTTTTGGCTTTTATGCATTTTAGAACTTAATTCCGATCCGATTTTCGATTTATTTAATCGTCAATTGTGATTCGTAAATTGGAGACAGTCATGGCAGGTCATAATAAGTGGTCCTCGATCAAACATCGTAAAGGGGCTCAAGACGCTAAACGCGGGAAGATTTTTACCCGTATCGCAAAAGAAATTACCATCGCGGCTCGTGAAGGCGGCGGTGATCCAGAATTCAACGCAGGCTTACGCTTAGCCATCGATAAAGGCAAAGCGGCCAACATGCCCAAAGATAATATCGAACGTGCTTTGAAACGTGGCACGGGCGAGCTTGAAGGCGGCCAATTAGAAGAGATTTTGTACGAAGGCTACGGCCCACACGGTGTCGGCATCATCATTGAATGTGTAACCGATAACCGGAATCGATCTGTGGCGGAAGTGCGCAGTACGCTGACCAAAAACGGCGGCAATATGGCGACTTCTGGTGCAGTGGCTTGGCAGTTCGAGCACAAAGGGTTCATCATGGTTGATGGATACGAAGATGAAGATGAATTGTTCATGACCGCGGCCGAAGCTGGCGCAGACGATGTGCAATTTGACGATGGGAATGCATCGATCTTCATGGAAAAAGATAACTTTGCGGCCGTACGCAACGAGATCCAAGGGGCCGGGCTAAACATTACCGAAGCCAGTTTGATTTACGAACCAGAGAATTCGATGGATTTGGAAACCAAACAAGCGATTCAGGTGATGAAAGTAATTGAAAAGCTTGAAGATTTGGACGACGTACAAAACGTTTACTCTGCGCTGAATATTACGGACGACGTAATTGCAGGCATGGAAGAGTAGAAAGATGGGAGAAAAGAGATAAGAGGCGATGTCATCTCTCTCATCTCTTTTCTCTCTCCTCTTTTCTGATCTGAATGAGAATTATTGGACTAGACCCCGGCACCGCAACAACCGGCTACGGTGTGATCGATTTTGATCAGGGGATTATGACCCCCATTGCGTATGGGATTATCAAAACAGAGCCGCACACGCCCATGCCGGAACGCCTGCAAACCATCTATCAAGATTTAACTGAACTGCTGACAGAATATAAACCGGACTCGGCCGGGATTGAAGAAGTCTTTTTCGGCCGAAATATCACCACGGCGATCACCGTTGGGCAGGCGCGCGGTGTGCTACTACTCTGCTTGGCCGATCACAAAGTGCCCATCGCAGAATATTCCCCCCCGCGCATTAAAGATGCGGTGACCGGCTATGGCAAAGCGGACAAAAAACAAGTTCAGATGATGGTGCAAAATATGCTGAATCTTGAGTCGATCCCCCGGCCGGACGACGCGGCCGACGGGTTAGCCATTGCCATCACACACTACCACTACTCTCGTTTTCAAGGGTTAGTAGATGGGTAGTCATCGCTTTGCTTACACCCGTCGCTTCGCTTACCCATCGCTTTCAACTGGATCAAAAAAATGACATATCAACTTGCCCAAATTAACATCGGCCGGATACTTGGCTTGCCCGATAGCGAAATTATGAAACCGTTTATGGACGCTTTAGACGAGATCAATGCATTGGCCGATGCATCTCCCGGTTTTGTTTGGCGTTTGCAAACAGATTCTGGCAACGCGATGGATGTACGAGCGTTTGAAGACCCCTATCTCGCAATTAATATCTCAGTTTGGGAAAGCGTAGATGCACTCTTCGACTACACCTATAAATCGATGCACACCGACTATCTGAAACGGCGCAAAGAATGGTTTGAGCCGTATGGGAAACATCATGCCTGCATGTGGTGGGTGCCCAGCGGTCATCGGCCAACCACGGCTGAGGCGATTGAGCGTCTGGATCATTTTAACCAGCACGGAGCTACAGAATACGCCTTCTCGTTTAAAAATCGCTTTCCAGTCCCTGAAGGTTAACGGTACCGAAGCCTAGCAAAAATAAATTTTAGCAATCGGGGGATGCCAGTTTAGAATAGCTGAATATGGACAACCACGAAGAAACTGCACCAAATTTTGACCCCGAACAAGCGCAAGACGAGCCTGTAATTATCGACAATCCGGCCGATATTCCTACAACTCAGACCCTGCCAAAAGCTCGCTCAAACAATCCTGAATTTAGCCGATATGGTTGCATAACCGGTGTTGTTTTGCTCGCCTTAGGCACACTGCTGTGCAGTTCGGGCAACCGGTGGCTGTTTGAGCCGGAGTCAATCTTTAGCACATCGTTTGATGGGGCGTTACTCAACGTTCTGCTTAGCGGTGGTAGCCATGTTGTGCTGTTGGTGGTGGCCGGAATTGCGCTGTGGCTGTTTCGCCAGCCCCGCTTTTGGCTGGTCCGTGGTATGGGGGCGGGGTTGCTGGTGGCGGCCGTGTACAGCGGTTTAAACACCCTGTTGCTGGCTTGGGAAGCCCCTTTGGAATACCCGGGCATTGTCGATTGGATTCCCGGCGCTGTGTTGTTGGGTGTGGGGCTTGTGTTTGCACTGTGGCTCGGCCGGAACGCTTTGCGCTCTGCACTGGTTCCTGCCGCGTTGGGGCTGGGATTGGGGCTGCTCATCACGTCTCCGTGGGCCTTTGCTGGCAGTTTGGGCGAACCGCTTGAAATGCTGACGGCCGTAGCTGAGAGCTTGGCCTTTGGCGTTTGGTTTGGCCTGTCAACCGCCATGGTGCTGATTTTCCAAACCCAAGAGACCGATGAACCGCATCATCCATTTTGGATAACGGTGGCGGTGGCTGGCTTTGTAGGCACCCTGTTGCCGACCTTTTTAGCCGGCCGTGGTGGCTGGACGATGACGGCCGTGTTGCTGACCCCTGCGCTGACCACCATCCCCCTGATTGCGATGTTTAGCCTGTGGCCCGCGGGGCTAAACCGGACCAACCGGTGGTTGCCACCGGCCGCATTTTGTGCCGGATTTTTAGCCATTCCCCTGCTGTTTTTTGAATCAATCGAACTCACTTTTATGCCGGAAGTGTCGCTCAAAATGGCGGCCGGACTCTTTTTTGTTTCGATTGCGGCCGTCTTTTTTGGGGCCGTTTGGCTGATTGCCCGTTTGGTCAACCCCAATCAATTTAGACCGGTAATTGGCTTAGGCGTATTAGCATTGGGCATCATCGCTGTAGGGATTGGGGCCGCCCTGACCGATGGGGGTGCGTGGCAACGAGATACTTTTTTTGTGGTGATGGCGGATCAAGCGGACACTGAATTTGCCAACGATATCGGCAACCGAGACGAACGGGTGACGGCCGTGTATGAGACACTGGTTGACCATGCGATAGAAGATCAAGCTGAGGTTCGTGATCTAATCGAACAGACCAACGGAAGTTACACCCCGTTTTACCTGATCAATGCGTTGGAAGTTGAAGGGAGTGGACGCTTAAAACGACAGCTGGCCCGCCGTGACGATGTGGCTTGGGTGCTCGATAGCCCACAGGCCCGGCCGTTGCGCAACTGGTTCAGCACCGTTACAGACGTGGACATGACGACGTTGTCAGAGGCCGAACCGGCCCCGATGCAACCGGTGTGGGGGATCGAGGAAATTCGCGCACCGTTGGTGTGGTCAGAGTTTGATGTGCGTGGCGAAGGGATCATCGTGGGGAGTGCAGACTCAGGCGTTGAGTTTACCCATCCCGCTTTGATAGACAGCTATGTGGGTAGCGTAGACAATCATGATTATGCATGGTTTGACCCCGGCATCGGCAATTCTTCTCCGGCCGATAGTGGGGGGCATGGAACCCACACAACCGGAACTGTGTTAGGGCAGTTTGGGATCGGCGTTGCTCCCGGTGCGAAGTGGATCGCCTGTCGAAATTTGCCCCGCAATCTGGGTAATCCGGCCGATTATGTGGCCTGTATGGAATTTTTGTTTGCCCCGTTCCCGATTGGGGGCGATCCATTTACTGAGGGTGATCCGACTCGTGGCGCACACGTAACCAACAACTCGTGGGGATGCCCGCCAGAAGAGGGGTGTGACGGCCGGACAATTGGCATCGGTGTGGCCCAGTTGCGGAATGCGGGGCAGATGATGGTGGTGTCAAACGGCAATAGCGGCCCCGAGTGCAGTACAACTGGAGCACCGGCCAACAACGGAGACGCGTTTAGCGTGGGGGCTTTAAATCCGTCAGGCACTTCTGTAGCGGGATTTAGTAGTCGCGGCCCAGCCGTTGATTCCGATGGTCGGTTGATTCTCAAGCCGGACATTATTGCACCTGGTGTTGAAATTGTTTCCTCCTTGCCCGGTGATACCTATGGCCCTTCTCAAGGGACATCGATGGCGGGGCCACACGTGGCCGGGGCGGTTGCCCTGCTCTGGTCGGCCGCACCTGATCTGATCGGGAATGTTCAAGAAACAGAGCGGATTTTAACCAGCACGGCCCGACAAATTGATATCACAACTCGATGTGATGATTTAACCGTTACCGATGAGTTAAACAATATTTCAGGGCATGGGGTAGTTGATGTGTATGCGGCGGTAAAAGCGGCTTTTGACCGTTAGCCAAACGCGTTTGCTAAACGTTGGGATTCCGTGGTTTGGCAATCATCGTGTTTAGCAAGGTTGTGAGCCACAATCGGCCTTAAGGACAACACGAAGGGGTAAAAGGTAAGAGTCGTACACCTAAACGGATAAACGCTTGTAAAATCCCCTCCGTAAAAAACTCATGACTGAACCATCTGTGACATATCCCGAAACAATGGTCATTGTGCCGACCTATAACGAGGCGGACAATGTCAATGATTTGTTTCAACAAATTCTCGATCTGCCTGTGTCAATCGGCATTATCAACGTAGATGATAACTCTCCCGACGGGACGGGTGATTTGGCCGATCAATGGGCCGAAAAACACCCCGGCCGTGTGGTTCCCATCCACCGGGCCGGAAAATTGGGATTGGGCACAGCCTATATCGCTGGGTTTAAAAAAGCCCTGTCACTGCCCGGAGTGGCCCGCATCATGACGATGGACGCTGATTTTTCCCACAATCCACGCTACATCCCATCTATGATTGAGCTGAGCAAAAACAAGCATATGGCGATCGGTTCGCGCTATGTGCCGGGTGGCGGACAAGAAAACTGTACGTGGGATCGCATCATTTTAAGTCGTGGGGCCAACGGGGTAGCAAAGACCCTATTAGGCTTGCAGGCGATGGACACAACGGCCGGTTTTCGACTCTACCGGCGGCAAGTTCTCGAAACAATCCCGCTGGATGAGATTGTTTCAAGCGGCTACTCGTTTTTGGTAGAAATGATCTTTTTGGTTCAGCGCTACGGTTTTCAAATTGGAGAAGTCCCGATTATTTTTGAAGATCGACGGGCCGGTACAACCAAAATCTCGCGCAATGAAATTTTTAAGGGGATGGCAACCATCGGTCGGCTGTTTTTACGCCGTTTGTCTGGCAATACTCCCAAACGGGCGATGGTGTCGGTCACAAATGACCAGTAATCGCCCACTATGCTTTTATGATCAACGTTCCTTGTAATTACTGCGGCAGTGACAACTACACTGTCAAACACCCATCTACCATGAACGGGCAATCGGCCGATATGTCCGCCTTTCGGTGTACAGCGCCTGATTATGGGGTTCATGGGCAAATTGTGCAGTGCAACAAGTGCGCCCATATCTACACCAATCCTGTGCAAGATGAGGAAGAGCTGATCGAGCTCTACGCGGCCGTTGATGATCAAATTTACGTAGAAGAAAAAATCGGCCGACGGCTAACCTTTGCTAAACATCTAAAAGATTTAGAACGGATAACCGGGCCGGGTGAAGGGCGAAAATTTTTAGACGTGGGGGCTTACATCGGCGTGTTTGTAGAGGTGGCTCGTGAGCGGGGTTGGGACGCCCAAGGGATTGAGCCATCAGCTTGGGCGGCTCAGTTTGCGCAAGACCACGGCCTGCCAGTGCTAGAAGGCACACTGGATCATCCTGATTTGGAAGATCAGTCTTTTGATGTCATCACTATTTTTGATGTGATCGAACATCTGGCAGATCCGTTGGGAGAACTGCGCAAGGCGCACGCCAAACTTAAAGTTGGCGGCACCATTGCGGTCCACACGATGGACGTTGACAGCCGTATGTCAAAAATGATGGGAAGTCGCTGGCCGTGGTACATGACCATGCACATCCAATACTTTAGCCAGCGGTCGCTGGTCCAGTTTTTAGAAAAGGCTGGGTTTGAAGTGATTTGGACCGGCACGCAAGGGAGATATTTGCGTCTGCACTATCTAGCCGGCCGATTAAACGGCATTCATCCTGCCATCGGCAAAGTAGCAGAGGCAACGGTTGAAGGGCTAAATATGGGGGAACGGGCGATTCCGATTAATTTTGGGGATTTGTTTACCGTTTACGCCCGGCGCGTTGATTAGGGCTTACACCGCTAATTCAGCAATTTTAGAGGAAGATTGGGCAACAAAACGGCCTTGCAACATAGGGTCTGTTTCAGGTTCTAGGGATTTGGGCGTCCGTGTGGAGTTATACCCTGCTAACCAAATTTTCCGTTCTGTATCATTTTCAGGGTATGGTAGCTTTTCGAAGTAGGCGATTGTCTTTTCGGCCGACCAGGGGGATTTTTCAGAAATTTCTTCTTTCGTAATCCACGCCTCAATCATGCCCCGATTGAATATCTGCTGTAGATGTTCTCTGTAAATGTCAATTGCGTCGTTGAACAGGTAGTAAGACTCATCTCGGTAGCTTGTTACTTCTTTATGCCACATAATGTTCACCTCGAATTTTGAGTGCTTTTCCTGTGAAGAAACAATCTTCTTCGTTCAAAAAATCGATTAACAACATCATCGTCCAAAACGATTAGGTTGACAATAACTCAAGCTGTACTATTGGTACTATACTCGAGAGGTTACCTCTGGGATATTGGTACTGGCTTTGAAAAAAGGGTGCTTGCTGAAATATCTTTAATAGCACAGATTCCCACCCTAAAAAGGATGAGCTAATTAGAGAATTGTTAAGTGGCCGAAGTTAGATCTTTATCTTCCATCTCCCAAGCGTGATCCATGGTGTGAAAAGCCGTATGCCGAATCAGAAATCTGAGAGGCCATTTCGCCACTTTCCCGGCCGTTTTGCCTTCTGAGTGGAAATCGCGAATCGCTTGGCAATAGGCCTCACGATGTGTTTTTAGCCCTTCGTTCGTCAACATCGCGCCGTCGGGAGTAAGTACGCCAACTTTTTTTGCCCAATCTTGCTCTGTAGCAAATGTATGACCCACTATTTGGTCCCGATCTCGGCCGCCACCGCGTGGGCCTTTCTGCATTTCGGCTGAGACGCGATTGCGCACATCATCAAAAAATGCCCAGCAGGCCTGCAACAAAATTAGCTCACGTTCCAATTCCTCGGCCGAAATTTCCTGATTGTCGATGCTCGAAAATGCGAATGATATTCCTCGGAAATCTGTAGAACCGGTTCCTGGATATTGCTCTACAACATCGACGTCTTCAATTAGGTTAAATGTAGTGTCTAATCCAGCTAGCTTTGCTACTGGCGAATATCGTGGGATGTAAGAACGTAGCATTGCGACCGCTTCTTCCTCAGTTTTTGCCCCTCGCTCAAGGCCGGGCCAATCAGGCGCTATTGCCACCACCTTCTTCCCTTTCGGCCCGATTTCTAGTGTCACTCGAATATGTGTAGCCATGTTTCCTCCGGTCACAATCGTTGCAGTTATTATCGCAAATAGCAGATAACTTAAGCAACTTGGCACATGAACCGGGATTGGGCCGGTTAAAGAAAATAATCATCCAATCTAATTGCCGAGTGGCTAGTTGTGAGGCGATTTAGACATCATCTGGAGACGTCTTTTCCTCTAAAATCTCTTAGCCATTTTGTCCCGATTACTGAAATTTCCCACATAATTTCCTTCGGTTGCTCTGGAAATCGATTAAAATGGCTGCGGGTCTGCTTAATTATCTTCCCAATCGTTTATCATTCATTTTCAATCAATCTTAAATTTAAATGTGGTATTTCTCTCCCAAAAAGCTATTTGCCCTCATCGTTTTTCTTGGATTGTTCGGAGCATCTGTCCGTGTGGCTCAAGATCCTGATCTATTTTGGCATCTAAAAACGGGGGAATATGTTCTAGCCAACGGAATCCCCTATGAAGACCCATCATTCTCTTTCAGTGCAACAGACCGTGAATGGGTGACCCATGAGTGGTTGAGCGATGTCTTTTTGATTGGTGTTTACAACAATTTAGGTGGCTTACAGGGGCTGAGCATCACATTCGCCTTTATCACCATGATCACATTTGGCCTGCTATTTTGGGCCAGCGACGGCCGGCCGTATTTGGCCGGTGCCGCCACCTTTTGGGGGATCGCCGCCTCGCTTCCGTTTATCAATGCGCGACCGCAGATATTTAACATTATGTTTGGGGCCATCATCATTCTGATCATGGAGCAGGTGCGACGCGGCCGCTGGTCAACCCGCTGGGTTTGGCTGTTCCCGCTCATCTTCCTGCTGTGGGTCAACATGCACGGTGGCTTTTTACTCGGCTTTGTGGTGATTGGGGTTTACGTAGTGGGGGAAACGGCTCAGCTCTGGTTTTCCGGAGAAAGAGAAGGCGGCTTGTCATTTGATCAGATCAAAACAACCGTCTTTGCTACAGTTGCCGGGGTATTAGTCTCGAACATCAACCCCAATACTGTCCGCATGTGGAGCTATGCGTTTGAAACACTCACCAGCGACGCGATGCGTGACACCATTACTGAATGGCAATCGCCCAATTTTCATCTGTGGATATTTTGGGTGTTTGGCTTTATGGTCATGGCAACATTTTTTGTGATGATTTACAGCAAACGGCCGGTGCTCTGGACCGATGCGCTGTTTATCGGTGGAACGATGTTTGCTGGGTTGCAGTCTCTGCGGAACATTCCCCTGTTTGCCATGGTCGCCATTCCGATTTTAAGTCGCCATTTGGTGGGACTGTTTGTTGAATCACCCAACTATGCGTTGTGGAGCGGAGAAGGTGGCGAAGAGGTTGTTAACCCGACCATGAACCGCCTCAATTGGATTGTGGCCATTGTTTTGATATTGGCAACGGCCGTTTTCTCTGTGCAACAAATTGCAAAAACCGAGGAGACAATCGCTCAAGTTTTCCCCATCCAGGCGGTAGACTGGCTTGAGGCCGAGGGATTAGAAGAGGCGCGCATATTTAATGACTATAGCTGGGGAGGCTACCTGATTTGGCGCGAGGTTCCGGTGTTTATCGACGGCCGGGCAGATTTGTATGGTGATGAATTTATCTACTTTTACATGCAGACCTATACCCGTCAGCCAGATTGGCGCGAACCACTGGAAAGCTATGATATCGACTACATACTGACACAGACCCAAGGTGGATTACGGGTTATCTTGGATGAAGCGGCTGATTGGGATGTGATTTACACCGATGACGTAGCAACGATCTACGGCCGACCTTGACAAGGGCGCTCTTAAAAACGCTATAAATATAAATTCATTATAAACGGCTATAGAACAATAATACCGATTCAGAACCGCCGACTAAATGCGTTGATGTAGAGAATTCAGGGCATATCTGATAGAATTCAGCCCAGATAAAAGGAACAACCACCGAGTTGATCAGCTTTACCCTACTTAATCGTGACCGTTAGGGGTAAAATCTTTTAAATCGTAACTAAAAACAGGTGTGGGCTCTGAGCCCATGACGCTAGACAGTAAACGTTGATGAGAAATCTTCAAGCCGCTTGGGAAGCAATTGAAAAGGGAGACAGTGTAGAAGCACAAAGTATCGTGGCTCAAATATTGAGAGATGATCCCAAAAATGCTGAAGCATGGATGGTATTAGGCGAGGCGGTCTCCGGTGACCGGCGCGAACTTTTCCTGCGTAAAGCCATCCAGCTAGATCCAAACCTTGAAATTGCAAAAACTAAGCTAGCACAGCTAGAAGCTGAAGCAGATTTAGACACCGTGATTGCAGAGGTGGATGAGTTAAAAGTGCCTCCCGGTGTTTCTTTAGACGCCCCTACTGTCCCGATTGAAGAAAGATTATCTGGGGACCGATCTACTCCCAGAAAGGCGAACCGAGCAGGAGCCAACCAACCGATCTCTCGAAAATCTAGTGCGCTCAATAATATTACTCTGGCAATCATTGCTTTGGGTATTTTGCTGGCCGTTTACTTTTTCATTCAAAGTTTACCGGTTTAGCAGGCTAATAATTTATAAAATTGCTCAGGAAAAAGTATTTTCTTGCCCTTATTTTTTCGTTGATCCCGTAGATCAACCACGCAGAAACTTACCACAACACCTAAACTAGCTAACCATCAAGGATTTCATCGATGCAAGAGGTGTAGTCAAAATATGTCTAATATTGGCAAAATTAGCAGTGCTTATTCAACAGATACCGGCAGAATTCGTGACCACAACGAGGATTTTGTCATTGGTCATGAACCCCAGAACAAAGAGCAAGCGGCTCAGGATGGGTGGCTTTACATTGTTGCTGATGGGGTTGGGGGTGCAGATGCGGGTGAAGTTGCGAGTAGCTATGCATCTGAAAAAGTTATCTATCACTTCTTAAAACTTGCTGATTCTGAAGAAGACTTTGGTGAGCGGCTTAAAAAATCGATTGAAAAAGCCCATCTTGACCTGTGCAAGCTAATCGACGAGCGGCAAGATGATCGCCGGATGGGGACTACAATTGTTGCGACCGCTTTGCAAAAGAACGAAGCGGTAATTGCCAATGTTGGAGATAGCCGTGGCTACCTTGTTTCGGATGGCAGTATTTTGCAGATTACAAAAGATCATAGCCTGATTGCTAAATTGCTGGAAGAAGGAATTGTGACGGCCGAAGAAGCTGAAGCGCTGAACATCGGCAATATTATTTTGCAAAGCATTGGGTCTGAACAGCCCCCAGTTGTTGATCTATACAAAGTCTCGTTGCAAAAGAATGACCATCTCCTGTTATGCTCTGATGGGCTTACAAACCACGTCAAAGATGATGAGATTCAGGAAATTGTGTCAAACCATCCGCCAGAAGATGCGACTCAGCAACTGATTGACTTGGCTAATGCCCGGGGTGGTCACGACAATATTACGGTTCTGATTTTAGCTTATGATGTCTCGGCCGCCTCTGTAGAAACTTCTGCTGAATAAGCTATTGCAATCTTTTAATGATTGGTTGGAGCCAACTTTAAAAACATTTGTAAACCCATTTGTTTGCCCAATTTGTTTTTCAACACTTCAAATACGGTAATCAATGTGGTTTATCTATTTTCAACAAACTATTTTAGGGTGTTAAAAGGCTCTGTCATGCTGATTGCAGTACGCACCAACGTGTTTAGGTGCAACGATTAAAGATCGTTTGGATTGATCTCATGCAGAAAAATTGAGTCTGAGAGTATTCTCAGCGGCCGACACCCAAACGGAGATTAAATGAATTCAAAATTACGCATACTCCCCCTAGGTGGACTTGGGGAGATTGGAAAAAACATGACCTGTATCGAGTACGATGATCAAATCATACTTATCGATTGCGGCATCATGTTTCCAGAAAACGACATGTTGGGGATCGATTATATTATCCCTGATTTTAACTACCTATTGGACAAGCTTGATCAGATTCAAGCGGTCCTGTTTACGCACGGGCATGAGGACCATGTTGGTGCGGTAACCCATCTGATGCAGACGGTGAAGGCACCGATTTATGCCACGCCGCTAACGGCCGGATTACTGAGGGTGAAACTGCGAAACGCCAAACTGTTGGCAGACACTGAAATTTTCGAGATCCAAGCTGGGGACACGTTAAGCATCGGCCATTTTACGGTTGAACCGTTCCATATGGCTCACAGTATCCCTGACTGCGTTGGATTTGGGATCACAACTCCGGCCGGGCTAATTGTCCATTCGGGTGACTATAAGTTTGACCACACACCGGTTGACGGCTGGCCCCCAGACTTTGCCAAGCTGGCAGAATTTTCACAACGCGGGGTGATGTGTTTGCTCGCAGACAGCACCAACGCGACCCGTCGTGGATGGACACAATCAGAAACGCTGATTACCGAAGCGATGGACGAGGTGTTTGATGAGGCAACCGGCCGCATTATCGTCGCAACCTTCGCCTCTCTCATCTCACGCATTCAGCAGGTGGGTGATGCAGCGATAAAACATGGCCGCAAAATGGCCGTTGTCGGCCGGTCTATGAAAGACAACGTGCGTATGGCGCTCGAAATGGGCTATCTTGACCTGCCCGAAGATCTGATCGTAGATTTAGACGCGGCCCGCAAACTGCCCAACTCAAAAATCGTTTATATGGTAACTGGCTCACAAGGTGAACCAACTTCAGTAGTTGGTCGCTTGGCTTGGAACCGTAGCCGGAGCCTAACGCTTGAGGCGGGTGACACCGTTGTGCTATCAGCTCACACCATCCCGGGTAACGAAGAAACGGTAACACGCATCATCAACCGGCTGTTCCACTTGGGTGCAAACGTTGTTTACGAAGACTTGACCAACGTTCACGTTTCTGGCCACGCCAGCCGTGAAGAGATGAAGTTGCTAATCAACCTTGTGCGACCCAAATATTTGATTCCTGTACATGGTGAATTGCGACATTTGGTGGCTCATGCAAGATTGGCATACGACTTAGGCGTGCCGGAAGAGAACGTAGCCATCATTGAAAACGGAACCCCTGTTGAGATGGATAGCGAAGGGCTGGAAATCAAAGAGCGGCTGAAAGGTGGATACATCTATATCGATGGATCTGGTGAAGGCGGCGATGTGACTCGACGGGTTCTACGGGACCGGGAACGGTTGGCCGACAGCGGTTTCTTTGTGATGGGCGTTCCGACGCAAAAGCGAGAAATCACCGGTGAAATTGAGTTTATCACTCGTGGGTATCTGAATCTTGAGGATGAGCTGTTCGATGGCGTTGAACATGTCATCCGTGAAGTTGTGAATCGTCATGGTGCCAAAAAGACGGGGGATCAGCTTTCTCACCTGATCGAAGAATCTGTGATCAGGTATTTGCACGAAGAAACGGGCAAACGGCCGTTTGTTTTTGTGATTCTAAAGTAATTGGATTCGAAGGCCCCTCTAGCACACTAGAGGGGCCTTTTTTATTTGTGGGTGGGCGACGATTGGGTGGCAATCTAAGCAAGCAAACGTCTTTTTAAAACGATTTGGGCAGACGCAGGACCTTTGTCCCCGCGTTGAGCCGATTTAGATG
>JAHDGV010000012.1:1204-5062 GCA_020631655.1 Chloroflexota bacterium | reverse complement strand
AAAACGATTTGGGCAGACGCAGGACCTTTGTCCCCGCGTTGAGCCGATTTAGATGTGGACTTTGCCTGTGCAACCGTCTATACCTATTAAAACGTGCCATCTGCTTTTTTAGCTGGACGGCCGTGGTAATTTTGATAGTATCCAGATCAGCTTGAGCTTCATGCTAATTTAAGTAAGTTTTTCAGCTAAAACACATCTAAAGGTTACTTTTAAAACACCAAATGGTTGGTGGATATGAATAACGCATCTACTCGAATTTTTCGCACGATTACTTTTTTAATTTGGATCGCAGTTGTGGTCGCATTTTGGACCTACTCACGTCAGACAGGCTTGTCTCCATTTGATATTGTGCATGAGTTGATTGAGTTTGCTCAAAATTCAGTTTGGGGACCGATTCTGTATGTGTTGTTTTATATCGTTCAACCAATCGTTTTCTTCCCATCTACATTTTTAACAATCGCGGCCGGATATGTGTATGGTCCAGTTTTGGGAACAGTATTGGCCATAATCGGGAGCAATGCATCTTCTGTGCTGGCTTGGCTTGTCGGCCGCTTTTTCGGGGAAACCTTAGTCTCTGATCGATTTAAACAGTCGATGCTGAACCGATTTTCAGATCGGCTTAGAACCAACTCGTTTCAGTCTGTTTTACTCATGCGGCTCATTTATCTTCCGTATGATGTGGTGAGCTACTTTTCGGGATTTATGCGTTTGGCGTTGCCAGCATTTGCTCTTGGCACATTTTTAGGCGGCTTGCCCGGCACAATCTCCTTTGCGTTGTTCGGCTCATCCATCGAAGGGGACTTTTTGGCAGAGACCCCCACGCTTAACCCATGGGCGCTGGGCGGTGCCTTTCTGCTATTTGTGACAAGTGTTACGTTATCCCGTTTTATTCGTCGAACGGGGGGACAACAGCCTGTTATCGAAATGTCTACGGTTTCACCCCATGTTTCCTCTGACTAATTTTGCGGTCCCTTTTAAGCGCAGATCTCCTACTTCCAACCAAATCAGCAATTTACAGATGGCCCTTAGGTCTTAAAATGGGTACTCCCTGTGTGAAATAATTGATAAGAGGGAGATGATTTGGGAAAAATTTACCTCATTTATTCGGTTAGAGTTTGAACCGAAATGCTATACTTTAGCGTATTAGTTTAGGGTGAGCAGGGACTTTATCACGACTAAGACTACAAGGTGGAAATTTTCTTTGAGAAGTCGTGATCGGAGTGGACGTTCAATCCATACCATCAATCTGACTAAAAAACCCGTGCTTGGCCAACCTATTAAATATCAAATTACGTCTCACAATCAAACCAACTGATCAGGACCTGCGTAATTGATGATATGAAAGTCTAGATGACCGGAAAAGAGCTAAAACAACAGCAATTAATTCAGCTAAAAGAAATTCTAATTACTTGGTTTACTCAGGACGAGCTTGAGGATATCAGTTTTGATTTGGGCATTGATTACAATGCGCTTAGGGGATCTACAAAAGAGTCGAACATCCGCAATTTGTTGATGATGCTTTCGCGCCGCGGCCGTTTAGACGGCCTGATTGAAAATTGCGATAAACGCCGGCCGGAGATTGAGTGGGGGATTTTTACCCATCTTAATGTAAAAGATGATGAGCCAAGCGTGACGCACGCGAGAGAAGCATATCAGAGTGATAACGCCCCATTTTTCCAACGGTATCGCTTTTTGCTTTCTTTGGTGGGCATGTTGCTCATCGTGATTGTTGTAGGCGCTTCGGCCGCTGCCTTCTACCTAACCCGCACTAGCACGCCGGTTTCGGCCGAGCCCGGCTTAGTGATTCAGGTACCAGCACGTGAGACACCTGCTCGAGAACCAGCCGTTGTCGTTTTGTCTTCTCCATCTCCTACCCCCACCAATATTGTGCAAACGGCTATCCCATCAGGCAATGTAGACGGCCGAAACGAGAATAACGACGGAGAAGAGCAACCGATCCGTGATGAAAGCGTTGAGCCAACGGCGACAACCGATTTGGCGCAAGAACCATCCCTTGAAGAGCCAATTTTGGCCAAGGTGACCGATACCTATCAAGATGTTCCTTTGAAAGAGGCCAACATTCGTAGCGGCCCGGGAGTTGAATATCCGGTGCTTGCTCAGCGGAGTGCAAACGCCTCTATTGAAGTTTGGGGATACGCAACAAATTCGTACGGAACCCCATGGTATAAGATTAGCTTGGGCGAAGGATTTGGATGGATCAGCAGTGTGCTGGTGGAACTGAATCAAGCCGATATTGAGCAGCTCCCTCTCGACTATAGTTTTGAGCCACTTGCAACCCCTACCCCTGAATTCGACGGGACGCCAGACCCGGCCGCGGCCAACTAATATTCTAAATCCAACAATTTAAACTATTAAGCCTAAACCTGCTTCAGCAGGTTTTTTGTTTTAACCGAGGGATTAATCCCTCGATTCTAACGGGAGATGCTCGCGCATCACGATGGGGAGAAACACCGTGAATGTGGGAGAGCCAACCACAAAGGTCAACGTCTGTGTCGGGGCCGCAAACCAATCATCATTTCCAGCCTGATCAGCCTCGATGGTGCAAGTGCCCAGATTGATGATCTGGGCCGTGTTGCCGCTGACCTGGCAAACATTGGGCGTGGTAGATGTGTAGCTAATCGGCAAACTAGAATCAGCGGTGGCCGCCAGCGTTATCGTGTCTCCAATCGAGACATCTTGTAGGGCGGGTGGATTAGGAAAAACAAGCGCCTGATCCCGCTTAACTAGGATTGTGATGTTCACATCCGGGGCCGCATTGTACTCGTCACTACCCGCTTGGGTTGCAACAATGATGCAGGTTCCGATATTGAGCATTTCGGCCGAACTGCCTGCCAATACACAGATCGATGGGGTACTGACCATAAATGAAACGGGCAATCCAGACGTCGCTGTCGCGCTGAGAGGCAGAATGTCGCCCGGATTCGGCTTTTCAGTTCCATTTGGACTGATGATGTTGATGGTTTGATCCCCTTGACCCGTAATATTTATTGTGTGGCTAATTGATGAAGCCGCGTTGTAGACGCCGTTGCCAGCTTGCGAGGCTGTAATTACACAACTGCCCATGGCTAGCATTTCGGCCGTCTGACCTGAAACCGAGCAGGTTGATGGGGTATTTGAGGCAAATGTTACGGCTAACCCAGATGAAGCATCAGCCACCAGACTAATCACTTGCCCAATGAAAAATGAGCCGTTGTCAGGTGGGGCCGTAAACTCAATTTCTTGATCTAACTTATTGACCAAAATTGTTTTTGTAACCTGTGGGGCAGGATTGTAATCATCATTGCCAGTTTGTGATGCTCGGATGAGGCACGAGCCACCTGCGATAAGCGTCACTTCCGTGTCAGATAGCGTACATATGGATGGGGTTAGACTCTCAAACGTGACTGGTAGACTGGACGAGCTTGAAGCTTCCAACTGTACCGATTCATTAACTAGTTTTTCGATATTGTCGGCCGGCGTGTTAAACGTAATCGTTTGGTCCATGCGCGGTGTCGAAAACTCATATGCTCCCATGTCTACGGCCGTAGAAAAAACTCGAACCTGATTGTTTAGGTCTAGGGGGATGGCTTCGGCCGTGTCAGCATCATTATCGATGTCCAGCCGATCTGCTTGTAGCAATGCATTCGATCCAGCATCTACTGCACTCGATGAACTGTTGAGCTCTAACATTCCGCAGGTATCATCGGCCGTGCCCCAGGTGTTATCAGTGCCGTTCGTCGGATCAATGATAAACGGGCTAGATGGGCTTGTGACATTTCCTGTTCCGCTTGGTGCTGAGCCATCGCCCACGATTGAATAGGTAGTATTTATTGTTGCACTGGCACCTTCATGAATCTC
>JAHDGV010000012.1:0-1104 GCA_020631655.1 Chloroflexota bacterium | reverse complement strand
GCATTTCCGTTCCCATTGGGGCTTGCAGATGTGCTGACGTTGCCACAGGCGTAAAAGTTCACAAATTCGGCCGTGTTCCGCTCATGCAGATAAATACCGGCCGCATAACGTCCCTCAGTTCCGATAATTGAAACATTTTTAAAGGTTGGATTGTTGTCCCAAAAGAACATGATCCCGGCACCAAAATCATTGGCCGATGTGTTTTCAACAATCACGTTTTCGATGATTGGGTCGTTGTTATCATGGAAATAGATGCCGCCCCCATCATCAGAGCCTTTATGGCCGATGATGTGTAAATTTCGCAGAATCGGGCTGTGTCCGTCGAAAAAACGAATGCCCGGCCCGTCACTAATGCCACCTTCTCCGCCGCCCCCTTCAGTTTGCCCACCCGTAATCGTGAACCCGTCTAAAACGGTTGAATTGGTGTAGGTGATGCTGTTGTTGCCGATAACAACATTGTAGGCGTTTGACCCCTGTACAGAATCAAAATGGGTTGTGATGCCGTTGTTGCTGTTTGTATCGGTGTCGTTGTTGTCAATGTCCCCTGACAGAATGGTTAGATTGGTTTCCCAGTTCCGCTCGTCTATGCTGGTTTCCGATCCTGCAAACCCCCCATACAGCTTGACCCCTTCAATCAATTCAAACGTTACGCTTCTGGGCTTGTCTGCAATGGATCGGGCTGAAGGTTTGTAGACCCCATCGGCCACCCAAATCTCATCACCTGCAACTGCCACATCCAGAGCATCTTGCAAATCTGTATAGGCGTTGCTCCAGCTGGTGCCGCTGTTGTCACCGGCCGCATCAGCATCTACATAGTGAATGTGATCATCTGCAAGGGCGACGACCGCGCTTAAAATTAGAAACCCCATTGCGAGAATGAGTGAAAAAAGCAGGGTTAATTTGGGTTTAGTCGAATTTAAATTGGAGATATTGGTCATCAAAAAGAATAAGAGTCAGGAGTTTTGTATTCTCAGGTTTTGGAAAAGGGTCGGCTCACTATCTGATCGCTGAATAAAACGTCGCTTTGGTCAGCGATTTGTTAAACCTTATGGGTTTATCCTTTTTTTGACTCTTACGTTTTTGACCGGTTTCAGTACTAATTTA
>JAHDGV010001104.1 GCA_020631655.1 Chloroflexota bacterium | reverse complement strand
TTTCCGCGAGTGCGTTCAAAGTAGGCCAGCCAGCCAAGGCCGTGACAAACGGTGTCAACATTGACTGAATCCAATCGGAGTGAGACGAACGGAGCAAACAGCGACTGACCATCGGACAATCGGCCGCGCCACTCGCAATAGTGGCCTAATCCATCCAAACTAGCTTTAATTTTTGACAGATGGTTTGCGCCCAATCCCCATAACCATGCGGCCCGAATGTTATCAAAGCGAACGTCTATTTGCTCCATCGCTGTGTATTGCTCTCGGCCGATTAAAAGCGGCGCTTGTTGGGCTAAAAAATCACAATAATAATCGCTGTGGGCCAAACGCACGGCCGTTTCTCGCTCTTCATGATCCCGTAATTTTTGTTGCCCAAACTGGCGTAAAAGTTCGTGTAACTGGAACCAGCCATTGTGCAGGTTTTGCAACAGGCTTTTGTTGATCAAGCTGCGCAAAATTTTGGGAGAACAGCCCACAATGGCAACGGCCGCTTCGTAGCTAAACGGTCCTTTAAAAACGGTTAGCTTGGCAAACGTCTCTTGTTCAATTTTCGACAACGCTCGCCACATCCCGTTTAGCGCCGCGAAGATACTTTTGTGCCGACCGGCGATGCCGCTTTGATCAGTTTCTAAAAAGCTTAGGCTATGCTCGATATTGGCTGCGATTTGTGCTAGGGAGTAGGTATCGGTCCATGCGGCCGCCAGTTCAAGCGCCAGCGGGTGGCCGTCAACCAGTTGGCAAATGTGCAAAACGTCCGGCTCGTTTTGGGGGGATGGGGTGTAGCCGTCGTTTCGTTGAGCCGCACGATTAAACAGCTCCACGGCCGGGAGCGGGGTGTGCCTAGGCTGTTTATTTTCTACAGCCGCATAATCAAGCCCGCCCAGATTCAGAATTTGCTCCCCTTGAATATTGAGCTTGATACGGCTGGTGACCAGGATCTTAATCCCGGCCGCTGCTTCTAAAATATCAGCGATCAGCTGGACGTGATCAAGCAGGTGCTCAAAGTTGTCAAAGATAAGCAGCATTTTTTTGTCGCGTAAGTGGTTGACGAGCTGATTTTCTAGAGAATTT
>JAHDGV010001103.1 GCA_020631655.1 Chloroflexota bacterium | reverse complement strand
ATTGAGCTGATGATTCTCCTCATCCCCACAAAAGAGGAAGTGTACGAGACGTGGACGTCCCAATTTTTAGGTGTCCCTTATCTTGAGGAGATCAGCCAAGGGCGGTTGGAGATGCTCGAATTTTGTGAAGAGAATCAGCTTAATTGCTTAGACATAACCCCCACGTTGACAGACCAAGCCAATGTAGGCAATCTGGTTTATCATGCTCAAGACACTCATCTTAACGAGCTAGGCAACAAAGTATTGGCTGACAAATTAGCGGCCGAACTCCCCCAATTATTGGATAAATAGTCTATCCTGAGACACCTTCAAGATAACTTAGTAGCTGTTGAAAATCTTTAGGCGACATCTCAAGTCCATCCTCACGCCGCTTGCGTTCCCCGAGCCAAATATGCCCTTTATCCCCCACTAGTAAACGGCTGGGGATAGAAGGTGCCAGCGTGGGCGGCCGCATAATGGGCAGATTAGGATTCCGCTTTTCATCAAGGGTTTCAAACATCGAAATCTCGTTCCAATTGAACAGATTGGCCAATACCCGTTGTTTACGCGGCGGTGCGTAACAAAACAAAGTAAGTTCTTCCGCTTCAGCTTTTAGTGACACTGCTAGGCAGTACCAGCCGTTTGGAATTTGCCGCTCCCGGCCGGATTTTACAAATCGCCCCATTCGGAAAAACCACTTGGTCATTTGCCAATCAGGTTTATTTTCCAAGACCTGTTGCACTTCTTCGTTTACGGCATAGGTCAATGATTTTGCATTAGAATCCACCGTTAAGGCATGTCCAGACGGGAGCATCTTCTTTAATAGAGGGTCAGCCACCCACAGGATGAGGGCTGAGCCAAACAAAGATGCAAACAGCGCAATAAAAATATACTCGGCCGAACGGCCGCCAAAAATCAGCGGCAAAACGCGATAAAAAACACGATAAGAAATGAGAATGAGTAGGATCAAAATGATAGGCGCAGCAATGCTAATCCCTCTGTGATCTTGATTCAGTTGAAACACCTTTTTTTCCATTTACAGATTGTACTGATGAGGTGTGGAAAGTGGCAAGGTGAAAGTGCAAAATTAAATGC
>JAHDGV010000299.1 GCA_020631655.1 Chloroflexota bacterium | reverse complement strand
CTAGTTAGCTAAAATATGGACAATCCTTTTTACCACCGTGGCGCAATCCGAGAGATTGAAAAGTTCTACGGCCGCGACTCTGAAACAACACAAATTTTGGGACTCCTACGCAACGGGCAAAGCGTTTCACTCACTGGCCCACGCCGCATCGGCAAAAGCTCACTTCTTTTCAATTTATGCGAAGACAGTGTGCGTGAAGCCTACCAACTCGATACCCCAAATGCCCTATTTATTTTGATCGATTGCCAAATGATTGGTGGGGCTCCGGCCGAAGAAGTCTACGAAGTTTTGCTAGATGAAATCGGCCTAGCTATCGAAAACGCCGGACTCAAGATCGAAACAAAAGCCCCACAGGGGACATGGCGCGCGCTCGACCGGATGTTGGGTGGAGTCAGCCGCTTAGGGGTGCCGATCGTCATCCTGCTAGATGAATTTGAGCTTTTAGCCGCCAACGAAAATCTGACCCCATTCTTCTTCACCCGCTTACGTGGGCTGACCACGCGTTACGGGATCGCTTTTGTAACCGCCAGCCAGCGGCCGCTGTTTGCCATCACCGCGTCCGAAGAAATTTTAAGCTCACCGTTTTTCAATATTTTTGTTAGCCTGTCTTTAGGGCTTGTCAGCCGAGAAGATGCTGAAGGATTACTCGAAGACCGGTTAAAAGGGACCTCTGTAAAATTTTCAGACGAACTTGTCGAGCACATCATTCATTTGGTTGGTCCCAATCCGTTCTTTTTGCACGTGGCGGGGTATCACGCTTGGCAAACCTTGCTTGAAAACCACGGGATGGATATTGACTACAACGCTTTGGATCGCGAGATCGAGCGGGAAGCTGAATCTCATCTAAGCTACGTGTGGCACAACCTGACAGATTCTGAGCAGTATGCGCTGGTGGTAGGCGAGGGTGCAACCGATGTGTTGCGCAGTCTGCATCAGCAGACGCTGATTTGGGAGCGGGGGCGGCCGGGTGAAACTGGACTGCTCCGGCCGACGTTCAGTAGCGACATCATGCGCCGATATGTGCGTCGTCAGCAGGTTGAAAGCGTGATTCAAGCCGATCCATTTGTGATCGATTTGAATCGTCATCGTGCCACGGCCAAAGGGAAAGAGCTAACCCTGACAATTAGTCAGTTTGATCTTCTTTCTCGCTTAGCCCGCACGCCGGGCCAGGTTGTGGACGCAGATGACTTAGAGCAGGCGGTTTGGGGAGAGGCTCTGGTAGATGATCCTGATCGGTTAAAAACATTGATCAAACGCTTGCGCAAAGCGATTGAGCCATGGCAAGGATGGATCGCCAGTGAGCGTGGTGTCGGGTACGTTTTGAGAGAACCGGCCGAATAATTCCCATGGCTTTAACAAAACGATTAAAAAACAAATCAGCACCTTGGCTGGCTTTGCTGTGCTTGGGTTTGTTTGTCGTTTTTTTGTTTAGTGATTCTGGTCAGGTTGCTCAGGCTCAATCAGACGTTTATTGGGAGTTTGAAACACAGGGAAGACTGCTACAAGCACATCCGGCCGATTTAAATGCGGATGGGATTCAAGAAGTTGTCTTGGTCGACGATTCACAAACGCTGACCCTGCTGGGAGCTGATGGGCAGTTTATTTGGGACGTTGAACTCCCGGGCTTACAAGTTTTAGACCTCATCGACCTAAATACCAACCGTGAGTCAGGCGAGGCGGCTATTGTGATGGCAACCCCCGGTCGTTTGCAGTGGGTTGACCCGAACGGCGAGCTATCGCTTCAGTATGACATCAGCTCATCCCCGCTACAAGTAGAGCGGATGCCGGGTGTAAATGCTGACTCGATTCTGCTGGTTACCCGAGCGGGCTACTTAGAACGGATCAACGGCACAACGGGTGAGCGGATTTGGCGGTATGAAAACTCTGCGCCAGTAAGCGTGCGTGGCTCCGAAGCGGTTTTTACGATTTTGCCTCAACTGGCCAATCAGAACGAAGGGGGTAATTTTCGACAAGAAATTTTGCTGTCTTTCCGCACGGCCGACGGAGCGGGCCGACTTGTCCTTTTAAGCGGGGCGGGAGAGGTGATTTGGGAAAAATCGACCTCAATTCATCAGAGTGCGATGGTTGGCTTACCCTTTGTGGTTGATGGCCAGTCGTTCATTGCAACCGGGTCCACTGACGGCCGACTGGCCTTGCTCGACCGTGAAACGGGTGGTGAAATCTGGTTCAGAACACCCAATCGGCAAATTACAACGATGGCTTCGGCCGTGATTGACCAGCAACCGGCTCTGTTGCTGGGAACCAACGCTGGAACAGTTTTGGCTTACACGCTGGATGGGTTGCGTCTGTGGGATCGAACAATGGGTGCATCGTCTGAACAAGGGGTCGTTGAGATTCAGGTTGCTGAAGTCTTGGCTGACTTAAGCCGTGATTCAGTGATTATGATCGAACTGGAGCCGTTGCAAACGGGTGCCCGTGCTGGGGTGGCTGAAATCGTTGTTCCAGGGCCAGATGGCCGGCCGATATCCCGCATCACCGGTGTTTCAGAGCTGGCCGGTGCGGAGCTAACCGACCTTAATCAAGATAGCTTTACAGAGCTTTTGCTCACAAACTTTTCAACCGTTTCTCTGCAAGACTCCGGTTTTGGTGGAGAGGCAACCGGCTTTGTCACCAACTGGTCGTGGCGCTTAGATGCGGCTCCGTCCGCCATGCAGTCTGTAGTGGGTGCTAATGGACAAACGCTCGCCCTGATGGTCGCTGGTGAAGACGGCCGCCTGCACAATGTTTCTCCGCTAGTCGGTTTGCCCGTGTGGCAACAGAGCGTCGATGGAACAATCGAATTCCTCGAGGCGGTGCCGCAAACGGGGCAGAACGAAGGTGGCCCGCCAGACGTGTTGATTGGCTGGAACCGTTTGCCGATTTCAACGGCTGAAGGGGATCCAATTACCCAATCGGCCGGGCTTGACCTGAAACGGCTTGACGGTACCAGCGTTTGGGAACTGCCGGTCCAGCTGGGCGGGTTGATCACTGTGACTCGGGTCGATCAAGATGCCACCGAACGAACTTTAGGGGTGCGTAATACAAATCGTGCCGCCCAAATTTATGTGGGAACCACCGAAGGAGAACTGCTTGCATTTAGCCATCAGGGTGAAGCCCTTTGGCAGCGCAACTTGGGCTCAAGTGTGTTGGACATCGCAATTATTGATCAAATTGAATCAAACGATGTGATTGCGGCCTCGACTTCGGCCGGAATGCTCGTGCTTTTATCTCCTTCAACCGGCAGCACGATCCGACAAACCAACCGCCACGGCCGCATCGATCATCTGTTGACGGTGCCCACAGTTGAAGAGGGGGTTGGCTTAAACGAAATTGATTCAGGGGTTGGACTTTTGGCATTCACAGCCGCGAATCAGCTCTTGGGGCTCAATCTAACATTGAACCAGGTTCCCGGTTGGGATGTGACATTTTCGGATCGACCTGCATCGATTGATCGGCTAGAAAATTCGATGCTACTCAGCTGGGACGACGGCCGCATTGTCCGTTTGAGTTTGGCCGCACTAACCCCGTTACGCCGTATTTGGACCATCAACGGGGATGCCAATCCAACCGCATCAATTTGGGGGGATGTGGATGGAAACGGCCGATCTGATCTGGTGATCAGCGGTGAGGAAGGGGTGATTCAGCTTTACACGGCTGACGGTCGGCCGTCTGAAAGTATCGCATCAAGTAGCAATGTGTTTGATTTAGATGTGCTAACGCAGGCTGAACTGACATCGCTTATCTCACTGACCGAGAACGGAGTTGTGACCAGTTTGTCCGCCCGCCCCAACCGGCCGCCGTTTTTGGCAAACGCTGTGGCAGGTCCAACCGGTGAGCAGTACACCATCAGCGTTAGCTCCAACGACATTGACGGGGATACGGTTCGGGTAAATCTTCAGATTTGGGACCCGCTCGAAACGGCTTGGGTCTCAATGGGAGAACGGGAAGCACCCGCTTCGGCCAATCGCTTGGTCTGGACCTTTGACCCAATTGTGTTTGATCAGCCGGTACGCTATCGCTTTATTTTTAACGATGGGACCTTTAACGGCGGCGTTGAGCCCAAAGCTGGCCCCGAGGTTGCAGGCCAACAGTTTCCGTTCAATTACCTAGTTGGCGGTATTTTGGCGATGTCGTTGATCACGCTGTTCATCGTACTCAGACAGCTGATTCGCACCATTCCGTTCCGAAGCCGTTTGCGCTACAACGATCTCGTTTCAGAAGAATCCCTGACTCTGGCCAAACTAAATGAAATTTACAGACAGTCGGCCGGATCGCCCGACCTGCTCCTGTATATGGCCGGCCGTGCCCGCCAGCAGGGGAAAACGGCCCTTGCTGATTTGTGTGATGGACTTTATCTGTTGCCCGACCGGCCGGGGACCGCTATCGAGATTTTGGCCCAAGGGTTAAAAGAGGAAGATGCAAACAAATGGGCCGATGTGGAGCTGTGGCAAGAGCTGTATGAAGTAGCAGATGAGCTATACGCCTCTCCATCCATTGTGGAGCTGGGCCTGTTTGCAGATCGACTCAACGATTTCTTGCCCCATCTGCCCAGTATCGACATTGAAGGGGAATCGTTTGTGGCGCTGGCTGGCCCGATGGAGCCGCTCGAAGCGGTGGGCCGCTTAGAAATGGCCCGTGACCGAATCGCGTTTTTGCAAGAGGGTTCTGTCATGCTCCAGCAAGAAGCTGGGGTGATGATGTGGCGGCCGCACACAATTTCAAATCAGCTTGCTATTGCGATCAACGGTCGCTGGCAGGCGCTGATCAACGCAACGATCGAAGAGCTACGCGGCCGGCCGTGGCTAATCCCATCTCTAAAAACTCGCCGCCTGATTGCGGCCGGTGAATCGGTTGTGGCGCTTGAGCTGCACAACAATGGTCAGGCCGGTGCCGAGCAGGTGGTTGTGCGTCTTGAGGAAGATCCTGCTTATTCAATTTTTAATGCTGAGCAGTCGATTCCGTTTTTGGCCGTGGGGCGCACCACGATGCTGGAATTTAAGATTACGCCGCATGAACCGGCCGATTTACGCCTAGCGTTTGAGATCGGTTTTCAGGATGCGGCCCATCGCCAGCATGGGTTTGACTTTGCTGACATGGCGACGATGATTTCGCATGACACCCCGTTTGCACCGATCCGAAATCCATACGCACCGGGTACGCCGTTGCGCCGCCAAAGCCCGCTGTTTTACGGCCGTCGTGAAATCTTAAACTTTATTATGGAGACGGTGCAGAGCACGGCCCAATCAAACGTGATTGTGTTGGTGGGTCAGCGGCGGACGGGTAAAACATCGACCCTGCTCCATTTGGCCGATGTGGCCCCGCCTGACATTTTGCCCGTGTATATCGACTGTCAGTCGCTGGGCGTTTCGGCCGGAATGACCGGATTTTTGTACGACTTGGCATGGTTCATCTCAGACGCACTCATCGAGCGGGAATTAGAGTTGGACGTGCCGGACCTGCTGGTGTGGGAAAAAGACCCGGCCCATTATTTCCAACGCCGCTTCTTGCCTCGCGTATACGAACTGCTCCCGTACAACGCGACGCTGTTGCTGGTATTCGATGAGTTTGAGGCGTTTGAAGAGATGATCGCCAATGGGACGCTCCCCGAAACGTTCTTTAGCTTTTTGCGCCACTTAATGCAGCACGGCGGCCGACTCAACTTTGTCTTTGCTGGAACCCATCGCCTTGAAGAGATGGGGACCGATTACTGGTCGGTGCTGTTTAATATCGCCCTGTATCGCCAAATCGACTATCTTGATAAAGAGTCAGCCAATAAGCTGGTGACACAGCCGGTTGAAGGCAAGGTGATTTACGACGACTTGGCTCTGGATAAGATTTGGCGCGTCACGGCCGGGCATCCCTACTTTTTGCAACTTGTTTGCTACACCCTGATCAACTATGCCAACAGACACAAAACCGGCTACATTACAATTGCAGATGTGAACGAAAT
Organism: Chloroflexota bacterium; assembly: GCA_020631655.1. Classification (GTDB taxonomy): domain Bacteria; phylum Chloroflexota; class Anaerolineae; order Promineifilales; family Promineifilaceae; genus WTJY01. Next base: position 624 of record JAHDGV010000299.1, on the reverse strand, counting down.
GTTGCGTGAGATGTTGCGTTTGGGTGAAGTCCATTTTGCCTACTTGTGGCAATTTTCAACTTTTGCAGAGCGTGCGGTTTTGATCGCGATGGCTCACCTGCACGAAGGGGATGAGCCGGTGACGGCGGCTGATTTACAGCAAAGTCTACGTCCGTTTGATTTGGACCTATTGCCGGCCGATATTACCGGTGCTCTGCGCCGCTTGGTCAGCCGTGAAATTTTGAGCGAATATCGGGACCGAAGACTCTCATTTTACGATATGCGGGTTGGCTTGGTTAAGCTGTGGGTTGAAGAGAACCGGAATGTGAGCTCACTGTTTGAGCGGAAACCGGCCTAATAAAATGAGAGATCGCACCTTTTTCTTTTACTAAGAAACCTGAGTTTTGCTTAAGCATTTCGGCCGCGGATATGCGCTGATTTCCGCTGATATTTCATGAATAATCATGTAAATCAGCGTACATCCGTAAAAATCTGCGGCAAATTACTAACGTGTGGTCTTATCCAAAACTGAGGTTAAGAAACAAAAATCGATGCTTGTGCGTAATTACTTGGGTGGGGAAGGCTGTTTGTCCCCAATCTCTAAAACAATAATTTAGGAGACAACTAAAATGGGTATTTTAAGCG
>JAHDGV010000298.1:3082-6578 GCA_020631655.1 Chloroflexota bacterium | reverse complement strand
GCTCGTTTTTTAAAGGTAAAAGGTTGTGGAATCGTTTAGAATCGGTGAAATAACCAAAAACATCTGAAATTTTGGAAGCCTTTTTGAGCCTAAGCCCGTATTGGAATTAAATTTTGACGGCCTTTGCACCCTCTTATTACCTACGTCAAAAAGACCTTTTTCCCAGAAAAAACCATCTTGGTTAGATCAAATTTGTCTATGCTTTAGCTATTTGTATAGCTAGATGCCCTCGGGAAAACGTCAAACCTCAAAAAAATAATCAGGAGATCATATGTCAGTTAGCTTTGGAAGAACCCGCCGTCAGCGTGGAGACACGCTATTTGGAAATATTTTAGGAATTTTTATTGGAGTTGGAGCCGCTTTAGGGATGCAGTTTACGATTATGCAAACAGCTTCTGAAACTGAGTCTTGGCCTTCAGTGCAGGGTACTGTACTCGAATCACGCGTTGAAGAATCCCGAGATAATGATGGAGAACGGATGTACAGCGCCTATGTTCGTTACCGATACGAGGTAAATGGTGAGCCATATACGTCTGATCAAATTAACATCTTTCAGGGGAGCACCGGTAGCCGCCGGCCGGCGCAAAATACTGTTAACGAATATCGTGTTGAATCACCGGTTGAAGTGTTTTACAACCCAGATGCCCCGGCTGATGCACTGCTTCAAGTAGGTGCAACGACTTTGTTGAAATGGCTTTATCGTGGTGCTTGGATTTTAGCCGCGTTGTGTGCTTCGGCCGCTTCAGGCAAAGTCTTTAGACTATTACGGGCATTTATCGGTTAGGACAAAACTTGGATGTGCCCCATATGTTGTCTAAACACTATGGGACGCGTCCTTTGATCAGCAGAAATTCCCCAGAATCTAAAATGTCCGGCCGTTGATAAGCCGCTCTCTCAATTTTGAGGACCGTTTCCCACGCCGCCGGACTTTTTTCCGCTTCATCCAGCTTGTCACGCAAGGCGGAAAACACAGCCGGAGTGCATCCCACCTGTAAATTTTCAAGCCCGGCCGCATTGAACTTGTCTTTGAGCTCGGCCGCGGTAAAAAAGTGGCGGGCCGGGTGAGCTAGATCTTTGTGCTTGGGCAAATCACCCGTTTCTAAAACTTGATCAATAAACCAAAAATCAGGCCGGCCGAAAAATTCTTGAGGATTAACATGTTTGTTAGCCATTACAAAGCGCAATACGCCCAATCTGCTCATAACACTTGCCAGCAGGGTTCCACCCGGTTTTGTGACGCGTTTTAGCTCGCTTATTGCTTGATGGGCATTTTCGAAGAGATAGTTGAGCGCTCCACCGTAGCAAACCGTTGTGTCAAAGCTATTGTCCGGTATCTGCGCCAGATCAGCGATGTTGGCTTGGATAAAATTCGCAACCGAATCGGTTAAACCAGCTTCTGAGATCTTTTGCTTGGCAATGCCCACTTGCTCGGCCGAAATGTCCAAAACTGTAGTTGTGCATCCTGATTGGGCGATGTGAACCGAAAATTTCCCAGCTCCGCTTCCGGCGTCAAGCACGGCCGTGCCAGCTTTTAAATGGGGATCAAGAAAATCTAGATGGAGTTGATACACAAGCCGGGCATGGGCCGACTGATCCAGCCGTTCCCATTCATTGTGACCGAAGTCGTTGTAATATTCAGAAACACTATTTGGGTCGTACATCATCACCTCCTTTTAAACGCCTTAAATAATTAGTCATCAAACACAATTACACTGCGAGCCACAGTTCCAGTTAGCATTTCGGCATATGCTTCATTGACCTGATCAAGCCTTATTCGCTTCGAAACCATTAGATCAAGATTTAGTTTTCCCTGCATGTAATATTCAACAAACAGGGGCATATCCAGCCGGAATGCATTTGAACCCATGTTGGAGCCGATTAAGCGCCGATCATAAATCAGGCTGGCTGCGTTGATCTCAATTTTTTGCCCCTCTGGCACCATCCCGATCACACAGGCGGTTCCAGACGGCCGGAGCATATCAAAAGCCTGTTCGCAGGTTTCTTTACGCCCAAGCGCTTCAAATGAGTAATCGACTCCGCCATTGGTCAACTCCAAAATCGCCTCTACCGGATCTGTTTGGCTGGCGTTGATTCCTTCAGTCGCCCCAAACTGCTTGGCAAGCTCTAATTTATCATCCAGCACGTCGATAGCGATGATGCGCACTGCACCCGCAATGGCTGCTCCATTAATGGCTGAAAGACCAATCCCACCACATCCGATTACGGCCACAGTGCTTCCCGGCCTGACTTGAGCCGTGTGAATGACTGCACCGACACCGGTTGTGACGGCGCACCCAATCAAGGCGGCTCGGTCTAGGGGCATATCCGGCCGAATTTTGACAAGCGCATGTTCGTGCAACAGCATCTGCTCAGCAAATGAACCCAAGTTGTACCCTTGATGAATAATTTGATCTTCGGCCGTGACTCTGCCTTCGCGCGCCATTTGATCCAAGTTGTCACAACCGTAAGGCTTTCCCGTTAAGCAATAAGAGCAGCTACCGCAAAACATAGACATACAGCTGATGACGTGATCTCCTGGTTTTAGATAGGTAACATCCCGGCCGACCTTCTCCACAACTCCGGCTGACTCATGCCCCATGATGCTGGGCAACGGCGTTGCATAACTTCCGTTCATGAAATGGTAGTCGCTATGGCAAACACCGGCCGCGGCCGTGCGAACCAGCACTTCTTTAGGGCCGGGATTGTCTACTTGGACATCCTCGATGACCAACGGTTTGTTGATTTCTCTTAAAACGGCAGCTTTCATCCTTTTCTCCTGTTAGACCTAAACTTGTGGTGGTACAAGCACAAAATTGCCAACGTGGGTTTTCTGCATGAAAGCTTGTTGGGCTTGAGCAATGTCTTTTAAATCAAAAACTTGATCGACCAGCGGCCGGATTTCTCCCCGTTCGATGTAGCCGATCAAATTAGGAAATACCGGCTCGTCCCAAGCGGTACAGCCGATCAAGGTCAAATCTTTTAAATAAAAGTCACGCATATCGAGCGTGACCATCGGCCCCGCAATGGCGCCTGAAGATGCGTAGCGGCCGCCACGGGCCATTAATTTGGGCAGATGGGTAAAGCCATCCCCCGCTACGTTATCGATGACCACATTGACGCTCGATTCCCCCAGCTCTGCAAGCAAGTCAGCATCACGTGTGAGTATCACATCTGCCCCAAGTGCTTTGACCTGATCAACTTTTGATTGGCTTGTGATTGCGGTTACGTGTGCGCCACGCCGCTTGCACAGCTGAACTACGGCCGAGCCAACACCGCCCGACGCACCGGGAACCAAAACCCGATCGTTAGCCGAAACATTGGTCCGATGCACCATGTTTTCGGCCGTCCCGTATGCGCATGGGATTGTCGCCAGCTCCACGTCTGACCAATCGCAGTCAACCGCAAAAACCTCGCTGGAAGGGACCCTGACATACTGGGCAAACGCCCCATCAAAATCAGAGGCGATCCAGATATTTTCAACTGATTCAAAGCCGTT
>JAHDGV010000298.1:0-2982 GCA_020631655.1 Chloroflexota bacterium | reverse complement strand
AAAACCTTGAGCAACACTTCACCCGGTCCAATTTGGGGGATGGGTACATCGCGATAGTCGAGTTTGTCATAGCCCCCGTTGCCCGTTGTAACAACGGCCTTCATCGTCGGCCGGTTGGATGTAAGGTCAAAGCGGGTGGGGTCTTTTTTCTGTAAATAGCTGAGATTTGTCATGTGGCCAGTAGTATGGCTGGCAAATCAAAACGGGGCAAGAATTTATTCCCGGGCGTAAAGTCGCTTTATCCGGCCGTCTGCGAAGGCACCGCCCTCTAAAAAGTAAAGGGCTCCATCCGGCCCGTTAAACAGATCCACCTGGCAAAACATGCCGTTGATAGAGGTGTGTTTGACGATTGCGTCACGACTTTCGTTTAGCTGAAGCCGGTGTAGCAGTGAATCTTGAAACGAGCAGAAGAAGAGGTCTCCATACCACTCAGGGAAATCATCACCCGTGTACACAATAATTGCGGTGGGGGATGTGGTTGGGCTCCAGCTTAGCATTGGGGGGATTGTGTTGATCTCAGGGTCAAGCGGCACATCGTCTGAACATGGGACATCCTGTGCCCAGCCGTAGTTGTATCCGGCCCGGATTAGGTTGATTTCATCGTCGCAGGATGGCCCATTGCCAGTTGCAAAAATTTTGTTGTCGGTGCTGAGCGGATCAAACGTCATGTCGTACGGATTGCGGAATCCGTAAGCATAAATCCCGTCATATGCGGGTCCATCTCCATCGTAAAACGGATTGTCTTCCGGCGCTTCAAGCGGGATTGTCGGTTTAAAACGTAGAATTGAGCCGCGTGGATCAGTGATGTCTTGGGCCGTGTAGGGGAGTGTTTCTTCCCCGTTGGTCAGGTAAATCATCCCGTCTGGGCCAAACACAATATTGCTCAAGTTGTGGCGATCTGTTTCGATGAGGTTGGGCGTGGTCAAGGCGACTTGAATATCTTCAGCCCTGTTTGCCTCCTCACGGAACCGAATGACGCGATTAAGTTTCACCCCATCATTGACTTCTGGGTCAAGCGTGTGGGCCACCCAGATAAATTTGTTGGTTTCGTAGTTGGGATCAATGGCGATCCCGAGCATACCTTGCTCACCAAGCGAGTTGACCGGCATGGTCAATACGGGATCTGGCAATACCTGACGGTCGATGACCACTCGTACGTTTCCGGTCGCTTTTTCGGTGAAAAACAGCCGGCCGTCAGGTACAAACGCAAAATCAACCGGGCCGTTTAGGTTATCGACCAAAATTTCAACCTCTGCGTTTGCAGGCGGTTCTTCCGGCTCGATTTGGCGCAAAACATCTTGTGGGATTATCGGTTGGGGGGTGATTTGATCGGCCGGGGTTAGGGTAAATTTGGGTGTGGGGAGCGGATTTGCAAACGGGGTAGGGCCAGTGTTGGCTGGCGTAGTTGAGCAAGCTCCTAGCAACAGCACAAAAATACATCCTAAACAAAATTTGATTTGATCGATCATAACTTAATCCAAGGGGTGATTTTTTCCTGCAAACGGCTGGCTCTGGAACGGGCCGATTATCACATACGGCCGGATACCGATCAATAAACGCAAGGGTTTTGGCATGGAAAATTAAGCCTTTAACTTGGGGCATATTTAAAATTTTTGCTAAACTTGCTGAAAGGAGATTTCCCATGAGTAATACAACATTTACCCTTGTTGTTAAGCGAGACTGCCCGACCTGCACGATGCTTGTGCCGGTGTACGAGCAGTTAAAGGAGAGCCGAACCCTCAAAATTTTCACCCAAGATGATCCTTCATTCCCTTCATCTTCGGCCGTCGATGATCTGTCGCTTGAGCAGTCGTTTAAGCTCGGCATTGAGACGGTACCGACGTTAATCAAGCATGACGGCGCAAGCGAAGTCGGCCGCATCGTCGGCTGGCATCGAGAGGAATGGGAGACGTTTACCGGCCTGAACGATTTAGGCCCCGGACTGATGCCATCCAAACCTGGCTGTGGTGCGTTAAACGTCATGCCCGGGATGGCTGAACGGCTTGAAGTTCGATTTGGTGACAACGGAATGTCTGCCCGAGAGATTGGCGTTGATGAGTTGACAGACCCAGTTGAAATGGCGTTCGAAAGAGGCTGGTCAGACGGCCTGCCTGTCGTTCCGCCAACGCCCGAGCGGGTTTGGCGCATGTTGCAGGGGACAACCCGATCACCTGAAGATGTTGTGGGCCACATCCCACCCGATTTGGCGCCGTGCACGGTTGAAAAAGTAGCGATCAATGCGGTGATGGCCGGATGCAAGCCGGAATATATGCCGGTGATTCTGGCGGCCGTTGAAGCGGCTTGTTTAGATGAGTTTGCGATGCACGGGGTTTTGGCGACCACCTATTTTTCGGGTCCGATTGTGATCGTGAATGGCCCCATCGCTCAAAAGATTGGGATGAACGCAGAAGGAAACGTGCTGGGGCAAGGCAATCGAGCTAATTCGACCATCGGCCGGGCGTTGCAACTGGTGATCCGTAATGTGGGTGGTGGCAAGCCGGGCGAAGTGGATCGAGCCGCGATGGGGTATCCGGGCAAACACGGTTTTTGCTTTGCAGAGCGGGAGCATGATTCACCCTGGCAGTCGCTGGCAGAACAGCGGGGATTCTCGGCCGAAGACTCAACTGTAACCCTGTTTGCGGGTGGCGGTGTACAGGGAATCATGGACCAACTCTCACGCACGGCCGAAGGGTTAGCCTACTCATTTGCAAAGTCGCTCGAAACAGTTACCCATTACAAACTGGTTTTTGCCACCGATGCGATGTTAGTGGTCTCTCCCGAACATGCCCGAGTTTTCGAGCGTGATGGTTGGTCTAAGCAAGATTTGATCAACAAAATTCAAGAAATTACAAAAAAACCGTGGAGTGAGATAGCACGACGCACTGATGGCAATTCAGAAGGGATGCCGGAGGAGTATGCGAGTCCGGAATTACCGAAATTCCGGCCGGGTGGCTTGAACATTGTTCATGCTGGCGGTACGGC
>JAHDGV010001102.1 GCA_020631655.1 Chloroflexota bacterium | reverse complement strand
GCCAAATTCCTCGGCATATCCACATCGCACCCCCGCAACACCGCAATGTGATAACTCAACAACTGCAACGGAATCACATTCACAACTGGAGCCAAATACGGACTACATTCAGGCACCCAAATCACATCATCCGCCTCCTGCTCAATCACACTGTCCCCCTCCGTAGCCACAGCAATCACCAATCCATCCCGAGCTTTTGCCTGTTGCACTTGGCTCAACATTTTTTCATATAGTGAGTCCTGCGTCGCAATCGCCACGACCGGCATTTGCTCATCGATCAGAGCAATCGGCCCGTGCTTCATCTCCCCGGCCGGATACCCTTCTGCGTGGATATAGCTGATCTCTTTGAGCTTGAGCGCCCCTTCAAGCGCAGTAGGATAGTTGATACCCCGGCCGATGAATAAAAAGTTGTGTGCATGCACATACTTTTTGGCAAGAGCTTTAAACTCATCGTCCCTCGCCAAAATGCCATCCACGATAGAGGGGAGCTTAGTTAGCTCGGCCGAAAATTTTTGCGCCGCTTCGGTTGGTTGAACACCCCGCATCCTGCCCAAAATGCAGGCCAGCATGTACTGGGCCGCAATAGAGCTGGTGTACGCCTTGGTGCTAGCTACCCCGATTTCCGGCCCGGCATTCATCGCGATGTATCCATCGGCCGTGCGCATACTTTGGCTGCCATATGCGTTGACGATGCTCCACAGAGTTGCGCCCTGACTGCGCGCCTGCTCGCTGGCCGCCAACGTGTCGGCCGTTTCACCCGACTGTGTGATCGACATAAACACGGTCGTGTCATCGATTATCGGGTCGTAATAACGAAACTCTGATCCATACTCAACTTCAACCGGAATGCGAGCAATCCCCTCGATTAAAAATTTGCCAACCAACCCAGAATAATAGCTGGTGCCACACGCGACCGTGTATATTTTGCTGATCTTGTTGACTAACTCTGGGGCCAGATTCATTTCTGGGAGCAGGAATTCCCCAGTTTGTGCATCGATCCGGCCGGCCATTGTGGCCTTTAGCGACAGCCCCTGCTCAAAAATCTCTTTTTGCATGTAGTGGCTGTAATCCCCTTTG
>JAHDGV010001101.1 GCA_020631655.1 Chloroflexota bacterium | reverse complement strand
ACCTCAGCTGGATCAGCCGGGTTGTACCAAATGTGCGTAGTCGCCTGCTCGGCCGCAACGTCGGGGGCTTTTTGAGCTTGTGCCAGTGCATCCTCAGCCTCTTGCTGTGCCTGCTGGGCTAATGCTTCCCACTCTGCGTCAGACAAGACATGAGGAACTAGACAAGATTTTAAAACCGGCACGGGATCTCTCTCTGCATCCTGCTTCCGATCCGCATCGCTTTTGTAGGCTTGATTATCGTGGCCAGAATGGCCCGACAGTCGCTGACAGGTCAAACGAAGCAATGCTGGTCCTTCACCTAACCGAACGTAATTCACCGCTTCGTCTATCAAACCGGCCGTTTCTGGGGGATTTACCCCATCTCCGTCCCAAATCTTTAAATTTTTAAAGGATGCGAGATTGGCGGCGATATTCCGGCCGGGGGTTTGGAATTCACTGCTAACCGAAATGCCAAAGCCGTTGTCTTCGATCATGAATAAAACCGGCAGTTTTTGGGTGGTTGCAATGGTTAAGGCGGCCCAGAATCCGTTGGCGGCAACTGACCCATCGCCCCCTAAAATTACCGCGATGCTCCCGTCCAGCTCTTTTTCACCCAGCTCGTTAACCCTGTACTGAATCCCCTGTGCCCAGCCCACGGCCGGGGTGTACTGCGCCCCAACATCTCCCGCCATCGGTATGATCGTTGCTCCGTGCCGTTTGGGTAGATTAAACACTACACCCACATCACGGCCGTTTGATAATCCGCCAGTTTTTGCCAACCCAGCTTCAAGCGCCTCAGTCGGCAACAGGCCAGACCCCAGCACAAACGGCCGCGAGCGGTAATAGACCGATGCGGCATCAAACGGATAGGTTAATTTTTGGCTGAGAAGGATTTGCGCAAGCTCATGCCCTTTGGCCGAAAATTGATAGTTGACTACCCCGGTTTTTTCTTCAAGATTATCTATCGCCCTTGATAACAGGATTAGACGAGCAACCTCTTTCCAATCTTGTTCATTTTTCCCAGAAGAAAAGGCAGGTTCCCCGATTTCACTTTGTCCCAAAAATTCAGCACTCACAGCCATTTGATTTGTCTCCTACT
>JAHDGV010001100.1 GCA_020631655.1 Chloroflexota bacterium | reverse complement strand
CAACTAGGTCCGGTTGACTAGAAAAATAGAAGCGAAATAAAAAACCTTCATGTTCTTTTTCAGAAAGCAACTCTAGTTGGACCTCCTTGAACTTGTTCAGGAGCATTTGCTCATTTTCTTTGACGATTTTGTAGATATTGTATTTTGGCATCGTTGAATTTCCTTGAGGGTTAGTAGGAGATAAGATGTAGTCTTCGTGTTTATATAGATTGCTCTCCACCAGAAAGGGCCTCGATTACTAATATAACATACTTAAGTATAGATCCGAATGTTACTAGCTTTTATTTCCAGAATGTTTTTAGATGTAAACCTAGCAACGAGGAAATAAAGAAATTTGTTGATGAACAATCTCTCGTTTTCTACCTATTTCATAATCTAAACTTGGCCGAAGCCACGCCATCATAGTGGCCTTATGCAAAACCCATTATTGGCAATAATGTGCCGACGGGGCTATCTTAGAAAATATGGAATCGGGACCCCAATTGCTCAACCATTTATTTTGGCGCATCGGCCGCTGGGTCGTAACACTCGGCGCACTTATCGCGGCCGTTGCCTTATTGCCTGACTCATGGCCGGTGCAACTGTGGAGCGGGCTGCTCGTTGTGGGTTGCTTGCTACTGCCGGAAATAGCGCGCTTTGTCCCTCAACTGGACGTGTATCAACATTGGATCAGGCCTGCATGCGACATTGCGATTGTGACGGTGTTGGCTCTTAGCATCAACCCCGCATTGGCTATTTTGTATGTGCCGATATTGCTGGGGTTGGTGTCGTTGGGAGATTGGCGCTGGGTGGCCGCGGCTGGAGTTGCGTTCTTTGGGGTTCAGGCTGTGCGCATGTTTCCGGCCGGTGGCGTGTGGACGATTTCAGGAGGTGAGTTGCTCGTGGGGATGGTGATTCTTTTGGCCGTTGTGACGGCCGGATGGTTGGCACACCATTTGGCTGGCGAGCGTGCCATCCGACAAGAGCTGGAGCAAAAACTGCAAAACCGATCAGATAAATATTTGATGCGAGCGCATGAAATCCGCACCCCGCTGGCACTGATTCAGGCCTCGGTTGAGCTGATCTTGGACGGTGCGCC
>JAHDGV010001099.1 GCA_020631655.1 Chloroflexota bacterium | reverse complement strand
TCGCCGTCAATATTTTGTTGGACTGGCTGTTGGTTCCCGGCAACATGGGCTTCCCGGCATTAGGCATTGCAGGAGCAGCTTGGGCGACCGTTCTGGCCAACATGTTCAACTTGGTTGTGACTTCGCTCATTCTCTGGTCGCCTAAAAATCGAGCTCAATACGACACCGGCCGCCCCCGCCTGACACCGTGGGCCGACATCCGCAAAACTATCGAGATCGGACTCCCGGCCGGATTTGGAGACTTCATCGAAATCGGTTCGTTCAGCGTCTTTTTCGCTTTCATCGGCAGTTTGGGCACCCAAACATTGGCCGCCAACCAGATAGCCGTGCAGTACATGAGCATCTCGTTTACGTTTGGGCTCGCCATCAGCATGGCCGCATCCACGCTGGTGTCCCAATTTGTGGGTGCTGGGGACACATCTACGGCCGAAAAAGCCGCTTATCGCGCGTTGGCCATCGGCATGGGGGGGATGGGTCTGATCGGCCTGACCTACATCATTGCACCAGAGGCTTTGATGGGGGTCTTCACAGAAGATCAAACAGTCATTTCGGCCGGGGTCGCCATTTTGAGCATCATCGCCATTTATCAGATTTTCGACGGTGCAGGCATCGTTCTCTCCGGTGCGCTTATGGGTGGCGGAGACACTACTTTCACTATGCTCACCCGGTTAATTTTGGCATGGGGGTTCTTTCTGCCGATGGCGTGGCTCGCCATCTATCGGTTAGACGCGGGTGTCAGCGGTGCATGGGTAACTGCACTGATCTACCTGACAACGCTGGCCGTTGTTTACTTTTGGCGCTTTCGCGGCGGCAAATGGAAAGAGATTGAGCTGAGTTAACTAGGCGTGCGACAGAAAGCAGAACGGTTTAGCGAAATGGCAAAAAGATCAGCCAATGACTGGGAAATTTGGCGATAACTCCCAGTCATCGGCTGGTCGTGACGCCGATATGTCTGTTGTTTCGGCCAGATGACAGGGAGTCAGAAACTTGTTTGCTTATCCAAAACTGAGGCTCCGTAATAATATCTTTGAGCCTTAATTCCTCCTTACATCAGCATGCTAGGGTAAAAGTGCTAACG
>JAHDGV010000297.1 GCA_020631655.1 Chloroflexota bacterium | reverse complement strand
GGTGTAGCGGCGGACCGTTTCGGTGGGGATGACGTCTGACAGGCCACCATGGAGTGTACGCATATCAAAATAGATCGCATCGCCTAGCTCAAGATCAAAATCGATCAGATCATACGCACTGGGATCAGCGTTGATGTCAGGTGGCAGGTCGTAGGTGACGCCGTTGACCGTGGTAGTGCCATCAGTGTCAGCCTGATGGCCGTCTGCAAAGCGGACGCGCATAAAGTGTTTGCCCCACAGGTGTGAGCCACGTACAAAGGCGATTCCGTTTTCTTTGGTCACTGGCTCAAGCGGAAGCCACAGTACACACATCGTGCCGTAAAAATCGAAATAGGAGAGATCTTGGTGGAATGGCGGCCGTGATTTTGAACCCGCCTCACGCATAAACCAGTTGTCCATCACCAGGTTAACGCGTTCAGCCCCAAGCAGTTGCTTGGCATGGGCGGCCGTGGGTGACTGTTTGACGAAGGTTTCAAAGCCATCAAACATGCTCCACGACCAAAAGTCTTCCAGATAGGCTGGTACACCTTCTTCTTTGGTGTGGCTGACTAGATGGGGGCTCGGCCGATTGCGCGATTCATCAATTGTTTCACGCAATAGATCGATCCATTCTTGGCTAAATTTTTGCCGAACAGCAACAACACCATCTCGCTTAAAGTTGGCAACATCTTCGGCCGAAATTTTTTCTTGGGGAGTAAAGCTAGTCATGTGTTTATCCAGAAATATTTACAAGATATTGAGAAGGCTTAAGAATCTCACGTTTTTTACAGATTGCCAAAGGGATCAACATTCTCTAGCTTGTTGTGAATCACGAGCCTCAAAATTTTGTCTCTCTTTCTGTCCCCTTTTTTGTCCCCCCAACAATGATTTTAGAGGGATTTTGTATGGTTTAATAAATTCAACAACGCAGACAAACATAGCTCACACCAGTAAACGGTTAAGAGCTAATTCAAATATATTTTGAGGGAAAAATTATGACAATTTATTTAGGACAAGGTGTATATGCGAGCGATTCAGCCGCAAAAGGATTACTTGCAGAAGGTGGCTCAAAACGAAAAGAAGCAGCGGAGAAATTATTTTCATCGCTGGGGGCAAAAATGCTTTCCCCCATTTACTACGGTTTTGGTAAACGAGTTGATTTGTTTGTCATTCTCGAGGTGCCTGATCAAGCCAGTCTGGCTTCACTCGTGATGCTGGGCGCCGCGGGCGGACTAGATATCACTGTAACTGAGCTGATGGAAGTTGATGTGATCGATGCGGCGATTCAAAAATCACCCACCTACCGCCTACCAGGAGCTTAATTTAATTTTTCTGGAGAAATATGATGGATCAATCTGACATTCAATACCGGCTTTGTTTTAAACACTTAGATCAAGAAAAGCTCTCGAATTTTTTGTGGACTCAAAAAGATGACCTGTTTTTACCAGATCATGAGTCTGCCCAAAAAGTAGTTGACTTGGTTTTTGAAAAAGGTGGCATTCTGGCCGGATTTGATTCATCAAATCGGATTCAGGCGATGTTTGGCTTTTTCTTTGGTGACCCAAGTGATGAATATGCAAATAAAGAGCTGATGTTTGTTTATGTCGCGGCCGTCTCTAAATCTTATCAATTGTCACGCACATTTTTAAGAGGGATGGCTTCTTTAGCACATGAAGGAGCTCGCTTGAAAATCGATCAATTTAGAATGCATGCTTCGGTTACCGACAAATACATCAATCGGCTGTACAGCAAATTTTCCAACCCCCTTGGAGAGAGCAACAATCTGCGCGGCTATCCAGTTATGGTGTATGAGGGATCGCTTGATAATGTGTTTGAGAAGATTGGGCCACGTTTAACACAGGCATTTGCGAGTTAACAACGGGCCAATATTCTAAATCTCTTTCCAAATGGGCTGTCAGTTTAACTTTCAGTCTTTTTCTTAAAAGTAGTACCTTGAATTTTTTTAATAAGGAGGTCCAATGAACAAATTACCATTGCCATTGCCAGTTTATCTTCCCTAAACTGGATAATATTCTTGGATGAAGGATTTCGGCCGGTGGCGTGATACTTGCCGGCCGAAATTTTCTTTTTCAAGATGTAAAATCACTTTAGAAGAGAGCCTAAAGAAGTGAGAAACTGAGGAAAATCTGTGTACAGAATCCCATGAATTCCTATCGCCCTTGCTCCCTCTATCTTATGCAATCCATCATCGATAAAAACAGTTTCCGCAGGTTCAGCCCTTAATCGTTCAAGGGTCAACTTATAAATATCGGGATCCGGCTTACACATGCCTACTTCATATGAAAAGACCACCGTGTCAAACATCGAAAAATCAACAAATTCTCCGACTTTCTCTCGTGCGCCCGACGTAGCATCACTTAAAATTCCCAATTTGTAGGTTCCCCACAAATCTGTTCGAATAAAGTCCAAGAGCTCTGCATCCCATCTTCCGTTCCAGTATTCTGCTTGTAGTTCGGCTAAATCGGCCGGTGATAGCTTCAGCTTTTCATTTTTGGCCGCCCACAATTCCTCTCGGGTGATTTTGCCTACAGAGGCGGGCCAATAATTGGGATCGCGAAAGACGATGTCATCAAATTCATCGTGAGAAAGGTTGCATTTAGGTGCCCATTTGACCCGTAAAAGCGGACCATCGGCCGCGCGGAAAATCACTCCGCCAACGTCGAATATGATTGTTGTGAATTGTGTCATGATTTGCAGGTTGTAGGGGTATTTACCCTGTAGCGGCTACCTCATTCGCATGGAAGAATTTGCAATAGAAAACGAGTTGGTGCGAATGAGTCGCCGTCGGTATGACGCGTGCGGGGCGAGTCAATCGCAGTAACGATCGCCATACCTTATATGGCTCGATGCGATTGACATAGCCCCTACGTTAATCCTTCAACTCGTACCAGTTGGTTCCGACATTGGCATCAACTTTCAGCGGGACGTCTAGCTCATAGGCGTTGCTCATCGTATCTACAACGAGGGCGTACACATCGTCTACTTCTTCGAGCGGAACCTCAAGCACCAATTCGTCATGAACTTGGAGCACCATGCGGGCTTTGTACCCATCTAATAATTTGCCGTGCAGGTCGAGCATGGCCGTTTTAACGATATCGGCCGCTGTTCCCTGAATCGGATGGTTGATCGCCTCCCGCTCGGCCGCCGCTTTGAACTGCTGGTTGCCCGGCCGTTTAAAGATGGGGAAGAAACGGCGTCGGCCGAACAGCGTGCTGACATACCCTTCTTCGGCCGCCTCTAGTTTTGTTTCATCGAGATAAGTTTTCACGCCGGGGAAGCGGGCAAAATAGGTGTCGATAAATTCTTTTGCCTCGGCCAGGGTCAAATCAGAATCACGGGCGAGCCTGAACGCACCCATCCCATAAATAAGGCCAAAGTTAACCGCTTTGGCAAAGCGACGCTGTTCAAACTTCACATCTTCAAGATCAACCCCGTACACCGTGGCGGCCGTGGCTGAATGGATGTCTTGATCGTTTTTAAAGGCGTTGATTAGTGCTTCGTCTTGGCTAATATGGGCCAGAATGCGCAGTTCAACCTGTGAATAGTCGGCCGCCAAAAAGACCCACCCCTCGCGGGCCACAAATCCTTTGCGCACCAAACGCCCCATCTCTGTACGGATGGGGATGTTTTGCAAATTGGGGTTTTGGCTGGCGATCCGGCCGGTGACAGTACCTGTTTGGTTGAAGCTGGTATGGATCCGCTGTGTCTCTGGATTGATGAGTTGGGGCAAGGCGTCAACATAGGTTGAGCGCAATTTGCCCAGCTCGCGGAACTCAATAATTTTTTCGATAATGCCGGTTTCGTCTGCTTCCTTTAGATCGTTTAACACGTTGGCCGCTGTTGAGAAATGGCCGCTTTTTGTTTTCTTGAGCCGCTCATGGGGCAAATCCATCTCTTTAAACAGCACATCGCTTAGCTGTTGGGTCGAGGTGATTTTGAACTCACGGCCGGCAATCGAGTGGATTTGTTTTTCGAGGTCTTCAATCCGAGCAGATAGATCGGTTGACATTTGATCAAAGAAATCTTTGTCAAGCGCGACCCCCTGTAGCTCCATATCGCTCAAAATCGGGATCAGTGCCATTTCTAGTTCGAGCAGGCTGTTCATGCCTAATTCGTCTAGCTCTTCTTTTAAGGGCTCAACCAAACGCAGGGTCACATCTGCATCGGCCGCGGCGTAGGGGGCCGCATCTTCAACTGGCACTTCTGCAAAATTGATCTGTTTGCGGCCGGAGCCAATCAGCTCAGTGATTTCGGTCATCTCGATCCGCAAGCGATGGTTGGCCAAACTTTTGAGACCTTTGAACTTGGTGTTTGGATCGGTCAGCCACTCTCCGATCATGGTGTCGAAGGTGATGGGGGAGACAACCAATCCGTGCCGTTCTAAAATGCGGAAATCAAATTTGGCGTTGTGGGCCACTTTACCGATTTTGGGATCGGTCATAATCGGCCGGAGTGCGTCCAACACATCCTGCAATGGGAGCTGGCCGTCAGCCAGTGATTTCGCTTCAGCAAACAGTCCCATCTGCCCTTCAGTCGCCTGCTCTCCCGTTGTGTGGCCGATGGGGACGTAGTAGCCGGTTGGGATGTGTCCGGCCAGTGCGATGCCGACGATCTCGGCCGTTTGTTTGTCCAATCCGGTTGTTTCGAGGTCAAAGGCGATTGTGTCGGCCTTGCCTAGCTCTTTAATCATCTTTTTCAGATCAGCGGCCGTGCGAACCAACACAGTTTCCGTGGGATCAGGTCCTTTTTCTACAGGCCGGGCCGGGGCATCGTCATCACCCCCATATCCTGTAGCTTCCATCAGCCGATTGCTCAGGCTGCGGAATTCCAGTTCATGGAACATGTCGAGCACCGGCTGAACGTCGAAATCAACGTTGGCACAGGCCTCTAAATCAAATTCAACCGGCGCATCGGTGACGATTTTTGCCAGCGTTTGGCTCATGTAGGCGCTGTCTTTGTCTGCTACAAGTTTATTGGCAAAGCGGGCTTTGATGTCGGTTACATTTTCGTAGATGGCATCGAGCGTATCGTACTCACCTAGCAGGTTGACGGTTGTTTTCTCCCCAACCCCTTTTACACCGGGGATGTTGTCGCTGGCGTCCCCAACCAGAGCCTTGTAGTCCACCACTTGATCCGGCCGGACCCCGAGCTTATCAACCACCTTTTGCACACTGTCATAAATTTGCTTGCCCGACCATTTTGAGGCAGGCAGTTCAATCGTTGTGTTCTCATCCACCAACTGTAGCAGGTCGCGGTCACCGGTCAGGATGTGCACCGGAACCCCCAAAGGTTTGGCTAGTGCGGCCACGGTTCCCAACACATCGTCCGCCTCGTAGTTGTCCAACGTCAAAATCGGGATATTGAGCGCCTGCACTACCTTTTTAATTCGCTCGATCTGCGTCCGCAATTCGTCCGGCATTTTTTCCCGGGTCCCTTTGTACTCGGGGAACATCTCGTCTCGGAACGTCTTTCCAACGTCGAAGCTCACAGCGAAGTAGGCGGGTGGCTCGGGGGCAAAAATCACGTCAAATATTTGCCGTGTAAAGCCAAATGTGGCGTTGGTTGGTTCACCGCTTTTTGTGGTGAATTGCTCGATAGGCAGGCCGAAAAAGACACGATAGGCCAGAGCGTGGCCGTCGATTAGAAAAAGTTTGTGTTGGAAATTGGACATGCGGCCGATTTTAGCACAAATGTCTTAATTGGTCTTAGGCTCGTTTTTTATTGTTTTTCGATATGTCTTGACATTGAAACGATAAAACATTATTATTTTGCAGTAAATATTTATTGATAAACAATAAAACTTTGTTGTTAGTTAATACAGGAGACATGATGAAAACAAAATCACTGCCAAAAATTTTGAAAGTTTTGACAACTATTTCTTTGGGGTTTGGTTCACTGGTTATGATCTTTTGGGTGGGGTTTGTATTGCTTGCTGGTTTTGGAATATTTGAGGGATTAGACAACAGCTCAGTCTGGACCCGAGTGTCGTGGCCGACCTATTTTAATATCGATCCCGAAGTTTATTCTTTACAGAGCGAATTGATGGGAGATGGTGAAGTTATGCTTTCACAAGGATCGGTTCAGTTTGATGCGGTTAACTTTGGTTCGGCCGGAATTGGAATCGAAATCGCGATTTGGTTGTTACTAACTGGAGTGCCTGTATTGGCTATCCTACTAAACCTACACAGAATTTTTGACACGATGCAGGAAGGAACGCCGTTTGTGGGCTCGAACGTGAGACGTATACGCTGGATAGGAGGCTTGCTCATATTCTTTGCGATTTTTGCTGAAATTGGCCAAGCTCGAATTGCTGAACGACTATTTTGGGGTGTTCAGGGTGATGGGATTCAGATAGTTCATAGATTTCAGTTCAACACAAGCCTGATTTTAGTTGGATTGATTATTTTCGCTTTGGCCGAAGTTTTCAGATATGGTCTGGAGTTGCAAACTGAAGCAGATTTAACGGTGTGAGGAATCTATGTCATCGATTGAAATTCATATAGACCGGTTGCTGGTTGAACGTAAAATGAGCTTGACCGAGCTGGCCGAAAAAGTGGGCATTACAATTGCCAATCTTTCAAACTTAAAAACAGGCAAGGCAAA
>JAHDGV010000296.1:3240-6603 GCA_020631655.1 Chloroflexota bacterium | reverse complement strand
GTAATGACCACGCGCGGTTCCCCACGCTGGTCTAAAAAGTTCTTCTCCATTGATCCTCAGTACGTTTACGATTTGTAACTTTAAGACGTACGATCTAATCGTAAACTGAAAATCGTAAATCGCAAACCGAACGCAGGGAATGTTAACCAGTTTCGATCCCTGCTTTAATGGCCTCAACAATACCAGAATCAACTGCTTGGCGTGCCTGACCAATAGCATTTTTAACCGCTTTGCTACCCGAGCTACCGTGGCCGATCATGACAACGCCGTTTACACCCAGCAACGGAGCGCCACCAACCTCGTCCGGATCAAGTGATGCACCGGCCCGACGCATGGCGGGGCGAGCCAATAAGCCACCTACTGTTGATAACACACCTGCTTTAATTTCGGTACGGATTAGCTCGGTCAGCATTTTGGCCGTTGCCTCGGCCGTTTTTAGCATCACATTGCCAACAAATCCATCGGCCACAGCCACATCAACCCGCCCCTGCATAAAATCTTTGGGTTCAACGTTGCCGATATAATTGATGGAACTTTTCGCCAGAAGCTCACCCGCTTCTTGAACCAATGTATTCCCTTTTCCCTCTTCCTCACCGTTAGACAAGAGCCCAACAGTAGGATTTGGCTTGCCGTTAGCCGCGGCCGCATAAATGCTCCCCATAATGCCAAACTGCAACAGATTTTCCGCATCACAATCTGCATTCGCTCCGTTGTCCAGCAAGATCGGCCGACTCGGGATTGGGAATACGGCCGCAATCGCCGGCCGTTTCACCCCTGCAATCCGCTTGAGTGTGCCTAACATGGAGACGGCCAACGTACAGCCGGTATTTCCCATCGAAACAAACGCATCGGCCTCTCCATTTTTCACCAAATTTAGCCCCACATGCATCGATGAATTCGGTTTCCCCCGCACCACTTTGCGCGGTTTGTCAGTCATCTCGATGATTTCTTCGGCGTGTACAACCGACAGGTTTAGGCCAGACGTGTCAAATTTCGCCAGCTCAGGCTGAATCAGCTCTTCTCGGCCGACCAGAATAATCTCATCCTGAGAATAAACGCGGGCCGCTTCAACAGCCCCTGCAACATCGGCCGCGGGCATGTTCTCACTGCCCATTGCATCTAAAACAATTTTCATTTGATTGGTTCGCAACACGGCCATTCCCAACCCTAATTGAGCGGTTAGGAATCAGCCATTTTAGTTGCCCAATTGTCCCCTTTGGTGGTTCAAAGGCAACAATTTATTACCTGCTTGCTGATCGTGGGATCAACCGGTTAAAAATGATGGGTAACAGGTATCCAATTTCAAAGCCCGCTGAGTTAAACTTTAATCAACACAATTTCTTGGTGGTGACTCGATGCAACTCTCAACTCTAAAACAGTTCTTCAGACTTCTTAGCCTAACTTGCGGGATGATTTTACTTATCGCCTGCCAAGCTGGTGAACCCGCAGCTTCCCAATCAGCACCGCCAGAACCTGTGGCCGAAACAGCAACCGAGATTGCCCTAACACCCATCCTGACCAGTGAACCCTCAGCAACACCAGAGATCGTAGCCGACGTTGAAGCCACATCAACCCCAGCCGAAACCATCGCCCCCATCACGCAACAAGCAGCCGAAGACTCCCCATCCGCCTATTGGAGCTATTTTTCAAACCCCGGCGGTGGTGGTGCATTCCAAACCATCGGCCAAAGCCCGGCCGGATTAGCGATTGCAGGGAGTGACTTGACCGGTGCGTATCTCAATCGGGCTGTTTGGGACCCCAACAGCAGATGGGAAGTGATCGGCGTAGACCGAGGTTTAACCCAAACCCACATCAGCGCCATTGGCTTTCATCCAACCGATCCAAACATTGTTTTGCTAGGGAGCGATTACGGAATTTTCCGCTCGGCCGATGGAGCCCTGACCTTTGAAAAAGTTTTTGAAGACGGCTATTTTCATGATTTTGCCTTTGGCACAAATCCAGAAACCGTCTTTGCAACCTATCACCCGGCCTGGAACAGCAATGACGGCCAAGTGCTAAAAAGTACCGACGGTGGACAAACGTGGGCCGTGGCAAGCCAAAGTCTCCCGGCTGGTTTACGCCTAATCAAACTGCTTTCCACCAACGAATATTTGTATGCCCTTTCAGGGGAAGCACGTTTTGCCAGTGGACCGGCCGCTGTTTTTCGGAGTGCAGACAAGGGTGAAACATGGGAGCAAATCGCTCAGCCATTGGGGGCCATCATGGACATCGCAGAAGACGCTCAGGGACAACTGTGGCTAACCACCTACGAAACTGATCCAGATCTGTATGGCCAGCTTTACACCAGCACAAACGGTGGCACCGACTGGGAACTTGTAGCCCAGCGGCACGGAGTGATTTGGCCCGTCGCTGACGGCCGTCTACGCCTCATCGAACCTCGGTATCAGTTCCCATGGGACGAGCGAAACGGAGTTTGGGAATCGGCCGACGCAGGTGAAACATGGGCGCAAATCAGCCAAGTCGATGACTATGACTTTGGCTGGTCCACCGCCTTTTTTGCCCACCTAGACAGTTTTGACGGCCCGGTCCGTACCTTGGCTTTTAGCGGTGACACCGTTCTGTGGGCCAACAGCCAATTTGTCTTTGGCTCGGCCGATGGTGGGCGTTCGTTCCAAAATGTTTACACCGAAGAAACCGATTCTGGCACATTCGCCTCACGC
Organism: Chloroflexota bacterium; assembly: GCA_020631655.1. GTDB lineage: Bacteria > Chloroflexota > Anaerolineae > Promineifilales > Promineifilaceae > WTJY01. The sequence continues at coordinate 3,922 of JAHDGV010000296.1, read as the reverse complement.
GGCATCGACAACATTGTCTTCTTCGATGCGGCCGTCAGCGAGACTTCAATTGATGGCGCAGGAGCCATCTACATGGCGATGTACGACATGGGCTGTTTCCGCAGTTTAGACGGTGGAACCAGCTGGGAAAATTGCAACTTACCAGACATTACTGTGGAGTGGAACGGCGCAGGTGGCAACGCGTTTACGGTACTTGCAGAACCTAATCCTGCCAGAGCCAGCACCGTGTGGATGGTGCAAACGGACAACATCGGTGCACCGGCCGTCCTGTTGCGGAGCGATGATTTTGGTGCAATTGACTCGTGGCAACGGAGCAACGCAGGCTTACCGGAAACCGATTCGATCTTTGATCTAGCCATCGACCCAAACAGCCCGGCCGATAGGCGCACACTGTTTACGGCCGCATCTGGGGATGTGTATCGCAGTGTGGATGATGGCTGGAATTGGGAGCTTGTATTGGAATGTGGTGGCTGTCACTTCGTAGCGGTAGACCCGTTTGGTGCCGGTGTGATCTTGGCTGGTGGTGAAGCTGGGTTGTTTCGCTCGGCCGCAAACGGGGACAGCGGCAGTTGGTCGGCCGTGGGTGGCACAGACATGGTAGGCGACGTATCTGGCCCGTTTTGGGAGTGGAACTGGCGCGGTGTGCGTGACATTGAGTTTGACCCACAAACGGCCGGCCGTG
>JAHDGV010000296.1:0-3140 GCA_020631655.1 Chloroflexota bacterium | reverse complement strand
ATGGAAAACGTTCAAGCAAAATTCGACCAATTTCCCAGAGGTAGGCCACATCAATTTGACCAATTTCAAAATCAATTTTTAAACCCTGTCGATTTTCAATAGTCTCGTTCGTCAATTAAGTAAGAGGCTGAAAAATGATTCAGTCAACGTTTCTTTCTGACATACAAATAGGAGAATTAAAAATGAAAATCACAAAGACCGTATTACAACTTCTGCTAATCGCCCAGTTTGGTTTTTTCGGCATCTCGAAAATAATTGGAGCACCTGACATGGTTAGCACCTTTACCGCATTTGGCTTTCCAACGTGGTTTATGGTTCTGACCGGCCTGATCGAAGTTACGGCCGTAGCAAGCTTGATCACTGGCTTTTTTAAAGGCCAAGCGGTTTATCTAGGCGCCTTTTTAATCGCTGGACTCACCCTTGGTGCCGCACTCTGCCACGCCGTTTTAGAAGGTAGCGTACCAAACGCCATCATCCCACTGGTTGTATTTTTACAAAACGGACTGATGGTTTGGCTACACAACCGCACATCGGCCCAGCCCGTTTACCAAGTTGGCTTGAGCAGTTAGCCATTTATCCCCCATTCAAAAATTGGGACTCCTACAGATTTGAAAAACAACTAAAATAAAGATTACGAGGACAAAATCATGAAATACATTTGTTTAATTTACGATACAGAAGAAGGCATTGAAAATATGACCCAAGCAGACTTTGAGGCAGAGATCGGTGAATACATGGCCTACGGTCAAATCATCGAGCAAGCCGGTGTTGCAACCGGCCTGGGCGAAGCACTCCAACCGTCAGCAACCGCCACTGTGGTCCGTTCACGCGATGGCAAAACGCTGACCACCGATGGGCCATTTGCCGAAACCAAAGAACAGCTAGGTGGCTTTTACATCTTAGACTGTGAGGACATCGACCAAGCGATCAAGTATGCCGCTCTGATTCCCGGCGCGAAGCACGGTTGTGTTGAAATCCGGCCACTGATGGAGATTCCGGGCTAAGGTCTCTCCTAGTCAAGAAACGTCTTAATTTTACGTATTGCGTGGTGGGTAGCTTTCTACCTATCACGCAATACGTCTTCCATATGTCACACTCATCAGCCACAAACTCAGACATCACGCAGGTATTTCAGCAATCATACGGCCGGGTATTGGCCAACCTGATTAGCCACTTGCGCGACTTTGAACTGGCCGAAGACATGCTCCAAGAAGCATTTGTGACGGCGCTCCAAAAATGGCCCGAGTCTGGCATTCCCAACTCACCGGCCGCGTGGCTGACTACGGTCGCCCGTAACAAAGCCATCGACCGGCTCCGGCGCAAATCTAAGTGGGAAGACGAGACTGAAGCTGACACGATTTTAGAGAAACGTGGGGTTGAAATGACACCGGCAGATGAGATTCCAGATGAGAGGCTCAAGCTCATATTTACCTGTTGCCATCCGGCCCTTAATTTGGATGCGCAAGTGGGGCTAACGCTGAACACACTAGGTGGCTTAACCACGGCCGAGGTAGCCAAAGCCCTACTGGTCCCCAAAACCACCATGGCCCAACGGCTGGTTCGGGCCAAACGGAAGATCAAGCAAGCTGGTATTCCGTACCGCGTTCCGGCCACTGAAGAGCTGTCCGGCCGCTTAAACGGCGTCCTCCACGTCATCTATCTCATCTTCAACGAAGGATATTCTGCCACCAGCGGCGAAAACTTGATTCGGGCAGATCTATGCTCAGAAGCAATTCGACTGGCAACGGTGCTAACCCATCTTTTAGATCGGGAACCGGCGCTTGATCCAGACGCTGAAGCGTTGGGGCTACTGTCCCTCATGTTGCTACATGATGCTCGCCAAGCCTCACGGGTTGGTACAGACGGTTCGCTCGTGTTGCTAGAAGAGCAAAATCGCACGTTATGGGATCAAGACAAAATTGCGGCCGGGACCGCCATTCTTGATCAGGCGATGGCGCTACGGCATTCGGGGCCGTACCAAATTCAAGCGGCGATTAGCGCCCTTCATGCCGAAGCAAAAACAGCGGCCGACACAGACTGGCAGCAGATAGCGATGCTTTACAAGGGGCTGATGCGATCGGAGCCTGAGAACGGCATCATCCAGCTAAACCATGCGGTAGCAGTGGCGATGGCTGAGGGACCTTTGGCCGGACTTGCCTTGCTCGAGCCTCTCGCAGAAACGCTCCAAGATTACTACCTGTTCCATGCGGCCAAAGCCGATCTAAACCGGCGGGCAGGCTGGCCCGAAGATGCGCTGTTGGCGTATCAGGCGGCCGTGGAGCTGACTCAAAACGAAGTTGAGCTGTCGTTTTTAGAGGGGAGAATTGCAGAGCTCACTAAGGCATCAAACTAAATCGATCCCATTTTTGTCGACCGTTTTTGACAACGCAATGATGCTGGCCGTCTGCCCCTGCTGGTTCATTTTCAGCAAAATCGGCTCCAAATCTTCTAAATCAGCCAACTGCAATTTCAAGATAAACGATAACTCCCCTGCCACATGATGAGCCTCTAAAATTTCCGGGATCGCTTCCATCTCTTTTTTAACACCATCATATCGATTAGGCGGCACAGTGAGCTGGACAAAGACGGTTGTCGGGAATCCCAGCTTTTTTAAATTCACCTGAGCCGAATATCCTTCAATGATTCCGGCCTCTTCAAGGCGACGAACCCGCTCCGATGCAGCCGGTAGCGATAGCCCAACTTGGCGGCCGAGTTCGGCAAACGACATCCGGCCGTCCTGCATCAAAAGCTTCAAAATTTTACGATCTGTGCTGTCCATTTTAGATTCTAAAATAATATCAGTCGGTTTCTTTAGATTCTCTCGTCAACACCTTTGTTTGGCTTAGACTTGCCCTTCAACTTCGCCCGTTCAGCCGGTAAAGTAGTGTCATCTTGACTTGAGAGGATACAAAATAAATGGTAACTGAAATCGACACCCAACGCATTATCAACGGCTTTCTTGATCACACGCTTCCGGCCGAAGAATGGACCCATCTGGCCCATTTGGTCGTGGGGCTACACATGGCAACCCACTATGATCTTGACACCAGCATCCAAAAATTGCGGGATGGGATTAGCAGGTACAACTTAGCTGTGGGAACCCCAAACACAGACACTGGCGGCTATCATGAAACCATCAC
>JAHDGV010001098.1 GCA_020631655.1 Chloroflexota bacterium | reverse complement strand
TATCCTTCATCTGGACACCTTATGACGCGACGCAAATTTCAATTGCCAATAAACTGAAAACACCATCAATGGCGCATTGGCTTGGCACAGATCATTTTGGCCGCGATATGCTATCGATGATCATGGTTGGCGCACGCGTTTCCATGGCGGTTGCTTTTGTCGCCGTCGGCGTTGGCATTCTCGCAGGTGTGCCGCTTGGTCTTTATGCTGCAAGCAAACGAGGCGGTTTGATCGATGAGATCATCATGCGCGGCAATGATCTCATTTTCGCGTTTCCATCGCTGCTGCTTGCAATCATGATTACAGCTGTTTTTGGCCCCGGTGCAGTGAACGCGATCATCGCGATTGGGATTTTTAATATTCCGGTTTTTGCGCGATTATCACGCGGCGCGGCTTTAAGTCTGTGGCAGCGGGAATATATTCTGGCGGCGCAAGTTTGCGGCAAATCAAAGGCACTGATCTCGCTCGAGCACATCTTGCCAAACATCACCAACCTTTTGATTGTCCAAGGCACAATACAATTCTCGCTCGGTATTTTAGCCGAAGCTGGTCTTGCCTATGTTGGGCTTGGCGCGCAACCGCCGCTGCCAAGCTGGGGACGCATGCTCAATGATGCGCAAACGCTCATTTCAATTGCGCCGCATCTGGCGCTTGTACCTGGTCTGACAATTGTGCTCACTGTTTTGGGTTTAAACCTGATGGGTGATGGGTTGCGAGATTTGCTTGACCCAAAACTTCGGAGGGTTAAATCGTGACGCTCCTGAACGTTCAAAATCTAAATCTCTCAATCGGCAAAACACCAATCCTCAAAGACATCAGCTTTGACTTAGAAGCGGGCCGTATTTTGGGCATTGTAGGCGAATCTGGCTCTGGCAAGTCCATCACCGCGCTTTCGATTTTGCAATTATTACCCAACGGCACAAAATGGGATGGCGAGATCAGTTTTGACGGACAGGATATCAAAGCCCTATCTGAAGATGATTTTTGCGATCTACGCGGCAATGATATCTCGATGATTTTCCAAGAACCGATGACAGCGCTTAATCCCGTTAAAACCATCGGCGATCAGGTTTCTGAATCCA
>JAHDGV010000295.1 GCA_020631655.1 Chloroflexota bacterium | reverse complement strand
TTAAAAGTGGTGCTACCAGACGGCGAAATTGTTGAGTTTGGCAGTGAAAGCACGGAAGGAATGGGGGTTGGGCCTGATTTAATTGGATTGTTTGTTGGCTCCGAAGGGCTTTTTGGGATTGCACTTGAAATAACCGTTCGCTTGTTACCCATCCCTGAACAATACAAAACGGTTTTGGCCGCATATGACACCCTTGAAAAAGCGGGTGACGCGGTTAGCGCCGTTGTCGCATCTGGGTTATTGCCCGGTGCCATGGAAATCATGGACAAGCTGGCTCTAAAAGCGGCCGAAGCGGCGGTAAAAACCGGCTATCCGGCAGGTGCGGCCGCCCTGCTAATCGTGGAGCTAGAAGGGGAAAGCGAGCAGGTTGAACGGGAATTTGACGAGCTGGTCAAAGTCGTAGAGGGAACCGGCGCATACGCGGTTGAAGTGGCGCGTGATGATGCGCATCGAGCAAATATTTGGAAAGGGCGCAAAGGGGCCTTCTCGTCAGTCGGCCGGTTGAGCCCTGACTACATCGTGCAAGATGGGGTTGTGCCACGCTCTCAGCTGGGCAAAGCGCTGGCAGGGATTGAATCCGCTAGCCAAGAATACGGGCTTGATGTGGCCAACGTTTTCCATGCAGGAGACGGCAATTTACATCCGCTAATCATGTACGACGGCCGGGTTGAAGGGCAGTTGGAGCAGGCCGAAAAATTGGCAGGCGAAATTCTGACCGTATGTATCAAACTCGGTGGCACGCTCACGGGCGAGCATGGGATCGGCGTTGAAAAGCGGGACTACATGCCACTCCTTTTTAGCGAAACAGATTTGGATGTGATGGATAACATCCGCAACAAAATAGATACAAAGGGGATTGCCAATCCAGGCAAGAAATTGCCCATTGGCGAAGCCCCTGCCTTAAATATGCACGGGATGCACCCGTTAGAAAAAGCGGGCATTATTTCTCGAGAATAAAAGAATTTATGAATCGTCAGCGAATACCATATGCAAGTTTAATCAACTTTGCGGGCGTAGTTTTCATTGTCGGCATTGTGCTGTTTTTGATGGTCTATGCCCGAAATATCGTCATGCCGATCATTATCGGCCTGCTGATCACATTTTTGATTACGGCTATTTCAGAGCCAATCGAGCAGTTTTCTTTCTTTGGGGCAAACATGCCAACTTGGATGGCACGCACCATCTCGATCCTTGGCATCGGTTTGATATTGCGAACCATCGGCCGGATGGGGAGCCGAACTGTGCGGCAAATGATCGATAATCGGGAATTGATTCTCGATAACATCAACAATCTGCTCAGCCAATCTCCCCCTTGGCTACTCGATTTACTCCCTCAGATTTCTGCAAATTCTGTCCGAAATTCGATTCCAGAAGCAACGGATCTATTTTCAGTTGGATTAGATTTGATGACGGGTGTTTTACGCGACCTGCTCGGGCCAGTTGCATCGTTTGCAGGGCAGTCTTTAATCGTGCTGGTGTACGTCATTTTTATGCTTGTCGAGTCACGAGATTTCTCAGACAAAATGACCTATCTGTTCCAAGATCAAGAGTCGAACACCACGCTTCAGCGGTTAATCAAATCGATCTCCGACAACGTACGCACCTACTTCCGGGTTAAAACGGTTGTTAGTTTGCTGGTTGGCGTTGAGTCTTTAATAGTCATGTGGCTATTCGGCCTCGAAAATGCGTTTTTCTGGGCGATTTTGATCTTTTTGCTCAACTACATCCCTTATTTGGGATCGGTTGTTGCCGTGGTTTTCCCGGCCGTCTTTTCACTCGCACAATTTGGCGATTGGACCACGTTCCTCGCCATGACCGTCATTTTGTACGCGATCCAGATCTTCTCAGGTTCGTTTGTAGAGCCGCTCATGGCGGGCCGTTCGCTCAACCTGAGCCCGCTAGTGGTGTTTGCGTCTATCACCATTTTTGGGTCGATTTGGGGGCCAATCGGGATGATTCTTTCAGTCCCTATCGTTTTGATTATGACCATCGCATTTAGCCACTTCGAGGCGACTCGGCCGATCGCCGTGCTATTCTCCGGCCGTGGCCAGTTGACCAACGTCGAGCCAGAGGTTGTTGTGAAGCGGCGCAGACCTGGCCCATCACTTAGACTGGAAGAGTAAACCGATGGCCGAAGTAACCAAAGTAGAGGAAATTCAGGAGATTGTCCGGAGCCAAAGCAAGCTGGTGCCGGTCGGCGGCCGAACCAAACCGGCCCTGAGTAAAAACTTGCCCGACGAAGCCGAAACAATCGACATGTCGAGCCTTGCCGGAATCGTTGAGTATGAGCCGAATGAATACACCATCACCGCAAAAGCAGGCACACGGCTAAGCGAGCTGGCGCAAGCTGTGGCTCAAAACGGCCAGTATCTGCCGTTTGACCCGATGTTTGTTCAGGATGGGGCCACAATCGGCGGAACCGTTGCCGCCAACACGGGTGGCTCCGGCCGATTTCGATACGGCGGCGTGAGAGACTTCATCCTTGGTATTTATTTTGTGGATGGGGTCGGGAATTTGGTGCGGGGTGGCGGCAAGGTGGTCAAAAATGCTTCTGGCTTTGACCTGCCCAAATTTATGGTTGGGTCATTGGGACGCTATGGCATTCTGACTGAAATCACACTGAAAGTATTCCCCAAGCCGGCCGAATACCGCACGCTAGAATGTTCGTTTTCCAGCCTTGAAGACGGGCTCAACGGGACGTTTGCACTGGCCAACCAGCCGTTTGAGATGGATGCGCTCGACTTTAGGCGTAACCAGCGTGACGGCCGTGAAACGACGATGTGGATTCGCTTAGGCGGACTGCCAGAAAGTTTGCCCGGCCGCTTGGACCGACTGACAACTTGGCTAAATCAAAACACAGCGGTTCAAACCATCCAAGAAAAAACCTTTGAACAAACCTTTTGGGATGGGATCAATCAGGCCGAATGGGCACATGCGGCCACAAATTTGGTCAAAGTTCCGGTTTCACCACGCAAACTGCAACAGCTTGATCGATTTGAATCGCTTGCAGGGGCGCACTATTATGCGGCCGGAAATGGGGCCTTAGTCACAACTGACGATTTAGATGGGCTGAGTGAGGCTCTGGCGGAGCTAAATTTAAACGGTTTGGTTTTACGTGGCGACACCAGCGAACCGATCTTGGGCAATAAAGGTTGGATTGGATTGGCAAATCGGGTAAAACAGGCGCTTGATCCAAACGAAAAATTTTTATCTATATAACTGATGTTACGCACTCAAGTAAATCGACCCTCCCCTAACCCCTCCCGAGGGGAGGGGAACGGCCCAACCTTGTTGGGCTTAATGCCAACGAAGTTGGCACTTCCTCCCCCCTCGGGGGAGGCTAGGTGGGGGTTTCGCGTAACATGAGTATTTAACCTCTGTGCCACAAACTCAATTTAACCTGATTTATGCAACACAAAATTGATTCTTCTCAACACGGCCCCCGTGGCACAGCAATGACAGGTGCCATTGAATCCTGCGTTCACTGTGGATTTTGCCTTGCCGCCTGCCCGACCTATAACGTATTGGGTGAAGAGATGGATTCCCCTCGCGGCCGGATTTACCTTATGAAAAATGTGCTTGAAGGGAATCTTGCTGAGGAAGAGGCACAGCCGTTCATTGACCGCTGTTTGGGGTGCATGGGCTGTGTCCCTGCCTGCCCATCTGGGGTAGCGTACGGGGATTTATTGACCAGCTATCGAGCTAACGTTGAAAGTGAACGGAAACGGGACACGATGGATGCGGTCACACGCCGAATGATAATCGAAACGTTGCCCTACCCCGGCCGTTTTAGAGCCGCCGCCACAGCGGGCAAGCTAGGCAAGTTGGTACAAGAAATTCTCCCCGATCAGCTGGGAACGATGCTGAACATGTTGCCAGACACGTTGCCCAAAGCGATCAATCTACCCAACGTCATTCCGGCCGAAGGGGAAAGGCGGGCTCGGGTCGCCTTTCTGACCGGCTGTGTACAAACGGTGTTGGCACCTAACATCAACCAAGCGACGGTTGGATTATTAGCAAAAAACGGGGTCGAGGTTGTCATCCCTAAAAATCAGGGATGCTGTGGCTCAATTCTGAGTCACATTGGAGAAGAAGGGAGAGCAATCACGCTGGCCCGCAACAATTTAACCGCGTTTGGTCAGATCGACGGAGAGGTCGATGCGATTATCACCAATGCGGCCGGATGCGGCTCGGGGATGCACGAATATGGCCTGCTCTTTACCGGTCAGCCGGAGCAACAAGCGGCCGAAGAATTTGCGGGCAAGGTCAAAGACATCACCGTATTTTTAGATGAGCTGGGGCTGGTTAACGTGCCAAACAATCAACCAATGCGCAAAGTGGCTTACCACGATGCTTGTCATTTGGCTCATGCACAAGGGGTTACGAGCCCCCCTCGCAACTTGCTGAAAGCTATACCAAATCTAACTCTGCTAGAGTTAAATGATGACGGACTGTGCTGTGGATCGGCCGGAACTTACAACCTAGAACAGCCGGACATTGCCACACAGCTGGGGCGCATGAAGGCACGTGCCATCGCTAACACCGGAGCCAGCACGGTTGTAATGGGGAACATAGGGTGTTTTACCCAAGTCGAGAAACATCTTGAAAAAATGGGAGCGAATATTCAAGTAATGCATACGGTGGAGCTATTGGCAGAAGCTTTCCACATTTCTTAGTTTCAGGCACAAAAAATTTATGACAACAAAAGCTGATATCGTAATTATCGGTGGTGGTATGATCGGATCTGCCATCGCTTACTTCTTGGCAAAATCTGGCAATGCGGGTGAGATTTGTGTCATCGAGCCGGACCCAGAGTATAAGCTTGCGGCCAGCCCGGTTGGTGCTGGTGGCGTGCGTCAGCTTTTCAGCCGGCCGGAAAACGTGCAAATGTCTCAGTTTTCGCTCCAGTTCTATCGTGATTTTGCAACCACAATGGCGCTTGATGAATCAACACCGGCCGACATCAATTTTAATCAGCGCGGCTACCTGTTTGTGGTGACCGAATCAGGCGCCAATCAGCTCGAGATCAATCACGGGGTGCAATCACAAAACGGGGTGAACGCGCTCCTTTTAGACCAAGATGAGTTGAGAACAAGGTTCCCATCTTTGGGCTTGGAAGACATTAAGCTGGGCTGTTTATCTCCTGATGATGGGACCATCACAACCGCTTTAACGCTAAAAGGCTTTAGGCAAAAAGCGGAACAGCTTGGGGTGCGGTATCTGCCAAGAAAAGTTGTTGGCTTAAACAAGATGGGAGGCGCAATCAAGTCTGTTGATTTAGACAGCGGCGAAGTTGTTTCGGCCGACCAGTTTATTTGCGCGGCCGGTGCTTGGTCTAAAGAAATTTTGGCGATGATAGACTTGCCCCTGCCAGTTGTGCCGATGTGCCGAGTCAAGCACTACTGGACCGTGGATCAAGAGCATTCGATTGAACCTTTGCCATTGGTCAAAGATGAGTCAGGGCTATTTTTCCGGCCGCAGGGTGATGGATACGTTGGCGGCCGACCACCGTTTGATATGGGGAGTGGCTTTGCCCATCTGGCCCAAAACCAAGCGATTCGTGATCATTTTAACGGGTACTTTGACCGGGTTGTGCGGCCGTTGCTGAGCAAACGTCTGCCTGCGTTTAAAACGGCCAACAACAGTCAGGATTGGGTTGGCCATTACGCCCAGAACACCTTTGATGGGAACATGATTTTGGGATCGGTGGGAGCTGAAGCTGAGAATTTGTATGTGGCCTGTGGCTTTTCTGGTCACGGGATTATGCACTCCCCGGCCGTGGGGCGGGCAATGAGCGAGCTAATTTTAAACGGCCGGTTCGAGACGATAGACTTGACCCGAATGTCTTATCAGCGGATTACGGCAAACGAGCCTTTCCCTGAACTTGGCATCATTTAAAGTTGTTTCTGGGCTAGAGCTTTACCCAGCTGTAGGGGCATCCCTTGTGGGTGCCCATTGGTATCAACTTAAGCCATTTTTCCGAAGGCTCAAGCCCCTCGTTTAAGACAAGAAACCTGATCAATCAGGTTCAGATGTCCGCCAGAGCCCGATTTATCAGGCTTCCTATTTTAACCGCAGGATTGATCCTGTGAGATTAGGCAGTTTTTTGATTGATAAGTCTCTTAAGTTGATACCGATTGAGGCGGGCGTTCACATGGCAAAATTTTCAAGTAGTGGCACTCCAGTTCCTAGGGTGCGCTTACTTTGGGTGTAACGATAGATTTCGATGGTAGGGGCCAGGCATTCGCACTGAATCAAGTTGGTCTTGGTAAATTTAACAGCGAATGTCTTGCCCCGGCATGAAAATATTTGCGTACAAATGTCAATTTGTTGCCATTTCGGGGCAAGACATTCACAGATAGTTGATTTCAACTGAACATATTGCCATGTGAATGCCTGGCCCCTACCCAATATATTTCACATTACACAGGAAGTAACCGCACTCCGGTTCCTAAGAATAATTGACAGCATCACCTACTCGGTTTACCATCCTGCCAACTTAACAGGGCAAAGGTATGATTCAAATTTTGAACATATTAGCGCATGGGCCAGCTACCCCCTCTGGTAGCTGGTTGACGAGGTTGGAGGTTGGTTGAGCTTAAGGCTCAACTAGGGCAAAATC
>JAHDGV010000294.1 GCA_020631655.1 Chloroflexota bacterium | reverse complement strand
TCAACAAACCTGTGATTGCACGTTCCATCTGTTTTTCTCCTTCTTGGTGATGAACCGTTTTTATAGCTCAATTTTATTTTGATGGATTCTGTAAGCTCAATGCAACGTTGTGCCAACTTTTGCCAGTTTATGGTGGACTTAACCGGTTACGAAATTTTCAAAATGATCACACCTGAGTAGCTTGCCCTTTGTGTCCAACTCGACAGCAACCAAATCGATTTGCCAATCGAGATCGTCCCGGCCGTTTTCGCCGATCCAAGTCAGCGCCAGTTGAATCAGCTTTTGAGCTTTGCGTGGGGTAATTGCTTCCTCAGGTGATCCGGCCGATCTGCCCCTGCGTGTCTTAACTTCTACGAAAGAGACAGCTTTATCTTTTTCAGCAATGATGTCGATCTCGCCCAGGCGACACCGCCAATTTTGGTTAATAATTTTGAATCCGTTGGCTTCAAGCTGGGTTTTGGCTACCTCTTCTCCCCAAGCCCCCAATTTTTTGCGTGCGTTGCTCATCCCCTAATTAAAGACCAGACTGGTTTTATACGCCAGTCTGGTCCTGAGTTTGCAAATATCTACTCAGCCTTCATCGCAGGGATGTAAAGCTGTTCGGTGTATTCTTTCACCATCCGGCGCATGCTGAATTTTGCCGCGTTTGAACGAATCGATTCTTTCATTAGGTTGACCCAACCACGTGGGACACCGTCACGATCACGATCGTAGTACAGTGGCACAATCTCTTCTTCTAGAAGGCGATAGATTGATTCCGCATCGGCCGCATCTTGCGCTTCTGGATCATCTAGATCGATGCCTTCACCGATCGCCCAGCCGTTGGCGCCGTTGTACCCTTCAACCCACCATCCATCAAGAATAGAGAGATTTGGTACACCGTTTAGAGCCGCTTTCATGCCGCTTGTACCGCTGGCCTCACGCGGCCGACGAGGATTATTCAACCAGATGTCAGAGCCTTGTTTTAGATAACGTCCCATGTGCATGTCGTAATCTTCAACAAATGCGATCCGGCCGCCCCAATCGTGCGATTTAGCGATATTGTAAATCGTTTGAATCAGATGTTTGCCGGGATCATCGGCCGGATGCGCCTTACCTGCAAAAATAATTTGGACAGGAGCATGTGGATTCATCAAAATCCGTTTTAAGCGATCTGGATCCCGGAAGATGAGCGTTGCACGTTTGTATGTTGCAAAGCGACGTGCAAAACCGATGGTTAGAGCCCGTGTCGATAAGAATGCACCGGTTGTTAAAACCTGAGTTGCATCCCGATGTCCGGCCGACCAGCGCTTGCGGGTGCGTGAACGAATTTCTTCGAACAGCTTGGTCCGCAGTTCCATGTGGATTTTCCAAAGCTCTTCGTCAGGAATATCGTTGATCCGTTCCCACATCGCTTGGTCATCGTGGCGTTCCATCCAGTCTGGACCAAGATGTTTGTTTAGCAGTTCTTCAAGCGGTAAAGCGGTCCAAGTTGGCACATGAATGCCGTTGGTGACCCCGATAATCGGAACATCTTTTTCTTTTTTCTCTGGCCAAACAGATTGCCACATGTTGCGCGACACTTCGGCATGGAGCTGGCTAACCCCGTTGGCGGCGCCAGACATTTTCAGAGCCAAAACGGTCATGTTAAACGCTTCGCCCCAAGATTCTTCATGGGCACCAAGGTTCATAAATCCGGTGCGATCTAGACCCAACTGTGGCCAATATTGACCAAAATACTTGTCCATTAGGTTAAATGAAAAAGCATCGTGCCCGGCCGGAACTGGGGTATGAGTGGTGAAAATCGCTTTCGGCCGAACTTGTAGAGCCGCTTCGTGGAACGAACAGCCGGTTTTGGCCACAATTTCGCGCACAAGCTCAAGTACCAAAAAGGCGCTGTGCCCTTCGTTCATGTGCCAAATTTCTGGGGCGATGTCGAGCGCACGCAACAACCGTACACCACCAATCCCCAACATAATTTCTTGGCGGATGCGGGTTTCAACGTCGCCACCGTACAAGCGAGCCGAGAGCTCACGGTTCCAAGGGGCATTTTGCTCAACATCCGTATCCATCAAATAGAGATTTGCCCGGCCGACGTTAACGTGCCAAACGCGCGCACAAACTGTTTGATCCCCAATCTCAACGCTGATAATTAGCTCGTTCCCATTTTCGTCCCGCACGAGTTCAATCGGAGACTTCTCCATGTCCAAGTGCTCGTAGTGAGATTCTTGCCAGCCGTGTGATGGGATTTTTTGGCGGAAATACCCTTGTGGATACATAAATCCGACGCCGGTGAACGGTAAACCGATGTCACCCGCTTCTTTTATATGGTCTCCCGATAGAATGCCTAAACCACCTGAGTAGATGGGGAGTGATACGTGCATCCCAAACTCAAATGAAAAATAAGCGATTTTTTTGTCAACTAGGTCCGCATGATTGCTGACAAACCAGCTGTCGCTGTTTCCCATCATGTGATCGTATTCCATCATTACTTTATTAAGATGGCGAACAAAGGCGGGGTCGGCCGCGCGGGCTTTTAAAGTTTCATCGTCAATTTCATGCAGCATTTTGACGGGGTTGTGAACGGTTGTGCGCCACAGCGGATAGTCCAACATCCGCCAAGTGGCTCGTGCATCAGGGTTCCAGCTCCACCACAAATTATTGGCAAGTTCAGGAAGCCTCTTGAGTTTCTCTGGCATCGTTTTAATCGCCATACGAGTTCTCCTTAGATTTTAAGTAAGAATAGGATTTGTTAGATAGGTTGGGAAGAAGTTTAGGCCTTTTCCAGTTTTTGGGAAAGGGGAATTTTTAGGGTTGGATTGCGACTATACAAGAGAAGAAAAGAGAGAACCAAATGTTTTAGCACTGTTGCCTAGGAGATATGTACAAGTGAACTTATTTCCTGGTCATATTGTCCAATAACCTGCTCCCAACTATACGCTTGTGCATTTTTTCTCAACCCGTTTTTAAGATCACTTAGCTGTAGAAACTGAGCCCCGATTTGATGTAATTTAGCATTTAAATCATCGGCCGCTTCATATAGTAGTTTTTCGTGATACTCGGCCGGAATAAGTTCTGGATAACTCAGCCGATTTGGCAGCAGGGGGATTGCACCCGCTTGAATTGCTTCTAAAACACTAATCCCAAAAAATTCATGGTGGGCTGTAGAAAGGACGATGTCGCTTTGAGAGAGAAGCTCCGAATATTGCCCTCTATTCGCATAGCCAAAATGGAGGAGCTCTTTTTCGAATTCTTTTTCAGCTTGCTCAAAAACCTCGGGGGTTTTGCCAAAGCTTTCTCCACACACAATTAGCTTCATGCGGCCGCCATCTTGCTTGTAACGGCGTAGCGCCGCAAAAAATCCGGCCGGATTTTTGTCAAACTCCCAGCGCTGATTCCATAAAATGGTGGGGCAGTTTGGTTCTGGGGGGATGGGGCGAGCCACATCTACCCATTTGTGAATGCCAACGGGCAACACGGCCGACTTCTTACGCAAGATGTCAACGGTCCCTTCTTCATTGAAATCTGCATAGTGGCGCAAAAATCGGGGAAGCTCAGCAAAAAGCGCATCCAAATGAAATTGGGAGTTAAAGAAAATTTTGTCGGCCGCCAGCATCGATTTCCAGTTGATTAAGACATATTGCCGCTCCCGAACTCCCCAGTTGCGCCGCATAGGCCCCTGCTCGCTATCTGGCGCCAGCGGGTACAGTAGCTGGTTTTCGTGCATGTAAAGGGCAAAAGGGGTATTTGGCAATTGTTTGCGGGTGAGGGCGATAAACGTCGCTAGATCGAGCATGTCATCGGCTAAAACAAGATCGGGTTGAATATTTCTATCTAAAACCTGTTGGGCGAGGGTTACGGCCGCCCCATGCATGCGCCACTTCCAATTTTGGCCCGGTAGCGACAAAATATCGATCGAATGTGAACTGTGCTTCTGTAATCCCTCGGCCCAGCTTTTGTGCGAGCCGCTGTGATAGGGGGAAATAAGTAAGGTGTTGGCCATGTTTTCTTTAGTTAGATTTCGGGAATTGGTCGAGGAAAAGGGGTGTTGAAATAGGTTGGAATGCATCCTGTAATAGGAGCTTATTTATTTGTAAAAATGTTCACAAACGAGGTGCATCTGGGAAAAATTAAGGTATCATAAGCACAATCTGTCCCCAAAACATGTTGGGGCATTTTAACCTTAAATTTCAAACTCTGCTCACTTCTGATCCGTCTTCCTCACAGATCATCGCTGACTCGATTTGTCTATGGCAAAACTATACTGGGAATCATCTTATGCGATAGTGCTTGCCCTCATGCATCATCACCCTGACCGGGACCCGGAAACAACCGGACTGCATGAAATGTTAGATTTGATCGAACAGCTTCCTGATTTTGATGACGACGCCTCGATTGTGACAGAAAGAATCCTAAAAGATATTCAAATCACGTGGTTTGAGGAGAAATCATCCTTATGACTTCAGCCGATATCGCATCAGACATTCCAATTCCAGACGAGGTTGCGGATAATGTCTTTATCACTAGTCTAAACACCGTTTATAACTGGACTCGCCGAAACTCCATCTGGCCGATGGTATTTGGCTTGGCCTGCTGCGCCATCGAAATGATCGCGACAGCTTCTAGCCGCTACGACCTTTCTCGCTTTGGAATGGAAGTATTTCGGGCAACTCCCCGCCAGTCAGACTTAATGATCGTTTCTGGAACAGTTACCAAGAAAATGGTTCCAACGATTGTGCGCTTGTACAACCAAATGCCAGAACCACGCTATGTTTTGAGCATGGGTGCTTGTGCAAACGGTGGTGGACCTTTCAAGGAAGGCTACAACGTTGTTGACGGAATCGATAAGTTCATTCCTGTTGACGTATACGTTCCTGGTTGCCCTCCAACCCCTCAAGCTTTAATCCACGGATTGATCACGCTTCAAGAAAAAATCGATCAACAGTCTCTCTCAACTGTGCCTTGGTACAACAGTGATGACCCGGCCGAAATCGTTGAGATTCCTGTTTTGGGTCCTGACTTGATTGATATGCGCCAACTGGACATCTTGCGTGCTGAGCAAAAGGTAGCAAATGCTGAAGCGGCCGCCGCCGCATTGGCTGCTGCAGAAGCGGCAGGCCCTCCTGCTGACGAAGCTGAAGTTGCACCGGTTGCAGAATCTGCTCCAGTGGCAACTGAGCCACCTGCGGCAAAAGTTGAAGCGGCTCAAGCGGTTGCAACCGCTCCTGTTGCTGCTCCAGCGCCAAAAGCGGACCCCGCACCCAAAGCTGCCGCAACTGGTAAACCAGATGACCTGAAAAAGATCGAAGGGATTGGTCCAAAGATCGAAGGGCTTCTGCACGAAGCTGGTGTTAAAACCTTTGTACAAGTGTCAAAAATGACATCTGAACAATTCGCAGAGATTTTGACCGGAAAAGTTCGCCTCTTCTTCCCAGACACTTGGCCAGAACAAGCCACACTAGCGGCCGCTGACAAGTGGGACGAGCTGGAAGTTTTGCAGGACAAACTAGACAAAGGGCGGAGGGTTTAATTGATTCATCTGTCTTTAAAATTATTAAAGACGAATGATCAACCAAAACAATATTATGGCTGCTCCAGAAATTGAAGTAAACGACGTAGAAGCTCCAGCGGTAGACCCAGTTGAGGGTGCGGTTGCGGCGCTTCGCGAAAAATTTCCTGATCTAACAGATGATCCTCGCCCAAATTATTCTGGGCTAATGGTTCCACCAGATCAACTGCTAGCGGTTGCTGGCGAACTCAAAAACCAACTTGGTTTTGAATATTTGTCTAGCGTAACCGGTGCTGACTTGATCGATGACGACAAAATGGAAGTCATCTACCACACCTACAACCTTGAACAAGGTGGTGGGGCAGTGGTTTTAAAAACTCAAGTTGATCGCGGTAATCCAGAAGTTCCGTCTCTGTCAAATATGTGGCAGGGTGCTAACTTCCAAGAACGCGAAGCATATGACCTGTTAGGAATCAACTTTACCGGCCACCCAGACATGCGCCGCATTTTAATGTGGGATGGCTTTGTAGGGCATCCACTGCGTAAAGACTGGAAAGAGGCGTTTTGGGAAGGGGACGAGAAACCTTTCAAAAGCCGTTGGCCAGGTGGTGAAGTATTCCGGGCTGAAGAACGGAATGCTTTTGGTAAAAACGTAAAATATCCAGTTGATTGGGCATTTAATGCTGAATCGTTGACCGATACCGATGATGAAATCTACGGTGGGCTAACAATTCAACGTCAGCAGGCTAAAACCGATATCCGTACCGACAACGTAACGGTTAATATCGGACCACAGCATCCATCAACACACGGTGTATTCCGCATGGTTGTAACCATGGATGGTGAAACAGTCACCGACCTACAACCAGTGATGGGATATCTACACCGCAACCACGAAAAAATCGGGGAACGAAACACCTTCTTAGGCAACATCCCGTATACTGATCGTCTCGATTATCTTAGCTCGATGAGCAATAACCATGGGTATGTGCTCGCCATCGAAAAACTGTTGGGTGTTACTCCACCAGAACGTGCTGAGTGGATTCGGATTTTGATGGTTGAGTTGACCCGTATGGTTAACCATCTGTGGGCTTTGGGCTTCCTTCTCAACGACATTGGTGCGTTGCAGACCCCAATGCTCT
>JAHDGV010001097.1 GCA_020631655.1 Chloroflexota bacterium | reverse complement strand
TGCAAATCTTGGCCGGGCATATCGAGATTACCTATTACAGCTTGTTGGTGATGGCGTTCTACGCCTTATGGCGTTTGTTGCAAGTAGCAGGCTTAGCTTCACGCGCTGGGGGCAGGTTGCAAGCATCTTCGCAAAACGGTAGTGACGGCAACTTGCAACCTTCAACCTTCAACTTGCAACGTGTTTTTAAACCTTCTGCCTGGCTCTTTGCTACCGTCTTCATCGGCCTCATGGTCGGAGGGATTCAGTTCATCCCATTTTATGAAGTGGGGGCGAGCAACTTCCGTGAGGGCTCAGCCAGCTTTCAAGAAGTGCTAGGATGGGGTTTTCCTGAACGCCGTGTTTTAACGTTTGTGTTGCCTGACTTTTATGGCAATCCGGCCGATCACGGCTATATTGATGCGTTTACCGGAGCCTACACCGAGCTAACCACAAACGCCTACGGCCAACCCAATCCCCACGGTGGCACCAGCTGGGGCATTAAAAATTATGTGGAAGGCGGCGTATATCTTGGGATTTTTGCATTGTTCCTTTCTGGAATTGCCATCCTTTCAAAATTTGCAGGTGGCGGGCTTAGCTTCGCACGCCATGGCGGGTGGCGAGTTTTGGCGCGTCAACGATCTGCCGATGACATGAATGAACCCGCCCCTCGCCCCTTGCCCCTCGCAAACCTGCCTGTGGGCTTCTTCACCGTCCTATCTCTCCTCTCGCTCTCTTTCATCTTCGGCACCCCGCTGTATGCGATTTTGTACTACGGTTTCCCCGGCCTGAACCAACTGCACTCCCCGTTCCGCTGGGTTTTCCCACTATCCGTATCCGTTGCTCTGCTGGCAGGATATGGGATGGAGTATTTAGCGGCTACACGTCATGACGCGGATGGTTTGGCAGACAAAGACCAAGATGATCAGATGACCAACATGTTTGCATCTGACACAAGCCAGCCGATTTGGAAGCGGCCGCTGATTTTGTGGGGCTCACCAAGCCTAATCACATGGTCGGCCGGACTGGCGTTTTGGGGCGGGATCTTGGGATTGATCGGGCTGTACGCCTCCCGCATGATGTGGGGGGTGACTGGCCCAATCCTTG
>JAHDGV010001096.1 GCA_020631655.1 Chloroflexota bacterium | reverse complement strand
TGCAGGCCCCGCAGATCATAAAGATGATGTCGGGCAGGTTTGATCCTTCGGGCAACAGGACGCCCCAGAAGCTTGTCCGCGACATGCCGATGATGGTCAAGCTGACCAGTACCAGAACCCAAATGTGGAAGTTGATCACTGGGCGCGGCCCCAGGCGGCTGTCAAACCGGCCAGAGATTTGCGTGACGATGGCAGCAGTGATGATCGAAATCACGCCAAAGACTCCAAGCATTGTAATGGACCACCCCAAAACCAATACAGCGTAAACCCCTCCGAAAGCGTAGAGCCCGTTCAGAGCGTCCCGGTACAACATGGACGAGATCAAAAACGAAAAGAGGCTGGGACGATGTTTAACATTTATGAGCGAGGTTTTGAGGTCCCGCATGGCTTTGCCAAACCCACCCTGCCGATTGGGCGTTCGGGTTTCGCGAACCCATAAGAAATAGGGGACCATAAAAATCATGAACCAAATTGCCGCGAAAGGACCAACCGCGCGCGTTCCTTCGCGTAACTCTGATGACAATAGGCCGAATGCGGGTTCCAACCCGATCAGGGTCAATCCACCTGCTTCAGATTCAACGATAAGTGCGAACATAATCAAGAAAGCAACAAATCCGCCCCAATACCCGATTGCAGCGCCGCTGCCGGAGATTTTGCCGACTTCGTCTTGATCCCCAAGACCTGGCAGTTGGGCGTTTACGAAAATCAACATAAATTCAGCCGCTATGAAGCCGATGGAAAAGACGATCAAACCGAACCAAAGAGCAGAGCCATCGGCGACCATGAACCAAAGCATCCAGCTGCAAACGACGTAAAGAACCGCGAATAACCAAATCCAGGGCATTCGACGGCCAGTGCTGTCGGCGTAAGCGCCCAAAATCACACCAGCAAATGCGATGAAGAGTCCGGCTGCGCTTTGACCCCAAGACCACATGGTTTGTGCTTGCGCCTTGGCGGTTTGTTCATCAATCCCCAGATCCATAAAGTAGTCAGCAGCCACCACTGCAAAATAAGGCCCAAAGATAAACGTAAGGCCCAGAGTATAGAACGGTTGTGTCGCCCAGTCGAAGGCCATCCACCCCCAGA
>JAHDGV010001095.1 GCA_020631655.1 Chloroflexota bacterium | reverse complement strand
ACCGAATGGTGGGAGTCACCGATCAAGACTATGATCGAATCCGGGAAATGGCTCGAAAGGCGGAGCGAGTGAAGTGGTGATGGCGCTTCAGCACGTGCCAGGTGGGTACGTCAGTTGGGAGAAATCAATTCTTCCAAAATTTTGAAAGGAGAGCCAAACAGCCTGCAACAGCCAATCCAAAAAACCCAAACAAAATCAGAAATGTACCGAGTGGTAAAAACAAGCTGTCATGCAGGATTCCGTTTGCATCGACATAGCTATAGCCTGCCGCATATATCCGGCCGATGATCCCCAAAAAGATCATTAAAAAGCTGATCGCTATCAAATTTTTGTGATTCATAAACCGGATTATTTTCCGCCTAAACCGATCCTGAAACAAAAAAGCCCCGCCAGTTTTTAAATTGGCGGGGCTTTGCTTTTAATTGTGTCATCTACCGAACAACGCTAGGCAGATAGGTACGCTCGGTAAAGGATGGGTCGAGAGTTGGGACCGGTGTTGGCGTGCGCGTAGGTAGCGTGCTAGGTTCAGTGGTCGGCGTTGGTGTCACCGTTTCAACGGGGGTCTGAGACTCAACAAACGGGTCGGAAAACTTCGGATCGTTGATGAATGTTTCATCGGTGAGTGTGTTTAGGAACGCGACCAGCGCTTCAACATCATCCTCATCAAAATTGAGACGGCGTGGATTCCCGTTGTCCTGCAAAACGTTGTCTAAATTTGGATGGTCTTGAATACCGGTGCTGTAAAACTCAATCACCTCTTCAAGGGTTTCAAACCGGCCGTCATGCATGTACGGGCCTGTCAGCGCAATATTCCTGAGGGATGGGGTTTTAAAATCCCCATTGTCGTTGTTTCGGCCGGTAACCGCTCCAACCCCATCATCATCCCCAATGCCGTCATCAACACCGTTGTTGCGCGGCCGATCTTGGATCTGAATATCAGTTTCGTGGCAGCTGTCACACCGTCCACGCCCTTCAAAAATTCGTCTCCCCTGATCTTCTAGGTTGGTGAAGTTGTTAAAGTTGGTGGCAACCCCAGCATCATATTTTGATTGATAAGAGACCATCGAGCGGACAAATTGGGAAAGGGCCA
>JAHDGV010001094.1 GCA_020631655.1 Chloroflexota bacterium | reverse complement strand
AGGTTGCTCAACTGCACGAATGAACCTAAAATGCGCGTCACAAATCAACTTTTATCTCATCGCACACGCGCCATAAGGCACACGCCACATGCACATTATCCTACTAACCCTACTGTGGATCGGGGGAATCTGGATCAGCTCAGTTACAAATTTGGCAATAGATTGGTGGGCTTTGCCCGGCCTCTGTTTGTTGGCCGCCGCCATTCCTCTAGCATTCCGGCCGGACCTGCGCCGGTACGCCCTTTACTTGGTTTACATCGCCACTTTTTTCTTGGGCGGGGCCAGATACATTTGGAGCCAGCCGGTTATTGATGGGGGGCACATCGCCAGCTTTGTAGAGCAAAAAGGGGTTACGCTCACCGGCCGGGTGATCGAAGAGCCAGACGTTCGAGATCGAACCATCAATTTAACTGTGGAAATCGAGCAGATCAAACTGGCAGACGGCCGTCTGCACGACGTGAACGGTGCGATTTTATTGCGCACCCCTCGTTTTCCGGTCCATGAATATGGTACCCGGCTCACCTTTTCAGGTGATCTTGATATCCCGTTTGAGACAGAAGAATTCAGCTACAAAGAATATTTGGCTCTGCAAAATGTGTATGGAGTCATGAGCTTCCCACGCATCCTTGAGGTTGAAACCGGTTTTGGAAACCCGGTTTACGCACGATTGTTGGGGTTTAAAAGCAAGGTTCAAGACGCGATTAATTTGCACGTGCCTGCACCTGAATCCGGCCTGTTGGGCGGGGTATTACTCGGCATCGATCACACCATGCCGGAATCAATCGACGATGATTTTCGGACGGTTGGGATTACCCACATTGTTGTCGTATCGGGATTCAACATTGCAATTATTTCGACCATCTTTTTGTCCCTGTTTGATCCGATTTTCGGCCGACATGGCGCTGTAACCGCCACGCTTTTGGGCATTGTTGGGTTTACCCTGTTGGTGGGAGCAGATCCGTCCGTTGTGCGAGCGGCCATCATGGGTGGCATTTACGTGGTGACTACCAAATACATCGGCCGTCGCAACGCATCGGTCCCGATTTTGTTTTTGGCCGCTTGGGGAATGACGATCTGGAACCCCAATGAT
>JAHDGV010001093.1 GCA_020631655.1 Chloroflexota bacterium | reverse complement strand
TGACAATCGGGGTGAGCTGCGGGTGATGATTCGCACGAGTTGTTTGGAGAGTTGATTTAAATCTGTTTTACCACGTATCGACAAACGGCCGACCGCCGCTTCGCTTACACGGCCCCGCCGCATCCAAAACCCCGATGATCCGGCCGCGTGTCTCGGCCGGGTCAAACCAAGGCTTCTAGATCCTTGAGGGTGTGCGTAGCTAATAACCCCAGATCTTGATTTCGTCCAGTTTGTATAAGCGATTTTGCTTGTTGAAGAGAGAACACCTGTAGCTTGGTGCCGAATTGTCGCTGGAGAAACTTTTTTAATTCCCGAAAGTTACCAATTGCAGGTTGGCTCATCGCAAATCCGTAAAGAATCAAAGCTTTTTTTTGCTTGCCACAATGAATAAACAGGGCACTTGTGCCTAATAGAGCTTGAACCAAGCCTAAGAAATCATTTACTTCTAACCCGATTTGAAACGCACGAATGAGTAATTTGGTAGCATCCGCTTGATTGTCGAGTAAACAGGTTGTGATCGCAAGCATAGCGAGAGCCCAGCATAATTCCGGTTTTTGATTACTCTTTTGATTACTTTCAACACTATCCAAAAAGAATTGGTGCCCTTTTTCAATGTCATTCTCAAATACGATTGCTGTTTGTCCTAATACCAGTTTTGCGCCACCAATAACTGTTTCATCACCGACCTGCTTTGCCAAAAGTATCGCCTTTTGAGCATGAGCAACCGCTTTATCTGGCAGCCCAAGGGTAAATTCCGTATTGCTTAACCGAAAATAGGCTCGCGGCAGAATAATGTGGTTCCCCATCTTTTTGAATAGTTCTATGCTCTTTGATTGATATAAGTATGCTTCTGCATGGCGGCCGGCCCAAACCATGTGCATGCCTAAACGGCTGAGACTACTGGCCATCAGTGTAGATTCGCCAAGTTGTTCACAAAGTTTAATGCTTTCAGTCGCATAATCAATGGCTTGTTTGATATCTCCCTGATAAATGGTTGTGTTGCTCATCCAGTCTAAGAGCCAAGCTTGCCCACGTTTTTCTCCCAATTGCTCTCGAATTGTCAAACTGCGAGCGTAATGAATCATCGCTGTATCA
>JAHDGV010001092.1 GCA_020631655.1 Chloroflexota bacterium | reverse complement strand
CCTTCATATTTAAAGCTGAAATAACCAAACACAATGCCACCGCTCACCCCTAGCAAAAACGGTTCGCTGTAGGGCTTACCCGTGTGCGGGTTTTTAAATCCCCGTGCTTTAAAAAAGTTGTGTGTGCTCCCCGTTTCCCAATGGATGCCGTCGAAGGCACTGTAGTTTGTGATCAAGGTCATTTTTCCTCTCGCTGAGTTACAAGTATAAAGTATGAAGTACGAAGTTAGAAGCTTGAAAGTGCTTCACACTTCATACTTTATACTGCGCACGCGCGGCCGTGGAAAAAAAGAGACATACTATGCACTTTTTGCTGGTAGAAAATCAAAATCCTGATAGAGTGCTTGAATCAACCCCAACTAAAAATCGTAGGAAAATTATGGAATTTCAAACGCTAACTGTATCGGTAAATGGCAATATCGGCCGACTCACCCTCGACAATCCGGCCGGTAACAACTCCCTTGGCCCGCTGGCACTCAAGGAGCTTGTTAAAGCGGCCGAATGGTTCAACCAGCAAATCGATGTGACCGTTGTCATTGTTTCTGGCAAAGGAAAATGGTTCAGCCCTGGTGCAGACATCAAGGGATTCCCCACGGCCGATAAAGGGCCAGAAACTGGTAGCGGCAAATGGATCGAAGAGCGTGAGCGGGGTCAGCTAGGCTACCGGATGGCTGAAGCGATTGAAGGGATGCGGGCGGTTACCATCGCCCAAGTGCACAAGGTGTGTGTCGGCGGTGCACTGGTTCTGATGCTGGCGTGTGATCTCCGTTTGGTGGCTGAAGGCACCTACATGTCGATCCCTGAAGTAGACATCGGCATCCCGCTGGCGTGGGGCGGTATACCCCGGCTGATGCGTGAGATTGGCCCCGCCAGAACCAAAGAGCTAGTGATGACCTGCCGGCCGTTTACGCCGGAAGAAGCGTTGCAAATGGGGCTAATTAATCGAGTTGTTCCAATCGATCAATTAGCCGAAGCGGCCGAAGAGTTGGCCCAACAGCTGGCTGACAAACCGGTTGTGCCGATGGTGATCACCAAAGAGCATGTCAACTCAGTTGGCAAAGCGATGACGGCCGGGGGCACCGGCTATGCAGATGG
>JAHDGV010000293.1 GCA_020631655.1 Chloroflexota bacterium | reverse complement strand
CTTTTTTGTTTTAGCTTTTGCCATGTGATTGATACCTCGCACAGAAAACCCCCATAAATGGGGGTTTGTGCCACTCAGATTTTTTTGTAAATTCCCATCTTTTAAAAAGATGGGAAAGAGCAAACAAAGTAATAAATTATTCTAAAGGTGCCAACATAGCTGTCATCTGCCAGCCTTCCATGTTGGGTTTTGTTTCAACAGTTGAAATTTCAGAAAGTTCTTCAACTACCCCTTTGATCAACTCACGGCCGATCTCAGTATATTGAATCTCGCGTCCTTGGAAACGAACTGCGACCTTAACTTTCTTCCCTTCCTCCAACCATTTGCGAGCATTTTTTACTTTAATGTCGCGGTGGAAGGTAGAAACTTTAGGACGTAACTTAATCGTCTTAATTTCAACTTTCTTCTGATTTTTACGTGCTTCGCGCTCTTTACGCGCCTTTTCGTAAGCAAACTTACCGTAGTCCATAATTCTACAGACTGGGGGTTTTGCATTTGGAGCCACTTCGACAAGGTCTAGTTCTGCATCGCGTGCCATGTTTAGGGCCTCGCCAATTGGGACTTCGCCTATGTTTTCATTTTCGCTATTAACCAGTTGAACGGTTCTTGCGCGAATGCGACCATTAATTCGATACTGTGGTCCTCTAGGTTTTTTATTGGTTGTTCTCGCTCTTCTTATTTTTTGTACCTCTTAATAATATTGTTCAGGAAGGAGGGTAAAACATCTGTGACAAGGTTTGCCACAGGTCTGGATGGTAGCACACCGTTAATTGCCCGTCAATCGGTTTAGGGTCTATTCTGGACCAGAATAGACGTTTTTCTTGCAGAAACAGCCATTTTGAGTTCAGTTTTATTTACCCCGAGTCATTAGATGGAATAAAGTTAGGGATTTCTGTTTCAAATCGATACCCTGGAATCAATTCAACAACCCGCTCCCAAGCCGCAACAATCGCTTGGCTACTTGTAAAATATCCGCTCAGCATTTCTTGCAAAATAATCGAAAAGACATTTTGCCGATACACCTCAGCAATCACGTCCCCTTGCCCGCTAGCGATCCCCCAGCGAACTTCGGCCGAGACATCTTGTGACAGAACCTGAGCAACTTCAGCCCCGTAAATGTCTGTTACAGTTCGGCCGTCAGGGGCAACGGGCAAGCTGGCCCACAGTTGCAAAAACTTTTGCGAATCTGTTTGATCCCCCATTCGCATCGGAACCCGTCTAGCCGGTTCAACGCCTAGCCACAGCTCGTAACCGCTGTTAAACCAGTAGTCTGCAAAACTTTGGGCCAGCTCTGGCTGGGTGCCGGGGGTGAACCCCATCAATGTAACATGGCCAAATTCAACCGGTTCACGCTGCCGGTTCCGGCCGGAGAGGCCAGCTTGAATTCCGCTGTTTTTTGTTAGGTAATCTGGATCATCACCGCATTCTGGGCATGCAAGCGTCACATCGGCCGAAAGCCCTGCAATATCAAGCAAAATATCCGGTGAGCCAACAATCATCCCGGTACGGCCGGCGACAAACGCGTTAATTGCACTTGTGTCTGTTTGAATATCACTGGGGCTAAACTGATTGATCAGCTCACGATAAAACTCAAACGAATCCATGCATTCCGGGGTCAATATAGTTACTTCGCCACTATCTGCAATGAGGTTACAGTTGTTTGCACTCGCAAAATGCTCAAATACCTGATGGGTAGACACAAGGTCTGACTCAGTGGGAATCACCAGTCCTGAAAGCAGGGTGTTGGTAATTCCGTTTTGGGCCGACAGTGTTTCTGAGCGGTAGATTTGCCGAGCACCTTGCAAAATAGAACGATAGTCTGTGGGAGCTGATAGATTGAGTTCATCGAACCAATCGCTTCTATATAGAAGAATCTGCTTGTAACCGTCGATCGGAATGGCAGGGTTATCTCCGTTGACCAATCCGGTATTAATCACAGATTGATTGAAAGTTTCTCGGCCCAGTGAATCGATAATCGAATTGGTTAACCCTTGATCCAGTATTCCCCGTTTGGCCCAGCCGGCCGAATATTCGATTGGATGGATAATCACATCTGGCAATTGGTTAACCAGAGCGGCCCCATCTACCAGATCTACCAAACGATCAGGATCAACGAGCACAAATTCCATATGCAGTCCATACTCTGCATCCAACACACGGGTCATCTCTTCGAGTGCAAGCTTGTGTTCTAGGCTGGTCTCGTTGACCCAAACGGTCAAAATCGGGTTGATAGATGGGTCTGTGTTAGATCCATCTTGATTCGGTAACGAAAGGGCTTGCCCCGTTGCCGTGGGCGCAGGCAAAAACACCTCTTCTGCTTGGCTTGAGTTTGCTGGAACCCGGGTTGTGGTTAGCCGTGGTGGAGATGTGATAACGGAGCATCCTGCGAGGATGAATCCACACAGTATGAGCAGGGTTATTAAAGTTTTCGGCCGTTTCAAGTATTGAACCAAACTAAGTTTTCCTTTTTCTGACACGATTTTTTTATGGCTTTAGGAGCGATAGCCAAATTTTAGTTGCGATCCGCAATAATCTGCAATCCTTTAAGGGTCAGCCAAGGATCATTGATCTCAATAACATCCGTGACCGGTTCAACAACCGGAATTAATCCCCCAGTGCCAACAACTTGAACCTGTTTCGCATCCGGATCAATGTCTGCAATTTCAGCCTTCAGCTTAGGTACCAATCCTTCAAGCATCGCCACATAGCCATTGACTAGACCAGACTGAATCGCATGGACCGTATTCCGGCCGATTACGTTGGGGGGTGAAACGAGATCAACCTGGCTCAGTTTAGCAGCCCTAGAAAACAGAGCATCTGCCGTAATTCCCAAGCCGGGTGAAATAATCCCCCCCATAAAACGGCCGTCTGAGGTGACTACATCGAATTTTGTGGCAGTTCCCATATCGATGACGATCACGGCTGAGTCGGCCGGTGCGGCCGCATGAGCCGCCACAGCGTTGGCCAAACGGTCAGCCCCAACCAGCTCAGGAGCATCTGTTTTATTCTGAATACCCAGATCAAGATCGCTGGTGATAATGATCGGATCGATTTTTAAGTAGCGTGCGCAGGCCTGTTGGGCCGCAACGGTCAGTTTTGGCACCACGCTACACAAAACAATACGATCCAACATAGATATTTGGATCGTGTCTCGAATTAAACCGCGCAACTGAATTCCAAATTCATCTGCCGTACGGTTTCGGACCGTACGTAGCCGCCATTGGATCAGCCATTCATCCCCATCCCAGACGCCTAAAACAACGTTTGTATTACCTATATCGATCGCGAGTAACATGATGCGAGATTATCGAGTGGCACCTGTAAATGTGCAAATCCGCTTGCTGTAATAACAAACTGGCATCAGCCATCTGGTTGATTAAAAAATAAACCTATGACGATCAAATATCAGCTTGTCGGCCGATTTTTGATTTGATGATCTGGCATAAGCTTCGAGTATCAAATTTTTAATCAAAACCGAACAGGAGAAACCGGATGAAACGAATCAGAAATTTGCCATTGTATGTAAAAATACCGGCCGTCATTATTGTGTTGCTTTTTGGGGCCGTTGCCCTCGCTTTCCGAATTGGATCTCCGGACACACCGGTTGACATCAACAATCCTGTAGGCCTAATCGAAAAAAGCTATGTCGATACAAGCCGTGATCGGCAGTTAGACACCTACGTCTGGTACCCAACAGAAGCGATTGGCTTGGTTGAAGTGGTTGATGACAATGCTGTTTTCAAAGGATTCTCAGCTATTAGGAATGCTCCTATGAAGGATCAAACCCATCCACTGATTATTTTGTCGCACGGCAGTGGCGGAAACCGAGCAAATCAGGGTTGGCTGGCGCCAGATTTGGCCCGCCAAGGGGCGATTGTTGTAGCCGCGAATCATCCCGGCAGTACATCGCGTGATTCGGCCGCCGCTACCAACATTTTGGCTTGGAACCGGCCGCAGGATGTTTCGTTCCTCATCGATTCAGTTTTAGCGGATGAAGAATTAGCACAGCTCATCGATCCAACCCGCATCGCAGTTGTGGGCCATTCATTAGGTGGATACACATCATTTGCGATTGGTGGTGGGGAACTCAGCATTGATCAGTTTGCTGAATACTGCAACGATTTTGCGGATAATCCCGACTGCATGTTTTATCGGAATGGTGGAGTAGATTTCTCACAGGTTGACCGAGGTCAGTTTGAGAAAAACTACAAAGATGATCGTGTGTCGGCCGTGGTTGTGATTGACCCCGCTTATGCCAAGGCGTTTAAACCAGACAGTTTGGAAGGACGCACCCCAACGTTGTTAATTGCCCCACCTAGTGCAAGCTTAGAGTTTGGAGATTTAAAGGTTGATTATCTGGCCGAACAAGCCCAATTAAACGATAACTATGTTGAAATGAGTGGTGCATATCACTTTACCTATTTGCCAGAATGTAAACCGATCGGTTTCTACTTATTGATGGTAGTTGAAGAAGACGGGGAAATGTTGTGCTGGCCGGAAGAAAACAAAACCCGAGCTGAATTTCACCAAGAAACCACCGGCTTGATTACAACCTTTTTGCGGGCCGAAGCGATTTTGAACTAAAGAGAGGAAGATATGACAAAGAGTAAAGACGTTGTACGTTTTATTAAAGGTTCCCTCGTTGTAGGTGTGGTCCTGATCATTTATTTCATGCTTAACTCTGAAGAGAGTTTAGGGGTTAGCAATCTAACCATTCTAGGCGGCGCAAGCACCGTTGGCCTGTTTGTGTTTTGCCGAATTATGGAGCGCTTTGTAGACATGGTAGATGATATTTAATTTTTCAACCGTTTAACTTATTTGAGTGATGTGAGTCATGGCCGGGTAGTGGCGCAACGCAAGTTGTGACTGCTACCCGGCTTTTTGTTTTTGTATTTCAGAGGGGAAGTACAGTCGCTTGAGCCTACCAACTGTGACAACCAATAATTTTTTACTTATGCCTTTCTCCTTTTTTTAGCTGTTTCAGACCGGTTCTGTAACTTTTTTTAAGAGGTTGCGACCTTGCCTGTGGTTACGAGACCTATGCCGGAAAAGCTAAAAGAACTCCTAACCAAAGGGGAAAGATGATAAAAACAAAAATCACAAATAATTCGATATTCACGTGGGCAGGCGGAATTATCGCCTGTCTCATACTTTTAATAACCCAGCCATCGTTGGCCTTTGAAAACCAATCCCAGCCAAGCCAAGCGGCCTGTGGCGGATTGGCACAAGAGGCAGAAGCTGGAAGTTTGTATGGCAATTTAGCCATTGGAAATGATGGCAGTGCCAGTGGCGGTGCCTATATTTATGTTCCGGAAAGCAATTCAAGCAACGGAGCTTTAAATCGCAATAACCGAGCAGATTTTTGTGTGACGATTGCGGTTGAAGGGGAGTATCAGATCAAAGGATGGGTGACATCTCCTGATCATGAATCTGATTCCTTTTTTGTTCAAATTGATAATGGACCGGCCAACGGATATTTGTGGGACACCCGTAAAGGTGGCCAGTTTGTAGAAGACGTGGTTAATGATCGCGGTAAGACTGATCCACAAAAAATATATTTAACGGCCGGTAATCACACCCTAACTTTTGTACACCGTGAAAGCGGGACCTTATTAGATCGGTTTGAGCTGGTTTTGCTGTCTAGCGCCGGTAGCCCGATCCCAACGGCGACACCTATCCCACCTACCCCCGTCCCCCCGGCTAACCCGGACAATGATCAGTGTGGAGGCTTGGTCCAAGAGGCTGAAAGTGGCCAGCTGTTTGGCAACATGGCAATTGGGAACGATGGTGCTGCAAGTGGCGGAGCATATATCTATGTTCCCAATAATCTGGCGAGTAACGGCAATATTGACCGGAATAACCGGGCTGATTTTTGTGTTGATATCGACTCTGCCGGGGAGTATCAGATTAAAGGATGGGTCACTTCGCCCGATATTCAGTCGGACTCCTTCTTTGTTCAGCTAGATGGTGCTCCGGCCCAAGGATATTTGTGGGACACCCGTAAGTACGGCCAACTTTTAGAGGACTTTGTCAATGATCGCGGCAAAACTGACCCACAAACGTTCTATCTGTCGGCCGGACAACATACGCTCTCCGTTGTACATCGTGAAAGCGGCACAATTTTGGATCGTTTTGAGCTAATCCCGCTATCTGGTGGAGGTGCTCCCGTGCCGACAAGCCCGCCGCCCACGGCAACCAATGTGCCACCTACGGCCGTTCCTCCTACCGCGACGTCGCTTCCAGCTACACCCACAAACGTTCCACCAACCAGTACCCCTGCAACCAATCCCGATAGCGGACAATGTGGCGGGTTGGCACAAGAGGCAGAAACCGGACAGTTGTTTGGAAATTTTGAAATTGGCAATGACGGTAGCTCCAGCGGTGGTTCATACATTTCTGTACCAAGCCGGTTTTTGGATAACTGGGCTTTAAATGCCAATCATCGAGCTGATTTCTGTATCGATCTCGCAGTTGGGGGCGACTATCAGCTCAAAGCTTGGGTTAAAGCACCTAACAATGACTCTGATTCGTACTTTGTCACAATCGATAATTCACCAACGGGCGGTTACCTGTGGGACGCTCGAAAAGGCAACAGCTTCGCAGAAGATTTGATTAACGATCGTGGCAAAACTGATCCACAAACCATGACGCTTTCGGCCGGTCAGCATACGCTGTCGTTCTTCCATCGTGAGAGTGGCACGCA
>JAHDGV010001091.1 GCA_020631655.1 Chloroflexota bacterium | reverse complement strand
TCCGTTCGTCTCCTTTGTACCAAGCGGTTGAGAGCTCACTCAGTGTCGCTTCACCACCCACATCAAGGATGATCCAGCGCCCTTCACCATCGGCCGACCAGCGAGACTCAACATCGCTTAAATCTCCATCAACCGCCAATTCAGGCCCATGCCCGTCGTTTAGCCCCTCATCATACGCAGTTAGGCTTGCTTTTGTTGGATTACAGCCTACCGGTTCTATCGCCGTTGGAAGCGGAGCAGAAGTGCTGGTAGCGGTCGGCGCAACTGTTGGTGTTTCTTCCAGCGTTGGATCAACGGCCGATGCAGGTGGTTCGGCCGATTGACAGCCCGCCATGAGCCCAATCAGCAAAACAAGCGTTGGAACAAAATATTTACGGATAAAAATCATTGATAACTTTCAACTATTTAAGGCCGCAGGCCGTTGTTTACAGCCGTTGGGATTTATCCCACCAGCGAATTTACCGCCCCATCCAGCCGCCATCGACCACCAAAATTTCCCCATTCACGTAATCAGATGCGGCCGATGCCAAGAAAACAACCGGCCCCTTAAAATCATCAGGTTCTCCCCACCGGCCGGTCGGAATCCGCTCCAAAATCGCTTTATTCCGTTCAGGATTGTTCTGCAAAGCGGCCGTATTATCGGTCTTGATATACCCCGGAGCGATGGCGTTCACCTGCACCCCTTGTCCGCCCCATTCGTTGGCCAGCGCCTTGGTCAGACCGGCGATCCCGTGTTTTGATGCGGTGTACCCCGGAACAGTGATGCCGCCTTGGAACGACAATAGAGAAGCGGTGAAGATAATTTTGCCACCTCCGGCACCAATCATCATGTTCCCAATTTCACGGCTCAGCACAAATTGGGCGTTCAGGTTTACTTCGATAATTTTGTCCCAATAGTCGTCTGGGTGTTCGGCCGCTGGTTTTCGTAGGATGGTGCCTGCATTGTTGACCAGAATGTCGATGTGAGCACCATCTTGCTTGAGCTGAGCGACAAAACTGTGTAACGCCTGCCGATCCCCAAAGTCGCACTGGTATGCCTGAAATTTGCGGCCGACGGCCGTGACCGCCTGCTCAACCTCACTACCAGACGGCTCCA
>JAHDGV010000292.1:1265-6706 GCA_020631655.1 Chloroflexota bacterium | reverse complement strand
GCGGCGATCGAAGATGACAAATTGGCCGAGAGCTATCGCATCCGCCCATTTGCACCAGACGTACCGATTTTTGCCAACGTGGGTGCGGCCCAGCTGAACTTGGGCTATGGCGTTGCTCAAATGCAAAAAGCGGTAGACATGTGCGAGGCAGACGGCCTGTTTTTGCACCTTAATCCGTTGCAAGAAGCGGTTCAACCTGAAGGGGACCGCAACTGGGCCGGATTGTTAGATAAAATTGAAACATTGTGCAAAGAACTTCCTGTGCCAGTCATTGCTAAGGAAGTTGGCTGGGGCATATCGTTTGAGACGGCCCAACAGCTCATTAACGTTGGCGTTCAAGGGATTGATGTTGCAGGGTCTGGCGGTACATCGTGGAGCCAAGTAGAAATGTACCGGGCAGATAATTGGCGCGACCGTCGCATCGCCGCCACCTTCAGAGATTGGGGAATCCCAACGGCCCATTCTCTGCGCTACTGCCGCTTAGCATCTGGCGATATTCCGCTCTTTGCTAGCGGTGGCATTAAAAACGGTATCGAAGTTGCGAAGTGCATCGCTCTGGGTGCAAATCTAGTTGGATTGGCAGGCGAATTCCTGAAAGTTGCGGTGCAGGGCGGCGTTGAAGCCACCGTTGAGTTGGCCGATGCCATCACTGAAGAATTAAAAATTGCGATGTTTTGCGCAGGCGCAGGCGACATTTCAGCCCTAGCTGAAACTAAATTACACACCGAGTTTTAAAAGCGCGATGCGTATTGTGTAGCAGATTGTTCCACACAATTTGCATCACGCTTTTATCCTTCATCCTTTCCCCTTTATCCTTTTAAAAAGATGGTTTATTCAAAGATCACCAAACCGATGCAGGCGGCACTGGTCGCTGACATGAAAGAGGTGTTGCAAGCAGGCACCCATCCCCCCATTGATCAATTGCACGGCATGATGCAGTATCACATGGGCTGGTTAGACAAAAATCTTGAGCCTGATAACGCTCCGGCCGGCAAGCAGATTCGGCCGCTGTTGACGATGCTGTGTGCTCAAGCGGCCGGTGGTGACTGGACTCAGGCGATTCCGGCCGCATCTGCCATCGAGCTCACCCACAATTTTTCGCTCATCCATGACGACATTGAAGATGACTCACCCACCCGGCGGGGAAGAGACACCCTGTGGACAATTTTCGGCATTCCATTAGCCATCAATGCTGGAGACGGGATGTTTGCGGCCGCGCGGGTCGCCCTCGGCCGTTTAGAAGATCGGGGTGTACCGGCCGAAACAATCGTGCGTGCTTTCCGCCGCTTCGACGATACATGTCTAAAGCTGACCCAAGGTCAAGACTTAGACATGTCGTTTGAAACCCGACAAGATGTCAACGTTGATGAATATGTCAGGATGATCACGGGCAAAACGTCTGTGTTGCTCAGCCTGTGTGCCGAATTGGGTGCGCTCATCGGCCAGCAATCGGCCGATACGGTGCAAAACTACCATCAATTTGGCCTAAACTTGGGTCTTGCGTTCCAAGTGCTGGATGACATTTTGGGCATTTGGGGAGATGAAGAAACGATTGGCAAATCAGCCACCACCGACATCTCTACACGCAAAAAGACGTTGCCCATCTTGTTTGGTCTTGAAAACAGCCCGAAACTGGCCAACATCTATTTCGACACCTCGATTCCAGAAGCGGAATTTGTACCAGAAGTCGTTGGACTTTTAGACGGCTGTGGTGCGCAGGAATACGCACAAAAACGTGCGGCCGACTACTCTGATTTGGCGCTGAGCCATTTGGAAGCGGCCGGTGGTGCGGGTGAAGCGGGTCAGGCACTGCATGAACTGACCCACATGTTGCTGGGCCGTAAAAGTTAACCCCCTCATCTGACCGGCTGAACTTTGTTCAGCCGGCCATCTTCTCCCCCAAGGGAGAAGCATTGTGTCGTTGTGCGTGTGGTTAGGCACAGCTCCCTCTCCCAAGACTGGGAGAGGGTCCCTGCGAAGCAGGGGGGTGAGGGTTCAGGGCTGTTGGCCCGTAAACGTAAATTTTCTTGCCCAGTGGCATGCAGATATTTGCGTCTTACTCAACTAATCGCCACGTCCCCGGGCGAGTTCCGCCAGTAATTTTTTCCGAAATCAACTTGATTCGGGCGTATCTCGCCCCTACCGATAATTTTTACCCATGATCTGGATTCGAAGAATACTCATCGGCCTTCTAGCCCTTGTACTAATCGCCGTCATCGGCTTTGTCGGCTGGGCCACGCTGGGCAGACAACGTCCAGAAGCGCTTGCCCAAGCTGCCCTTGAACCAAGCTCAACCGTTGCAGTTGAAACAGAGGATGGGTACACATTCCGGCCGGAATCAGCCAACAACACCGGCTTCATTTTCTATTCGGGTGGATTAGTCACCCCAGAGGCGTATGCGGCCCACTTGCGGCCGTTGGCCGAAGCGGGTTACACGGTGTTTGCCCCTCAAATGCCGCTTAATTTGGCCGTTTTTAGCCTCAACTCGGCCGATGCCATTATCGAAGCCAATCCAGACATTGAGCATTGGGTGATTGGGGGCCACTCGCTGGGTGGTGCCATGGCGGCTCAATATTCAGTTGACAACGATGCTGACATAGATGGGCTTGTGTTGTGGGCATCTTTCCCGGCCGATGGGGCTGACCTTTCTCAACACGAGATTCTTGTCAGCTCCGTTTATGGCTCAAAAGATGGCTTGGCCACCGTTGAAGAAATTTTAGAATCTGGCGTTCGGTTGCCTTCATCAGCCGAGTTCGTCGAGATTACTGGCGGAAATCATGCACAATTTGGTGACTATGGGGAGCAATCGGGCGATTTGCCCGCCACCCTTTCGTTAAACAGCCAAATCGATCAAACGGTTGAAGCCACCTTAGCCTTGCTAAGAAGCATCGAAGAAAAATAGTGAGGCAAACATAAGAACCATATGACCTGACTCGGGGGGTATACCCTTTTCAGCCGAAAATGTGTAAAATTTGCCCGTTCGTCGAAAAATTATCGGCCGGACCATTCAAAAGCAAAAAATTTTCCTAGACCGTCATCTGTGCTTGATGACGGTCTTTTTTTAACCTACTCACTCCCCAACACACAAACAATCCAGCACCCATCAACCAATCGGAGTAAGCCGTATGGCCGCAAAAGCAACCTTAACCGATGTAGAAAAAATAAATAAAATGCCGTGGATGATCACGGGAGACGCCTTAAACGTCGGCTTTTTTCTCTTTTCACTTTCCGGTCCCGCCTTTTTATTATTTTTAGACGAGTTAGGGTTTGAATCGGGTCAGATCGGAATTATGCTTTCGCTGGTTCCGTTTTTCGGCATCTTCTCTCCGTTTATGGGGAAGTTTGTGATCCGTACCGGCTATAAACGAACCTTTCTGATCTTCCGTACCTTGCGCACTAGCTTCATCGGGCTGATTTTGTTCACCCCGCTGATTGTCAGTCGCTTTGGTCCTGATTCATCATTTTTGTATGTGGCGGCCGTCATCGCGGGTTTTGCCTTGGCTCGATCGGTGAGTGAAACAGCCAGCTTTCCGTGGTTTAAAATGGTTATCCCCAGCTCCATGCGCGGCAGGTTTGGCGCAATTGGGGGGATGGTTTCCACCTTTGCCAGCATCTTTATCAGTCTGATTTCAGCCTACATCATTGACCAGGGTGGGAGCGGACTCGGCCGGTTTATCCTTTTGTTTAGCATCGCGGTAACGCTCGGCTATCTCTCGATCGCCATGTACACCCAAGTCCCGCAAGAGGCCACCATGCAAACGGCCAACGAATCAGCCACCTTTGCTGATCTGCGGCTGGTGTTCAAAGACCGAGAGTTTTTTAACTACATGTTAGGCGTTACCTTCGTCTCAATCGGCGGCGTTTCGATCATTTCGTTTATTCCTCTGTTCATGGAAAAAGAGATCGGCTTGAGCGAAGGGCGGGTTGTGGCTCTGAGCATCGGAACCCACGTGGGTGCGTTGCTCACATCGTATTTGTGGGGCTGGACGGCTGATCGTTACGGTAGCAAGCCGATTATGCAAACGGGCATCTCTTTTATGTGGCTATTGCCCGTTTTATGGATCACACTCCCCGCCAACAGCCCGCTCAGCTTTCCATTAGCCATTGTGGCTGCGTTTGTGACCGGCATTGCCACGCTTGCTTGGCAAATCGGTTGGACCCGATACATCTACAACAACACGCCTGAATCGAATCAAACCCCGTACATGACCCTATTTTTTGCCTGGTGGGGGATCGCACTAGGCATTGGCCCCGTTTTGGCCGGGCAAATTCTCGAAATTTTTGACGACTTAACCGGCTCAATTTGGATTTGGGAACTAAATGCCTACACCCCTCTGTTCGCCCTAAGTTTTGTGCTAATTGGGACAGGTTTTTTCATTATCTCCCGTCTTACCCCCGGCGACGATACATCGTTTACCCAGTTCACCGGCATGTTTTTACGCGGTAACATGATTCGCGGCATCGAATCGCTGATTCAGTACAACTTCTCTGGTGTTGAAGAAAAACGCTTGGTTAACACAGAAAAAATGGGGGATTATCGCAGTCCGTTTAGCCATAACGAATTGCTTGAAGCCTTGTATGATCCCAGCTTTAACGTACGCAATCAGGCGATCAATTCAATCAGCCGGATGGCGCCTGAGCCAGAGCTGATTGATGGCTTGCTCGACATGTTAGAAGATGATCCCTCAGAACTTAGCTTTGTGGTCACCCGCGCCCTCGGCCGATTAGGAGACAAACGGGCGATCAAACCACTGCGCAACTACCTTAATTCTGGTTACCACTTGCTCGAAGCCAATGCGGCCCGTGCCTTAGCCATGTTAGATGACAAGGAAATAGTCCCCGAACTGTTGCTCAAACTGCGGCAAGAGCCCAACCCCACCTTGCGTGTGGCGTATGCGACGGCGTTGGGCAAATTGGGGGGCACAAAATCGATCCCAGATCTGTTTGATTTACTGGCTGAACTGCACACCGAAGTGCAACGGGGAGAGGTTGGGCTTGCTTTGGCTCGGCTTTCTGGGGACGAAGAGTTTTTCACCAATCAGTGGCGGGCGGTTCGTTTTGATCCAACCACCGGCTTTGCCCAAGCGATGATGGCGGTGCAACGCTTAACAAACGATACCGCGTTTGTAGAGCTAGCGACTGAGGCGGCCAGCCATTTTGCTGAAAACGAAATGGTGGAAGCGGTCGAAAAGCTATTGGACATGATTGAAAATCTACCGGCCGGCATTTTGGATCCCAATCTCGATTTAATGATTCAGCGAAGCAAAGGGCTTTTGGATGAATACGGCCACAAACGGCCGGACTATATGTTGCTCACGCTCCATCTGCTCTCTAAGGCGTTGGCCTCAGAGTAGGCTCAATTTTCGGCCGTCAGCGCCGGAAAGATAAAGTAGCGCAAAGCGGGCCAAGCTCGTTCCATCGCCCCGCCAGGATCTTGAGCC
>JAHDGV010000292.1:0-1165 GCA_020631655.1 Chloroflexota bacterium | reverse complement strand
AAAGTAGCGCAAAGCGGGCCAAGCTCGTTCCATCGCCCCGCCAGGATCTTGAGCCGTGATCGCCACAACAGTGTTTAGATGCGGCACCACAAAGATATAGTTGCCCCCCAATCCAGAGGCAAAATACACATCTTTAACCGCCAAGGCCTCAACCAGCTCTGCATCATCCGGCACCACCCACCAGTGGTACCCATAATCCAAATACCCTTCTACGTCGGTTTTAAACGATGTGGACTCAGCCACCCAATCTGGGTCAACCAGCTGTTTGTCTTCCCATACCCCATTTTGTAAATACAGCTGGCCGATTTTTAGCATATCATTGGCCGATAAGTGAA
Source organism: Chloroflexota bacterium (assembly GCA_020631655.1). Lineage (GTDB taxonomy): Bacteria > Chloroflexota > Anaerolineae > Promineifilales > Promineifilaceae > WTJY01. Next base: position 830 of record JAHDGV010000292.1, on the reverse strand, counting down.
GCCCTCCACCGGCCTGCGTGACTCCGTTTGGCCCTCGTTGCCAATCCCACTTTTCTATCCCGAGTTCTGCAAACAGATTTTCAGCCACAAACTCTTCGAACGGCTGATCCACTTGCGCCCCAATCGCCTGCCCTAGCAGGATGGTGTTAGCCGTGTTGTAAACAAACATCTCTCCCGACGGCCGTTCCATCTCTCGGTCAGCCATATAGCCAACCCAGTCAGCCGAAGCCGCAAAGCGATGATAGTCAGACGGATAGCCGGTCAGTTCATCCCACATAAAACCGCTCCGCATCGTAAACAAATCTTCGATTGAAATCTCAGCCCGCTGGGGATCGCTCTTTAACCGATCAGTATAATCGGGCAAATAACCCGACAGTTTGCTGTCAAGCGGATCAACTCGCCCCTGTTGCACCGCCACACCGTAAGCGGCCGAAACAACACTTTTGCTAATCGACCAAACCCGGTCCGCTTGATTTGCACTCCCTTCTTCCTGCTCAAATTGGTATCGAACCTCCCCATCTTGCCACACAATAAAGTTAGAGACATTGCCAAAATCTTTGCGCTGGAAATGATTGTCAAGTGTAGCAATCAGCTCCGAATTAAACTGAGTTGGTTCAGTACCCGGCTTAAGGTTCAATCGGCTGTAATACCAGCGATCGAGGCGTGGTTTGATCCGTGTGTAACCCATCCCAAAAGCGATGAGCAACAATAGCAAAAGTAGGATGAAACCGGCGACTTTCAACAGAAACATAGTGATTTTTTTCATTCAATTAAGCAAACAATGGTAAATTGGAATTCAAAGTTAATCAGAAAATGTCATACCTGCGCAG
>JAHDGV010001090.1 GCA_020631655.1 Chloroflexota bacterium | reverse complement strand
TGGAAGCTACGTTTTAAACGGCACCGATGTCAGCACAATGACGGACGACGATCAAGCTCGTATCCGCAATCAGCAGATCGGATTTGTATTCCAGCATTTTAATTTGCTGGCCCGCACTTCGGCCCTGAAGCAGGTCAGCTTGCCGCTGATGTATTCAGGTATTAGCAAATCTGAGCGGAGTGCCATTGCGCAAAAAGCGCTGGATCAGGTGGGATTAGGGGATCGGGTTCACCATCGGCCGGACGAGCTATCAGGCGGTCAGCAACAGCGTGTGGCCATTGCTCGCGCCATCGCTACCAATCCCAGCATCATTTTGGCCGACGAGCCAACCGGTGCGCTAGACACCCAAACGGGTGAAGACATTCTGCAACTGTTTAAAGAATTAAATGCGGGCGGAATGACGATTGTGATGATTACTCATGATCCCGAGGTTGGCGAAACGGCCGACCGCATCATCTGGATCCGGGACGGACTAATCCAGTAGGGGTCGACGCCGTCGGGGTTCAAGTCCAATCGAAGAACACAAGGTTCAATCCGATGGCGTCGACCCCTACACAGGCTAATTGCCAAGAACTAAACTCATGAACATACAAGAAAGTTTTACAACAGCGTTGGACAGCATTCGATCCAACACATTGCGCTCAATATTAACTATGTTGGGCATCATCATCGGTGTCGCATCGGTTATTGCACTGCTCGCACTTGGTAACGGATTTAGTAATGACATCACCGGCGAAATCAACTCTGTCGGAACAAACATCATCAATGTAACCACAGATTTAGACAACAGCGGTGGCTATCCGGCCTTAACGATTGAGGACATGGAAGCCCTACTTGATCCGGTGCAAAACCCAAGCGTCGTTGATGCGGCCGCGGCCGTGCAAGGAAACCAGACAGTCATTTTTGGCGGCGAATCAATCGCAACCACTGTCTCGGGCGTAACCCAATCCTTTTTAGGGGTACGGAACTTAGATGAGTTTCAAGTAGGAGACGGCTTTAACCAGAACGACATGGATGCTCAATCCCGAGTCGCAGTTTTAGGTGCGGTTGTTGCCAGCGATCTATTTGTGGATGAATATCCGGTTGGCAAAGAGCTAAAA
>JAHDGV010001089.1 GCA_020631655.1 Chloroflexota bacterium | reverse complement strand
GGGGAATTGATTCCTTGGAAGATGGGTACGGCCGAGCTGTCAGCATAGCGGCCGGAATGAATGGATCGGGTGGTAAAATCTTTGGTCATGGGTTGATTTGAATCGGTAAAAAACGTTTGATAGAAATGTAAATCTGAATTTGGTTGGCCCCTTCAAGTTTGTTTAGTTTAGCTCAAAGTAGATTGAGGGTTGACAGGTGACTAAATAGTCACATTTGCCAATGACTCGTTTTGGGGTGATGAAACATCTGAAAATTCTGGAAGAGGCGGGGCTGGTAACCAGTGAAAAAGTCGGCCGATCAAAACATCACTACTTAAATCCTGTCCCGATCCAACTCGTCTATGACCGCTGGGTCAGTCGTTATGCCCAGCCGTTTACCAACAAACTTACAGAGCTAAAATTTCAAATGGAGAACACGATGAGCAATACAATTAAACACAAATACCAAATTTTTATTAAGGCTCCGGCCGAGAAAATATGGGATGCCTTGACCAATGGGGAAATCACCCCCAGCTACTACTTTGGCGCTGCTGTTGAATCAGATTGGCAGGCTGGCAGCCCTTATTCATACGAAGGATCGCGAGGCACATTTATCGACGGGAAAGTTTTAGAAATCGACCCGCCGCACAAATTGGTGCAGACCTTCACGGCTCATTGGTCAGATGAAGCCAAAGCGATCGGCGAATCAAAAGTAACTTGGCTTATTGAGCAAGAAGAAGATGCTTGTAAGCTCATTCTCATTCATGAAGACTTAAAGAATGATCCATTTGTGGATGGTTTTTATGAAGGCTGGACCCGGATCATTTCGAGCCTAAAGACGCTGCTAGAAACAGGAGAAACTTTAACCCATTAATCAGTAAAGTTTCGCGCTCGAGATCCGAAAAGTCTTTTGAATTTATGCTGACTTTTCGGATCTTTTTCGTCAGTTATCTTTGGGCAAAAATGATTCGACTCGCTTCACGGCCGTGTTTTCGCTCTCGTACCGACGAATCATTTGGCTCATATTTTTAACCGACTGTTGGATGCCCGCATCGTTTAATAACCGCTTGATGTGGCTCTCGATTTCGGCCGGCCCATCGGCCCCCTTATTGCCTACAATGCCT
>JAHDGV010000291.1 GCA_020631655.1 Chloroflexota bacterium | reverse complement strand
GACAAAGTCGGTGCACAAATCACCAGCGATCAGCTTCGGTATTTCAAATTTAGTGTCGAGGCGATTAGCCATACCTCAGCCGTGGTTGCGGGTCACATGCGCCCCCTACTCCTTTCATCCGAACCCAAGCTCACGATCCGTGCCAAACATCGTTTTTGGAAAAAGTTTGGCACGGCCGGAATCGATATCTGCCTACTCTCAATTGCTGATCATTTGGCAACTTACAACGGGCAAGGGCCGGACGATAAATGGGAAAAGTTTGTTCGCACGGTGGAAGACATGCTGAACCACTGGTTCACGGTTGAAGACCCGGCCATCAAAAAAGAACCGCTGGTTGACGGCCGTTACTTAATAGACGGGTTGCAAATTAAAGGGGGGCCGGAAATCGGCCGATTGTTGGCTCTAATCGAAGAGGCGGCCGTGGCCGGAGAGATCTCAACGGCCGAACAAGCGCTTGAGCTTGCACGGAAAAGTATGAAGTATGAAGAATAAAGAAGTGCCAGAAATCACTGACTTACTACTTATCACTTCATACTTTTAACTGACTATCGCATCCCACCGTACCCAAATGGATCAATCTGAGCGCTGTAGCCCCCTTTCACCCCTTTCACCACCACGCTAATCGCATCATGCGAATGTAGAGACTCCATGTGATTGGCAAAAATCCGAAAATCTAAAATCCGTTCTTCATTGTTTAAAACAGTGTATAGCAAACGAACTGCATCCTCGACAAACTTCAGGTAAGCACCGTTCATCTCAGCAAAAGCCTGCTCATCCTCTCGCTTTACCATCACCTGAGTTTCTGTCACCAACGCCTCGCGACACAGCTCAACCAAATCCTCAATCCACAATAATTTACTGTACTCAATCGAAACTTTGGCAATAGACCGCTGGCTGTGTGGCACCACGGCGATCCCACGGGTTTCACTGGCATGCACACCTAGCTCATAACTGCAGGGGCAAGCAGATGAGTACTCAAAATCCAAATGCATAAAGTGGCGCAATTTCCCATCGGCCGAAATAACCGTTTCAAACACCACCGGATAATACTGGTAGCCAGACAATCCACTGCGCAAACTGGGGACGCGTATCGGGTAATCAAACGCAATGGCGATTCGGGCCGAAGAAGACTCTAAGTTTTCTAAATAACTTCTGGCGATGTTTTGAAGCAGATCAGGGGTCAACTCCTCATCCTCATATTCGTAAAACGTACGAATAATCCGGCTCATATTGATCCCTTTTTTATACGCTTCTAGCGACACACTGCCCGTCACCGAGCAGTGAATCGGCTGGGTCCCCCCTTCGCGACGGCGAACGTGCATCGGGATTTTAAAATTGTGAATCCCAACATGTTGAATCTCAACTTTGGGGCTGGTGTTTTCACGATTCTGTAAATCTGGGAGCGTTGCCCGATATTCAGGCGTTACAACAAACTGATCATCGTAATGTTGTTTCAGGGATTGTGCCGATTGAGCTGTGGGAGGGTGTTGGCCGTTCTTTGCGCTTGCCATAGTTATTCTCCAAAGAATTAATGGGATGGGATTTGAGCGTCCATTATAAGTGGTTTTTTCTATTCAGGTGCGGTACTGGGCGTTGTGTCCCATTAAAATCTTACCTATTTAGTTGTACGCAATAACCAGAATTTGGTTGGAGCCACTTGCGTGAAATTTATTCACTGAGAGAATCACATTCTTGATCGGTGATGTATCTTGAAGGAAAAGAAAGATGAGTGAAGGAGAGAAAAGGGCGCTAATTGCACTGCCTATCATTTTATTGATTGGGGCAGGGTTGGCATTTGCCGGGGGGCAAGGGAGCATTCTGTATGATGGTTTCCCCTTGTTTATAATTTGCATTGTTTTTGCATTTGTTGTGCAGTGGATGGCATTTATTCCGGCCTACATCAACCAAACAGAAAAGTTTTTTGATTTAACCGGCAGTCTCACCTACATCTCTGTTGTTCTTATCGGCCTATTTTTAAGCGGTGCGCGTGACATCCGTTCACTCATTTTGGCCGCCCTAGTCATTATTTGGGCCGGCCGTTTGGGAACCTTTTTGTTCCAACGCATTCAAAAAGACGGGCACGACGGCCGGTTTGATGTGCTCAAACCATCTTTTATCCGGTTCCTGAACGTGTGGACCATTCAAGGGCTATGGGTCAGCTTTACGTTTGCGGCCGGGTTGGCCGCCATTACATCTGCCAACAAAGTAGATTTTGGCATTTGGGGCATCATCGGTCTGATCGTTTGGATTATAGGATTTGGTTTTGAGGTAGTTGCTGACCGGCAGAAAAAAGCATTTAGAGCTGATCCGGCCAACAAAGGCAAATTCATCACCGGTGGGCTCTGGTCTTGGTCAAGGCACCCCAACTATTTCGGTGAAATTGTGCTGTGGTTGGGTGTGGCGATTATCGCGTTTCCGGCTTTAAGCGGCTGGCAGTACGTTACCCTCATCTCCCCGATTTTTGTCTATCTGCTACTCACCCGCGTTAGCGGCGTTCCTATGCTTGAAGATCGTTCTGATAAAAAGTGGGGCGGCCAAGAAGATTACGAGGCGTACAAAGCCCAAACCCCGGTTTTGTGGCCCAAGCCGCCTTCAAGCTAATTAGCCTTTGGCCGTTAGCCCTTGGCTTTTAGCTGCTCCGCTGGCAAGCTCCTTTTTGCTAAGAGCTAACAGCTAGATGCCAATTAGCTATAAAAAAAAGTCTTTGATCACGGCCGACACATTGGCGATCAGGGCATACTCATCGATCTCATCTTCTTTCAAGATCGACATATCACCACCGTCTAGTGTCATCGTCAATATCCCATCTACCCCGGCTAATGCTTGAGCCACGGCTGAGCCTTCTAACATCTCTTCAACTGATTTGTAGCTCTCCTCTTCCGCTTCAGATGTAAGCGGTAAGTTTGTAAAAAAGTGGATCAGGTTCAGATCATCCTCGTCCACTTCAGTTTCAATCTCGATATATTCTGACATGTAAATATTGTAGCCATTTGGATGGCGAGTGACGAACGGTGCCCGGGTAAATGTCAGATCAATCTTCAAGCGTAAGAAACAACCGGTCCCGTCTTGACCCTGTATGCCCCCTCGTTATAATGAACCTTCACATTTGTGATGGGAGCCAAATCAGATTAACTTTTACTTGTAGACTGCGACTTGCAACCTGCATTTTTGCACCTTCACCATTCATGTTTGAACAAATCGCCCAAGTTGTTGCCCGTTACGAAGAAATCGAGCGACAAATGACAGATCCGGCCGTTATGTCGGACCACAAAAAACTAACAGAGCTTGCTCAAGAACGGTCTGATATCGAGCCGCTGTTCACCACGCACGCCATCTACCAGCAAACGCAATCTGAAATCAAAGATGCCAAAGAGATGATTCAAATGGAAGATGATCGTGAAATGATCACGATGTTCCAAGAAGAATTGAAATCTTTGGAGGCGAAGATTCCGAATCTTGAGCAAAAGATGCGCAAATTGCTGGTGCCAAAAGATCCGCGCGACGACCGAAACGTGTATGTCGAAATCCGAGCGGCGGCCGGTGGTGATGAGGCGGCACTGTTTGCCAACGATCTGTGCCGCATGTACCTGCGCTATGCTGAAAAGCAAGGGTACAAAACCCACATCATGGACGAAAACTTTATCGGGATTGGTGGCTACAAAGAAGTGATTATCAACGTGCGTGGCAAAGGTGCCTACTCCCGCTTTAAATACGAGAGTGGCGTCCACCGCGTTCAGCGTGTGCCACAAACTGAATCCCAAGGGCGCATTCATACCAGCACGGCAACCGTTGCGGTTATGCCAGAAGTTGATGAAGTTGATGTCACCATCGACCCAAATGATTTGGAAATTAAAGCTGAGTTTTCATCTGGGCCGGGTGGTCAGCACATGCAGAAAAATGCAACGGCCGCGCGTGTTATCCACAAGCCATCTGGCCTGATGGTAAAAGTGCAGTCTGAACGTAGTCTGACCCAGAACAAACAGTTGGGCATCCAAATTATCCAAAGCCGCTTGAAAGAGGCTGAAGAAGCGGCCCACAATGCTGAGGTGTCTGGTATGCGTCGGGATCAAGTAGGTGGCGGTGATCGGTCTGAAAAAATCCGGACGTACAACTATCCGCAAAGCCGCGTCACCGATCACCGGGTCGGCTATTCGAGCCACAATCTGCCCACCGTGATGGACGGGGATATCGATCAGTTTATTGATCGCCTGACCATTGCAGAAGAGGCTGAGAAATTAGCGGCGGCCGGACTTGATTAAAAACTGACTTCGGAAGTTTTAAAGCTTCCGAAGTCTGAACCAGCCTACACCCTACATACTCGCAACTCGCACAAACTCAATAATTAACGGATGGGTTTCTCCACGCAGTGAGGAACGTTCTGGCTGATAAGCCGTCCCCATAAAAAACCGATTCCCCTTCAGTTCGATAATGCGTGGATCATCGTCTAGGTCAAAGCCGGTCACGTTTAGATCGCTACTTTCAAAAAGATCCAAATACACCACATTAAACCCATAGCTACACCGATATTGCTCAGTAATCACGTTTTCCCCGTACAACTTGGCCGCTTTTGATCCGCTAACCAGTTTGATCTCCCCATCTTGTTCGACTAACGAGCAGACCAATGGGGCAATAAGTGGAAAATCAGTTTCGGGTGTGACTTCTGCATTGGCCGCTTGCGCATGCCCCAACACGTTTCTCGCAAACTCAAGCACAGCATGTTGGTAACCGCCACAGGTTCCCATAAATGGGGTATCGCTTTCGCGAGCATATTGAATCACGTTTATAGCCCCATCCATATTTTCATAAGGGCTGGCAGGCACAACCCAAATCCCATCAAAAGATTCAAATTGCTGGCCGACATTATCTCTGATATCTCTGGTTTGTATCCATTCAAATTGAGTGGGTTGAGCTAAGGCTCGGCCGGCTAGCTCAAGCGCTTTTGGGATCGCTTGGTGCGCTACAACGGCCGGATTATAGTCTCCGACAAGGGCGAATTTTGCCATGATTACCTCCTGAATTTTTCTATCCAAAAAGTAAACGATTGTACGCCACATAAACACAAGATTAAAAAACAGCGTTTTTTACGCTTAAAAGCAAAAGAAGAATGAAAGGTCTGCGAGGTTCTGTTTGTTTATAGTTAAAATATTCTGACAGGAAATTATCTCATGACCACTGGCTCCATCTTAATCGGAATTGCATTGTTTTTAGTCGTTGGCCTTTTCATCGCCCGGCCGTTTCTGACACCCGCCCCACCGGCCGAGGTTGTCACAGAACGGGAAATGCTAGAGGCGGAAAAGGAAGCATTGCTGGCACGTATCCGAGCGCTCGATTTTGATGCTGAAACGGGCAAGCAAGACAGCAAAGAGTGGGAGGGAGAGCGGGAGTTTTTGCTAGAGAAAGCGGCCGATGTGCTCAAAAAGTTGGATGAAACTGAAGATGTAGATGCGGCTATCGAAGCAGCTATTGCCAAAATTTTGGGTGAGGTAAATTCATGAGTCATCTCGCCTTGCTCCAAAACCACAAAAGAGGGGTGATCCTAATCATCTTGCTACTGAGCCTTTTTGCTGTAACTCCCGCACAAGCTCAAGAACTGCCGGAGCCAGATCCGGTCAACGGCGCGGCGATCTATGCGGCACGCTGTGCCAATTGCCACGGCCCGTTGGGGTTGGGCGATGGGGAGCTTGCGGCCAATCTGCCTAATCCCCCCACAGCGATAGGTGATCCGGCATTTTTAGCCGCCAATGATCCGTTTGACATTGCGCAGGTGATCTACAACGGCCGGGTGCAAAATGGTATGCCGGGATTTGGCGCTGAAAACAACAGTGATCCGTTGACTGATCAAGAAATTTTTGACGTGGTTGGGGCACTCTCTATTTTGCCTCAAATGAATCAGCCAATTCCCTCTGCGCGGATCACAGGGCAAGTGGGCAATGGCACGGCAGGCGAATTGCTCTCTGAAGGGATTGTGACCCTTGAGACATTTACGGCCGATTTTGAGCCAAGCGGTTCGTTCACGACAGACATTTTGGCCGATGGAAGTTACAGTTTTGATCTAAGCGATTTGCCCCCCAATTGGCTGTACCGCACGTTTGTCAGCTTCAATGGGCTTGATTTCGGGAGCAATGTCGGCCGTTTAACCCCGTTTGAGACAGAGGCAAATTTGAACGTTGTGGTTTTTGATGCCACAACGGATGACAGCGGTATTCGTGTGTCACAACATCAAACTTTGGTAGATTTTGGCCCCGGCAATGTTCAAGTCGCAGAGATTTACTTGTTTAGCAATTCTGAACCGGCCGTCTACATAGGTGATTCTCTTGAATCCGGCACAGTTCAAATCCCAATCCCTGAAGGGGCTGAGAATGTGATCTTTTTGCAGGGGTTTGGCGGCGCAGAAAACTTTGCCCCAATCGATGACCCTGTGGTAGTCGATAATGTTTGGCGACCGAAGTTAGACGTATTGCCAGGTGAAGCTACGTTGCAATTGCTGATGCGGTATGTTCTCCCGTATGAGCCAGGCATGACGATCAGTCATGAGTTTCCCTATCCAACAGACTTTATCGAGGTAGCCATCCCTGATACTGGTGCCGCAGTTTCGACTCAGACCGATTGGCGGCCGGAGGAGCCCACGACCGGATTGAGCGGTCAAATCGATTCAAGACTTCGTTTTTCTCGCTCCCCTATGCCGCCCAATAGCGAATGGGCAATTACGTTAACGGGATACCCAAACTTAGTCATCGATGCAGATGG